>JAFAZJ010000117.1 GCA_019239835.1 Alphaproteobacteria bacterium | reverse complement strand
ACCATCGCGCCGTGCAGGTCGAGCAGGATGGCGTCGCAGCCTTTGGCCACCGCATCGCAGATGCGCTCGCTCATGTACTCGAAGGCAGCATCCTCGACCGCACCGCTGGGCGGCGCGCCGGCGGCGATCGGCGTGACGATCTCCGCGCCGATGCCCTCGGCCAGCTCGATGAAGGCGCCCATGCCGGTGCCGGTGTTCTTGAACGCCTCGTAGGCATCCTTGCCTTCCGGCGGCAGCGGCCGGCCACGCGCGAAGCGGCCGATCGGCGTCGGCACCGGCGAGAAGGTGTTGGTCTCGTGCTTCATCTGCGCGATGACGATACGCATGCGAACTCCTCCGATTTGCGCCGAACTCTAGCAGGTCAGGCGAGCGGCACGAGCTCGACTTCGACACCGTAGGTATGCTGCCCGCCACCGAGGATGATGCCACGCACCGGGCTGACATCGGCGAAGTCGCGGCCCCAGGCGACGATCACATGCTCTTCGTGGGCGACGAGATCGTTGGTCGGGTCGACATGCACCCAGCCTGCGTCGGCGCCGCACCACACCGCGACCCAGGCGTGGCTGGCGTCCGCGCCGCGCAGCTCGGCCTTGGCGGGATCGTGATAGGTCCGGATGTAGCCCGAGACGTACGCTGCCGGCAGCCCTAGTGCGCGCATAGCGGCGATCTGCACATGAGCGAAATCTTGGCAGACGCCGACGCGGCGGGCGAAGACCTCGGCCAGGGGCGTGGAGATGTCGGTGGCGCCCGGCGTGTAGACGAAGTCAGCGTGGATACGCCGCGTCAGGTCGCGCGCGCCCTGCAGGATCGTTGCGCCCTCGGGAAACGAGGGCTTCGCATAGGCCAGCGCTGCCTCGTCAGGCACCACCAGCGGCGAGGGGTGGATGAACTCTTCGGCTTCGATCTCCGCGGGAAACGGCGCGGCGAAGGCGTCGCGTAGGGCCATCCAGGACGGCGTGGTCTCCGCCGGCGGCGGGATAGGCAACGACACATCGACGTCGGCGTGCATCCCGACCACGAGCTCCTCGTGCGTCGTGTCGATGCGGAAGCTGTCGACGGTATTGCCGAAATGGTCGGTATGCGTGGCGCGTTCGTCGGCCGCCGGCTCGACCGAGACATTGCATTGCGTGACCGCCTGGCCGGGTAGGGCGCGCGGACGCAAATGCGCGAGGTGTTGCGCCAGATCGACGGGGTTGGAGTAGCGGTAGGTTGTGCGGTGCGAGACGCGGTAGCGCATGGCTCACTCCGCCGGTGCGCCGAGCCGGCGCGCGGCGGGCACCAGCGAGAAATGCGTGCGCGTCAGGTCGTCGGACAGGCGGATGAAGGTATCGACCGTGTTACTCAAGGTGTCGCGCAGGCGGGTGAGCGCCAAGCCCTGGTGGCGCCAGGCGCGCTCGTCGGTCTGGAACATCGTCACCCCGGCACGCATGTCGGCGAGCAACGCGGAATCGTCGAAGGCGACGCGCGAACCCGTGGTTCGTGCCAGCACGTCGAGGTGTCGGTCGATGGCGTGAACCTGGAATGCGAGCGAGCGCGGATTGCTCTCGTCGAGCAGGGTAAGGTCGAGCACCGGAGCGGGCTCGAGCGCGCCGAGATAGCGGCCGCGATAGGTGATGGTGGAGTCGCAGAGCTCCAGCGCCAGGCGCATCGCCGATTCCCAGATCACCGGCGTCTGGGTGAAGGCGAAATGCGCGCCGCTGCAGACATAGTACGCGCGCTCCAGCCTGCGGCCGAGATCGAGGAAGCGCCAGCCGGCGCCGCGCGTCATGTTCTCCTGCGACAGGCCGGCGACGGTCGCGACCATGCGGATGGTGTCGTCGAGCAGCGCCAGCAGCACATCGACATTGCCGGTCGAAGCGGCGATGCGACGCGACATCGAGCCGATCAGCGTGTCGATGGTCGCACTCATGTCGGCCGACAGGCGATCGCGCAGGGTCATGATCAGCCGGCTGATGGCGCGCAATGCCGAGCCGAAGGCGCGTTCGTCGCTGGCGAAGCGGGTCAGTGCGCGCAACAGGGCGGCGCTGTCAGGCGGCGACATCGCGTCCTGCGAGGAGATCAACCGCGCCTCGGCCGAGGCCAGTGCCAGCAGGCGTACCTCGACGAGATCGCGCGCACCCAGCGGCTGGCGCGCCAGGCGCGAGAGGGCGCCGCGGATCAGGCGGGCGGCGTTGTCGAGACGCTCGGTGTAGCGGCCGAGCCAGAAGAGGTTGTCGGCGACGCGGCTCTGCACGTCGCCGCCGCGCTGGATCGGCACGCCGCGGAAACGCGCGGTCGAGGGGATCACGACTTCCGAATCGTCTTCGGCCAGCACCCAGACGTCGCGCAGGCGGCCATCGATGCGGCCCAGTCGTGAGAGCGGCGAGGCGGGTGCGGTGCGGCCCAAGCCACCGGGCATCACGCGGTAGCTATCACCCTCGGCGACGAGGAACACGCGCACGACGACGGGGTCGGGCCGCAGCCCCTCGGGCGACCAGGATGGTGCGACCGACGGATTGACGGGCCGCTGCGCGATATAGGACCAGGGCTGCTTGTTGATCTGCGCCAGCAGGGCCGTACGGCGATCGCCCGGCAGCTCCCGCACCGTCATCGGCTCACGATCAGCGCCCATCACATCGCGCACCACCATGGAGTCGAAGCGCGCCAGCACTTCGCGTCGCGCCGGCTCCTCGCCCAGCCACCACACGTCGAGCGCCGGCAGTGCTAGGTCCTCCCCCAGCACATGCGGCGCGAGACTCGGCAGGAAAGGTGACAACGCCGCCGACTCCGCCAGCATGCTGCCCAGCGCGTTGGCGATCGCCACCGTGCCGGTACGCTCCGCGCCAGCGAGGCCGCTGACACCGAGAGTCGAGTCGGCGCGCAATTCGAGCGGATCGCACCACGCGCCGTCGAGGCGGCGCAGCAGCACGTCGACCTGCTTCAGGCCTTCCAGCGTCTTCAGCGCCACGCCGTCGGCGCGCACCGTGAGGTCGCCACCTTCGACCAGGGTGATGCCGAGCGTGCGGGCGAGGAAAACCTGCTCGAAATAGGTGTGCGCGAAAGCGCCCGAGGTCAGCAGGGCCACGCGTGGGTTGGCGGCGCTCGCCGGCGCGCAGTCGCGTAACGAGGCCTGCCAGCGATCGAAGAACGGCGCGATCTCGCGCACCGGGATCGAGCGGAAGGCCTCGGGCATGGCGCGTGCCATGGCGCGGCGCAGGAACAACGCGTAGCCGGCACCCGTGGGCGCCCCGGTGTAGTCGGCGAGCACGGACCACGAGCCATCGGCGCCGCGCACGACGTCGGCGGCGTAGTTCACGAGCCGGCGTTTCGGGCCGCCGCTGTCCATGCGCCGGCAGGGCCGCATGAAGCGGGGTTCGGCGTGCAGCAGCACGGGCGGGATGCGGTGCTCGGCAAGCAGGCGTTGCGGGCCGTAGACGTCGCCCAGGATCGCATCGAGCAGGCGAGCGCGCTGGACCAGGCCGGCCGACAGTGTCTCCCATTCCGGCGGCGTGATGATCAACGGCAGCGGCTCGAAGATCCATTCGGTGGCCGAGCCATCGGGCGCCACGGCGCGTGTGCCGCCGCCTTCGGCGAGCTGGCGCCGCGCGCGCTCGACGCGGTCGCGCATCGCCTCCTCGGGCAGCGCGCGCATCGTGCCGAGCAGGCCTTGCCAGTGATAACGGATCTGATGACGGCCGGTGACCAGCTCGTCATAGGGAGCCGGCGCCGCCGCTTGACCCGGATTGCGCAGCGATTCCATGCGCGGGGAAAAGGGCCTTCGTTGAAGGGACGGGAGCCTGACACAGAGCCTGCCGAGGGTCTACCGCGGCACTGACCTCACCCTGAGGAGCGCCCATCGGGCGCGTCTCGAAGGGTGGGCAACGACTCGGTATGCGTTGCCCATGCTTCGAGACGGCCGCCGCGCGGCCTCCTCAGCATGAGGTGGTTTGGGCCCTGCATCACGCCCGCCGCAGATCGAGCGTCAGCGGGTGGTCGGGGTTGTCGAGGTGCTGGGGTGGCTTCATGTCGCCCTGGCTGTGGCCCATCGGCGCATAGCGCGCGCGACGGCGCGCCTCGGCCTCGTTGGCGTTGACCGGGAAACGGTCGTAGTTGCGGCCGCCCGGATGCGACACATGATAGGTGCAGCCGCCGATCGAGCGATTGCTCCACGCATCGTGAATGTCGAACACCAGCGGCGTATGCACGCCGATCGTGGGATGCAGCGCGTTGGGCGGCTGCCAGGCGCGGAAGCGGACGCCGGCCACGAACTCGCCCGGCACGCCTGTCGCGCGCATTGGCACGGCGTAGCCGTTGCAGACGATGCTGTGGCGCGCATCGTTGAGGCCTTGCGCCTTGACCTGCAGTCGCTCGAGCGAGGAATCGACATAGCGCGCCGTGCCGCCGCCGCCGGCTTCCTCGCCCAGCACGTGCCACGGTTCGAGGGCATGGCGCAGCTCCAGCTCGATGCCACGTTGTGCGATGCCGCCGATCTCGGGGAAACGGAACTCGAAGTGGGGCAGGAACCAGTCGGCCGAGACACCGACGCAATCGCGCTTGAGATCGTCGACGACGTCGGTGAAGTCCTGCCAGACGAAGTGCGGCAGCATGAAATCGTCGTGCAGACGCGTGCCCCAGCGCGTCAGCGCCTGGTCGTAGGGCTTGTCCCAGAAATGCGCCAGCAGGCCCCGCAGCAGCACTTGCTGCGCCAGGCTCATGCGTTGATGGGGCGGCATCTCGAAGGCGCGCAGCTCCAATAGCCCGCGCCGCCCTGTGGCGCTGTCGGGCGAGTAGAGCTTGTCGATGCAGAACTCGGAGCGATGCGTGTTGCCGGTGCTGTCGACCAGGATATTGCGGAACAGGCGATCGACCAGCCAGGGCTGTACCTCGCGACCGGCGGCGACCTGCTTGAAGGCGATCTCCAGCTCGAAGAGCTGATCGTTGCGCGCCTCGTCGACGCGCGGATGCTGGCTGGTCGGGCCGATGAACAGGCCGGAGAACAGGTACGACAGCGACGGATGATTGTGCCAGTAGCCGATCAGGCTCTTCAGCAGATCGGGCCGGCGCAGCAGCGGCGAGTCGGCGGGCGTGGCGCCACCGACGACGATGTGGTTGCCGCCGCCGGTGCCGGAGTGGCGGCCGTCGAGCATGAATTTCTGCGCGCCCAGTCGCGTGGCGCGCGCTTCCTCGTAGATGATCTCGGTCTTGTCGACCAACTCACGCCAACCCATCGAGGGATGGATGTTGACCTCGATCACGCCGGGATCGGGCGTCACCGAGAAGCTGTTGAGCCGCGGATCGCCGGGCGGCGCATAGCCCTCGACGAAGACCGGCGTGTCGAGCTCCTCGGCGGTATCCTCGACCGCGGCGATCAGGTCGAGATAGTCCTCGGCGGTCTCCGCCGGCGGCATGAAGACGAAGAGATGACCGTCGCGCGGCTCGAAGGCGATCGCGGTGCGTACCAGCCAGTTTGCCGACACGCCTCTGCCTGGCATCGCGTCGAGCGGCGCGGGATTGAGATTGCTCCATGGCGCACCGTTGCCGACCACGGCGCCGACGCGAGTCGGTTGCGCACCGATGCTCTGCATCATGACAGTCGCGCCGCGGCGCATGGTGTCGAGCGGCGGCAGCGGCTCGCGCGGTGCGGTGGGGTCCATGTCGTAGAACTGCGCGCGCTCGCCCGGTGCGGTCCATGGCAGCGAGTCGAGCGGCAGGCGGAAGCCGATCGGCGAATCGCCTGGTGTGAGATACATCTTCTCCGGCCGCACGAACCACGGCCCGCTGCGCCAGCGCTTGCCGTTGCCATAGACGCGCTGGATCGGCAGCACGTGGCCGATCACGCTCTCCAGGCCTTGCTCGAAGATGCGCGCCAGCCGCGCGCGCTCCAGCGGATCGTCGAGTCGAGAATCGGCGGGATCGACATTCACCGGCAGGCGCCGCTCGCGCCAGAGGTAGTACCAGGTGTCCTCGAAAGCCGGCAGCAGATAGCCGGGATCGAGCTGCAGGCGCTCGGCGAAGGCGCGGCCGAAACGGCCGGCGAGTTCCTCGGTCGCGC
>JAFAZJ010000060.1 GCA_019239835.1 Alphaproteobacteria bacterium | reverse complement strand
GTCGACACGTTGGCGCGCTGGACGACGGAGCTTTTGGCTACCTAGGCATGCACGGACGGCAGAGGCCGACCCGCCCACGGCAGCGCTACTATTGCGCCAACGAGAACACTGCCGCGGAGGAAACAGATGCGAGGCATGGCCCTGGCGAGTGCGATCGCCGTGATGGCGGCGAGCGCTGCAACGGCAAATGCCCAGCAAGCCGCGGAGCCATACAGCACGATGAGCCCGGACGGGTTGCGCACCGGCGTCATCGTCAGCGAGGCCGATTGCGCGCGCGATGCGATGGCGGTGTGGGTAAGCGCGCCGCACGGCGATGGCACGGTCGAGGGCGCCTGCATCCGCTACTACGCGGCCGGGCTGGCGGCGAGCAATCCCGTGGCCATCGTCTTCCTGCACGGCAACCGGCTCGATCGGGTCTTCGACAAAGAAGGCCGGCAGATTCGCGTGGCGGCGTCGCCGACGTCCTACGGCAAGCCGTCGGCGTCGGCGCTGATGGCCTCGGCCGAACTGCAAGCGAAGGCGCTGGGTCACCCCTTCATCATCCTGGCGCGACCCGGTTACTACGGCTCCTCGGGCATCGCCAACGAGCAGTACCGGCGCCGCGAAGTCCTGCTGGTCAATGCCGCGCTCGAGGCCATCAAGAAGCGTCATGCGATCGCCCGCTTCGGCGTGTCGTCGCAATCGGGCGGCGGTCCGTCGCTTGCCGGTGTCCTCGCCCTGCGCAGCGACATCGACTGCGCGGCGTTCAGCTCCTCCCTTACCGCCTTCGACGAGCGCGAGAAGGCGCTGAAGGGCGCAACGCGCGGGCCGCCGCTGCACCAGGTCACGCCCGACCCGTATGATCCGATCCGCGAGGTTACCGCGATCAACCCGCACCCGGAGCTGCGCGTCTTCATCGTCGGCGATGCCAACGACAAGCTGATCCCACTGCCCGCTCAGCAGGCCTACATGGAGGCGCTGAAGAAGCGCGGCGTGCACGTGTCGATGACATCGAGCACCGCCGTGGGCGACTCGCATCACGCACTGGGCGCCACCGGACAGCGCGCCGTCGGCTGGTGCATCGACAAGCTGGCGGACGACGAAATCCTGGCCCGCATGTCGAAGGGCGAGGCCACCTACAAGCTCGAGGGCGGATTCTATTGAACCGCCGGCAAAGGATCTCCCATGGCTGAGCGCGATCATTTCTCCGGCAGGGTCGACGACGCCTGGCTCGCGAGTCACGTCGAGGACATCCTCGAGCCCGACTTGCCGATCATCGACCCGCACCACCACCTGTGGCATCGCCCCGGCAGCGTCTACTTGTTGCCGGAGCTGGTCGCCGACCTCGCCTCCGGTCACGCCGTCAAGGCGACCGTGTTCGAGGAATGCCACTCGATGTATCGCAGCGACGGCCCGGTCGAGCTGCGCTCGCTCGGCGAGACAGAATTTGTCACCGGCGTGGCGGCGATGAGCGCGAGCGGCGGGTTCGGGCCGGCGCGCGCCTGCGCCGCCATGGTCGGCAACATCGATCTCATGCTGGGCGGCGACGTCGCGCGGGTGCTCGATCTGCACATCGCCGCCAGCGGTGGCCGGTTCAGCGCCGTTCGCTACTCGACCGCCTGGCATCCCAGCGAAGCCGTTCCCAACGTCGTGCCCGACGCCCATCGCCTGGCCGAACCGCGCGTGCGCCAGGGTCTCGCCTGCCTCGATCGTCGCAACGTGGCTTTCGACGCCTGGGTCTTTCATAACCAGATCGACGAAGTCGGCGAGGTCGCCGCGGCGTTTCCCGGGCTGACCGTCGTGCTCTGCCATTTCGGCAGCCCGGTTCTCGGCGGCCCCAATGCCAAGCGACAGGACGAAGTGTTCCAGGAGTGGCGCGAGTCCATGCGCCGGCTGTCGGCGCACAAGAACGTGCGCATCAAGCTCGGCGCGCTGCCGGTTCGCAGGACGGGCCCCAGCAAGGAGGCCGGCGGGCCGCCGCTGTCGTCGAACGACATCGCCAATGCCTGGCGCGCGTACGTCGACGTCTGCCTCGAGCTGTTCGGCGCCGGGAACTGCATGTTCGAGAGCAATTTTCCCGTCCAGAAACGCTGGAGCAGCTACCCTGTCTTCTGGAACGCCTGCAAGAAGCTGGCATCGGGTGCGTCCAGCGACGAGAAGGCCGCGCTGTTCGCACGGACGGCAGCGCGCACCTACAAGATACCAGCCGGCCTGGTTTGAGGGAGGACATCATGCCAAAGCGAATCGTCGAGAGCCCGCAGGCGATGAAGGCGCTGGTCGGCCAGGAGCTGGGCGTCAGCGATTGGCTGGTGATGACGCAGGAGCGCATCAACACCTTCGCCGAAGCCAGTGGCGACCATCAGTGGATCCACGTCGATGTCGAGCGCTGCAAGACCGACATGCCCGACGGCAAGACGATCGCGCACGGCAACCTCACGTTCTCCGTGATCTCGACCTTCGGCAAGGACGTGCTCAGGATCGACAATGTCCGCAACGGCATCAACTACGGCTCGAACAAGGTGCGCTACACCAGCCCGGTGCAGGTCGGGGCGCGCATCCGCGGCCGTCAGAAGCTGCTCGCCGCCGACGACATGCCCAATGGCGGCATTCGCATGACCTACCAATGGACGGTCGAGATCGAGGGCAAGGATCGCCCGGCCTGCGTCGCCGAGACCATGAGCATCGCCTACGCCAAGACATAGCCGGCCGCGACGGGGAAGGTCGTGCGCCCTTCCCCCGACCCGCCGACAGGCGTAGCGTTGCACCAACACGGGAGGAAACCATGGGCACGTATGTCTTCGCCGGCGCGGCGCCAGTCGTGGCGGGCTCCAACAGCGCGGCCTCGAGCGCCACCGGCGGGTTGTTCCGCATGGACATGGCCGACGGCAAATGGTCGGCGCTGAGCAAAGGCCTGCCCGACAGGGTCGAGGCCCGCAGCATCGTCGTGCAGCCCGGCGCACCCGACACGGTCTATGTCGGCACCCAGGACGGCCCCTATCGCAGCACCGATGGCGGCGAGACCTGGACGCGGCTGAACCTGCCCGGCGACAACCGCCTGGTGTGGTCGATCCTGATCCATCCCAAGGATCCCAAGACGATCTATGTCGGCACCCAGGGCACGCAGGTGTACCGCAGCCGCGACGGCGGCAGCACCTGGGCGGCGCTCAAGGTGCCGGAGCCCACGGGCATGGTGAAGATGAGCTTCCCCTGCCGCGTGATCCGTCTGGCGCTCGACCCAGAGGATGCCGGCACGCTCTACGCCGCCTTCGAGGTCGGCGGCCTGTCGCGCAGCACCGATGGCGGCGAGACCTGGCAGGGCTGCAACGAGCGGCTGCTGGAATTCACCAAGCAGGACAAGTTCAAGAGCCGCATCGTCAGCGACACCGAGACCGAGGGCATGATGGACAGCCACGCGCTGGCGATCAGCTCGGCCAAGCCGGGCACGGTGTTCCTTGCCAACCGCATGGGCCTGTTCCGCAGCCCCGACCGCGGCAACTCCTGGGAGGAGATGGGCATCGGCCGTTTCTCGCCGCTGACCTACGCCCGCGACGTGCGCGTGAGCCCACATGATCCCAAGACGATGTATGCCGCGCTGTCGGTCGCGGCGATCAGCGACGAGGGTTCGCTCTATCGCAGCAAGGATCTCGGCGCGAGCTGGCAGCGCTTCGACCACGGCGTGCAGATGAAGAGCACGCTGATGATCATCGCCCAGAGTGCGGCCAAGGCCGAGCGCGTATGGTGCGCCACCCGCAAGGGCCAGGTCTTCGGCACCGAGGATGGTGGCGCCACCTGGCGCGAGCAGTCGCTGCCCGAGGGCGCCACCGGCGTCTACGCGCTGGCGGTGGCGTAGGAGGACATCGTGGACGGCAGGACCAATGTGGAGGCCGCACCGCATGTGAAGGTGCGTCGCCTCGGCGGCAATATCGGTGCGGAAATCTCCGGCGTGGAGCTGGGCAAGCTCGGCGACGCGGAGTTCGCGGTGATCCACGACGCGCTGGTGCGCCACGAGGTGATCGTCTTTCGCGACCAGGACATCACCATCGAGCAGCAGATGGATTTCGGCCGTCGCTTCGGGGATCTGTCGATCCACCCCTTCTCGCCCAATCTCGACGACAAGCGCGAAGTCATCGTGCTCGACAACCACAAGGACAACCCGCCGCATCTCACCGACCAGTGGCACGCCGACGAGACGTTCCGGGCCGCGCCGCCCTTGGGCACCATCCTGCGCGCCAGGGTCTCGCCCGAGATCGGCGGCGACACGCTGTTCTCGAGCATGACGGCGGCCTACGCGGGCTTGAGCGAGCCGATGAAGCGCTACATCCATGGCATGGAGGCGCTGCACGACTTCAAGCCGTGGCGGCCGCTGTTCACCTCTTCGGAGGCGCATCAGAAGAAGCTGCGCGAGATCGAGGCCAGGTGGCCGCCGCAATGGCACCCCGTGGTGCGCGTGCATCCGATCTCGGGCCGCCGCATCCTCAACGTCCAGGCGCAGTTCTGCGTCAAGCTCAGGGGCCTGCGCGAGGACGAGAGCGACATGATCCTGAAGTACCTCTACAGCCGCGCCGCGATCCCCGAGTACCAGCTGCGC
>JAFAZJ010000055.1 GCA_019239835.1 Alphaproteobacteria bacterium | reverse complement strand
GGCGGCCGGTGAAGAAGTCGGCGAACCTCAGCGATTTGCCGTCCTGATCCTGCAGGACAAGGGTGTCGAGCGACGACCGCTCGCGTCGGACCGCGCCCTGTCCGACGTCGGGCAGGGGTTCGCAACATGATGGAACGCTGTCGGCGGGCGCGCGGATATCGCGCAGCGTTCGATCGAGATCGAGACGCAGCGTGCGCGACAGCCCGCGCTCGGCGCGCCAGCGCTCGAGCTGGGGCACGACAGCGCGCGCGTTCGGACCGAGCCAGGCCAAAGTCGCGAGCAATTCGGAGACCGCGGTCTTGCCGGTGGCGGAGAGCGCGTACTCGCCGTAGTGCTCGAACGACACCGGCTCGTCATGGGCGCGAATGCGCGCGAGGGCGCGGGCGACGAACGGCGCGAAGGTTTCGTTCGGCTGTGCGTGGGACCGCAGTGCCCGGGCGGCGGCGGCAACCAGGTAGGCATCACCGCCCGCGTCGAGCTCCTCGAGCACGAAGATCAGCGCCTGATCGCTCAGGACAGGGCGCGCCAGCGCGAGCAGGATCCAGCCGCGCATGCGCACGATGGCCGCCATGCCGCGCCCGTCGTACACGGGATGCGCTTCGTGCAGCAGATCGATGAGCCGCGCGCTGCCGTCAGGATCGGCGGCCAGTGCGTCGACCAGACCGGCGAACGCCTCTTCCGACAGCGTGCCGGTGGGCTTGCCGGCGGCGGCCATTCTACTGGCCGTACTTGCTGAGGAAGCGGCGCGCCGTCTGCTTGTATTTCGCCGACGTCTTCGATGCCGCCTTGAAGCGCGTGACGCTCTGGAACAGCGCCTTGTCCTTGCCGAGCGTGGCGGCGTCGCCGAACTGCTCCAGCGCCGTCAGGCTGGTGGCCTTGATATCCGCGTAGTCCGATTTGTCCTTCAGGATCCTGCGCGCCTGGCGTTGCAGCTTGTCCGGATTCAGCGAATGCAAAGCGGAGGCGGCGAGCTGGCGGTTCTCGCGAAATTCCTTCTTGTCGCGCAGCACCTTCTCGAACAGCGGTTCCGACTTGGAGTCGGCGGCGAGCAGGCGCAATGCCTCGCGCTTGGCATCCTCGTTGGGCGGCTTCTTCACGATCGCCCGCGCGGCGGCATAGGCGCCCGCGTGCACGTCGTTGCCGAGAAGCTGCAGCGCCTTTTCGGGCGGCAGCAGGGCCTTGGCGGGATTCTTCAGGCCGTCGAGCAGCGCCTTCTGCGCATAGCCGTCCTTGTTGCGCGAGAGGATGCCCAGCGAGCGCCGCCGCAGCTGCTCGTGCGAATCTGTCGAGACTTCGCGCAGGGCGGCGATGTAGTCCGCGTTGACCGAATCGAAATTGGCGACGCTGAAAGCCGCCGCGCCGAGCGATTGCAGCGTCGCCATCCGCACCTCGATGGGCTTGCCGGCATCGCGCAGATCCTTGAGCAGGCGCCGCACGCCGTCGGCGTCCTGCGGCACCGCGACATGGACGGGGGCAGTGGCTTTCTGCTTGCGCGGCGAGGCCTTCTTCGCGGCTGTCGGTTTCTTCGCCATCACGTCATCTCCTCGCGCAGCAAGGGCGCGCTAGACCTGCACATCATCGTAGCCGAAGCCCAGGTTGGCCGCCGGATCGACGACGCCCTGGTAATCGATGCTGTCGCGCACGCGCGGGCTCAGCCCGGGGGCCGCGACGCAGGCCGATGTCGCCAGCGATCCGCCGGGCGCCGTCGGCGGACGGGTGGGGTCGGCGGCTTCGGTGATGCCGTTCCACGGCCACATGGTGTCGTCCAGCTTGTGGCCCGGATCGCTCGTCGGCCGTTCGTCGAACGACGTCGCGGCGGCCGGATCGAAGCGGCCATTCTGGCGCTGCCATTTGGCCCACAGGCGATCGACGTTGCAGTGAAGCAGGAAGAACAGCGGATCCTTGGCCGCGGTCCGCGGATCCTGGATGAAGCCGCCAAAGCTGGTATGGGCCAATCCGTGCGGGTCGCCTTCCATGCGCCGGAAGGTCCTGAACTGGTTGCCCAGCGCCAGCGTGTCGGCCTCGCTCATGGGCCCCGGCGGGGCCTGCGAGAGCGGGAAGTCCGGCGTGCGGCTGATCCCCGGGGTGTTGTCGGTCTTCCAGAATTCCAGCGGGTTGCCGTTGCGGAAATGCACGGTGCCATTGGCGTCAGAGGCGCCCAGGAAGTCGAGCGTGAAGACCTTTGGCGCCGCCTGGTCGAAGCGCCAGTACGGCAGCGCCACGCTGGCGTCGATGGCCTGCAACTCGCGCTCGAGATCGAGCAGATAGGCGCGATGCCAGGGCAGGAAGGCCGGCGCGCCGTGCGACTGCGACAGCGTCGGCTCCTTGTGCATGTTGTTGAAATCGGTGAAGCGCCCGAGCCCCTGGTTGTTGAGCTTGGCGAAGGCCGACACGAAGCGGTCGCGCTCGCCGTTGCTGAGCTGGTTGGCGTTCTTGCGGATGCGCACCATCAGCGAGGCCGATCCGACCACCGTGCTGCCCACGCGCGCCTCGATCTTGACGTCGCCGTTGCTGCTGCTCGGCGAGCCGAACTTGCCGGCGGCGAAGAACGAAACCGTCGCGCCGCTGGTTGGCACGCTGAGCGTCAGCGTATTGGCGAACGCGCCGCTCGTGCCGCTGCGGAACTGGACCGCGCCGCCATTCGCCGCCGATACGCCGGCGAGCGTCACATTGACTGATGGTGTCGTCGTGCCGGCGGGATTGCTTACACGCACCCGGCACGGCGATGGAGACCATGTGACGAACTGGGAAGCTGGATCGGTGCTGTTGTTGATCTCCAGTGCGACATCCATGATCGTGCCTCCCCCGAGTCCGACGCCAGCAGGAGTACAACTTCAGCGCGCAGACGACAAGCCGGGCGGTCGCAGGCTTAGTTCACGGCACGAGCAGTTTCACCACTGCCCGCCATGGCGTTGGACGATGCCGCGCCACAGCGCATCGCGTTCGGCGCCGAATTGTTCGCCGTCGGACGCGGCTTTCTGCGCCGCCGTGACCACCATCACCAGGCGCTGGGCGGGATCGACAAAGATCGATTGGCCGTAGACGCCGAGCAGCGCGAACTTCCGCTGCGTCGCCGGGTAGAGCCAGAATTTGTAGCCGTAGCCGAAATACGGCGTCGCCTTGCGCGGATGGAAGGCCAAGGGGTGGCGGTTGTAGTCGGTGGCCTCGAGCAGGTAGTCGCGCGGGATGATCTGCTTGCCGTCGCGCGCGCCGTCGTCGGCCAGCAGCATGCCCAGCCTTCCCCAGTCGCGCAGGGTGGCGTTGTAGAAGCCGTGCGCCAGCTCGACGTTGTCGCGGTTGGTGATCCAGCTCGCATCGGCCTCCGCGCCCATCGGTTGCCACAGTCGCGCCGTCACGTAGTCGGAGAGCGACTGGCCGGTGGCGCTTTTCAGCACGTAGGACAGCACCAGGGTCTCGATCGAGGCGTACTGGAACTTGGTGTTGGGCGGCAGGTCGCGCTGGTTGAAGGCGCGCATCGCCGGGATGGTGCCCTCGCGGATCGACATCATGGCGAATTTCTGCAGGTCGTCCTTGCCGTCGTATTTCTCGGTGAAGGTGATGCCGGAGGCCATGCGCAACAACGCGCGGATCGGCGTCTCGCCGTAGGCGCATCCGGCGAGCTCAGTCACATACGTCGCCGCGGTGTCGTCGAGCGAGCGGATCTTGCCCTCGGCCAATGCCATGCCGATGGCGATCGAGGTGATCGACTTGGCCATCGAGTTCGACAGCAGGCGCTGGTCGGGCGTGCGGTCGTACTGATAGCGCTCGAGCTGCACCACGCCGTCCTTGATCACCATCAGCCCGGTGATGCGCCGGCGCGCCAGGAAGTCCGCCACGCTGCGCGTCTCGTAGTCGAAGCGATAGCTGTAGTCCTGCTCGCTCGCCGCCTTGGGCAACGCGCGCGGCGTGTCGGCCTTCCTGATCCAGTGATGCGGCAGGAAGGAGTCCATGTGACTGAACGAGCCGACCCGCACCGCCTCGTCGTAGAACCAGGTCTGCGGCGTGCCGACCGGATAGCCCTTGGCCTTGCCCAGCAGCTCCTCATCCGGCGCGGCGGTGGCCGGCAGGCTGAACGCGAGTGCCGCGAACGCAACGCACCACACGCGACCGATGGTCATGAGAGCCCCCTTGTTGTTGCCGGCAGATTAGCACGCGGCGATACTTCCGGCGGGGTCCTATGGGGGGAGCATGGCAGTGCGGCTCGCGTGGCGTCGGCGTATCGCTGCGGCCCTGCTCGCGGCTGTCGTCGGCGCATCGGCACCGCCGACGCAGGCCGAGGTCACGCCGTCGCTCGACCAGGGCTGGAGCGCGGCCGACCAGCGCGTGTGGTACGAGGCCAGCCAGGGTTCGCGCCTGATCCCGCTGGAATGGCTGGTGGCGCTGGAGAGGCCCACGGGCGGCGCGCCGTTCCTCGATCGTGCGCATGTCGACTCGTTCCGCTTTCTGTCGCGCGAGCCCGGCCATGCGCATGGCCTGCCGCTGGGTTTCGCCATCGACCAGCGCAACGATGAGTCGTTGGCGAAGACCAAGCTGCGCTGGCGGCGCGACCAGTCGCCCAGCGCGCCGTGGGTCGGCCTGACCTGCGCCGCCTGCCACACCGGCGAGCTCAGCTACGGCGGCAAGACGATGCGCATCGATGGCGGCGCGCCGCTGGCCGACCTGCAGGGCTTCATCGAGGCCCTGAACCAGTCGCTGGTGCTGACCGCGAGCGAGCCGCCGCGCTTCAGCCGCTTCGCCGCGAAGGTGCTGGGCCGGGCCGACGATGCGGCCAACCGCGCGCTGCTGTCGGCCGCACTCGGCAGGCACAACGCATGGCAGGCGCAGATCGAAGGCCAGAACGCTACCGCCTTGCGCTACGGCCACGGCCGACTCGACGCGGTCGGCCGCATCCTCAACAAGGTGGCGCTGCTGCTCGACCCGGCCAATCCGCCGGAGCCGGCCGACGCGCCGGTTAGCTACCCGTTCCTCTGGAACACGCCGCAGCACGATCTCGTCGAGTACAACGGCCTGGCGCGCAATCATCCCGAGCCGCTCAAGCTGTTCGGCCGCGAAGCCGATATCGGCGCGCTCGGCCGCAACAGCGGCCAGGCCATCGGTGTCTTCGCCGATCTCGTGCCGGGCAAGGAGGGCGATTCCAGCGTCTTCGTCGAGAACATCGTGCGCCTGGATCGCCATCTCGCGACCCTGCGCGCGCCGAAATGGCCCACCGACATCTTCCCCGCGCTCGATGCGGCCAAGGTGCAGCGCGGCGCCGAGCTGTTCCAGCAGCATTGCGCGAGCTGCCACAGCGGACGCAAAGCCGACGACAAGCGCAATGTCGATGGCAAGGGCCGACCGCTGGCGCATGCGCGCGAGGACCTCACCTCGCCGGTCGCCGCGCGCATGGTGCCGCTGGCCGATGTCGGCACCGATGTGTGGATGGCCTGCAACACCTACCAGTTCGACGCGCTGTCGGGTCCCTATACCGGCACGCGCACGCGCGTGTTCTACGGCGATCGTGTCGAGCCTCTGGCGCGCGGCGATCAGGTGCTGTCGGCGATGGTGGCGCGCGTGCTGCATGCCAAGGCCGAGGAGATCGCGCGTTCGCTCACCGTCGATGCCTTCGAGACAGGCCCCTACCGGCCGCCGGCACGCAAGGACGGCCCGACCATCGATCGCTGGACGAAGTGGCGCAGCACCGGCGCCGCGCCGGCACCGAGCGCGATCGATAAGGCCAAGCGCAAGGCCGATTGCCTGGCGCAAAGCCGCAAGCTCGACGCCGAGTTCCGCGCCGGCCGGTTGCAGAAGAACCTGCTGGCCTACAAGTCGCGCCCGCTGCACGGCGTGTGGGCCACCGCACCGTTCCTGCACAACGGTTCGGTGCCGACGCTCTACGACCTGCTGCT
>JAFAZJ010000264.1 GCA_019239835.1 Alphaproteobacteria bacterium | reverse complement strand
TACATCAGCGGCGAGCCCGATGCGGCCAGGCGCCTGGGCGGCTCGCTGGCGCTGGCGCTCGAGGCGGCGCGACGCGGCGCGGCGATCCTGCGCGTGCACGACGTGCGCGAGACGGTGCAGGCGCTGAAGGCCGTCGCTGCGTTCAACAGGGCCAGCGAGGCGTAGTCGCCTATTTCACCGCGCGCAGCACGTACTGATTCAGGATCTCCAGCGGCACCGGCCCCTGCAGCGGGCTGCGGTACATGCCGGCCGTCGTCACCACGACCAGGTCGAGATCCGGCACAATGAAAATGCGCTGGCCCCCCAACCCGACACCGGCGACCCATTTGATCTCGCGACTATCGTGCCAGGTGCGCCCGAGCCACCACTGGTAGCCGTAGAAGAACGTGCCGGAGCCGGTGATATGCGGCGCCGTCGACTCCGCGATCCATGCCGCCGGCACGATCTCGCGACCGTTCCACTGGCCCTTCGCCAGCACGAGCTGGCCCAGCTTCAGCATGTCGCGCGGCCGCATGCGCGCACCCGATGCGGCGGCCGGCCCCTTGCCCGGCAGGCCGAGCCACTCGAAGTCGACGATGCCCAAGGGTGTCAGCAGCGCCTCGCGCGCGAACTGATCAAGCGGCTGGCCGGTGGTCTTGCGCACGATGGCGCCGAGCAACGCGGTGCCGCCGCCGCTGTAGTTGTAGAGCCGGCCCGGCTCGGCGACGATCGGCTGCTCCAATGCGAAGCGATCACCATCCGGGGCCCGGATCATGCGGATCTCGCTATTGGCCGGATCGCTGTAGGAGATGCTCTCATCCCAAGCGAGGCCTGCCGACATGGTCAGCAGATGACGCACGGTGATGCGCCGGCGCTCCGGCGTATCCAGGTCTGCATATTCGGGGAAGAACTTCACCACGGGCTCGCCGACGCCGGCCAGCTTGCCGCGCGCGATCGCGAGGCCTACCAACAGCGACGTCAGGCTCTTGCTCACCGAGCGCAGGTCGTGCAGTCGCCCGGCATCGAACTCGACCACGCCGCGCGGGCTGCCCCAAACCTCGTCCGAGCCGCTGAAATAGCGCTCGAACACCAGCTTGCCCTCGCGGCTGACCACGACCGCGTGGACGTTGGCATCCTTCCAGTCGCGCAACCGGTCGACCATCGAGCACAGGATCGCGCCATCGAGGCCGACAGTCTCGGGGGCGGCCACCGTCCAGCCGTCCTCGCGCGACGCCGGCGCCGGGCAATCGGCCGCGCGGGCGGCACCCGTCAGCACCACGCACAACAGAAGAGTGAGCGCGGCGAGGCGGCGGATCATCGCGATCTCCTATTCGGCTGCGACCGGGGCGGCGGCGGTGATGGTCTCGCACAGGCCGGCGACGGTGCGTTCGACCTGGGCGGCGTCGTCGCCTTCGGCCATGACCCGGATCAGCGGCTCGGTGCCCGAGGGCCGCACCAGCACACGACCGTCCGCGCCCAGCGCCGCATCGGCCTCGAGGATCGCCCGCACGACATGCGAGAGGTCGAGCACGCGGCGCGCGCTGGCACCTGGCGGCAGGCGCACGTTGCGCAGGAGCTGCGGCACCGGATCGAAGCGGCGGCAGACCTCCGACACCGGCTTCTGCGCGCGGATCACCGCGGCCAGCACCTGCAGTGCCGCCACCAGCCCGTCGCCGGTGGTCATGATGTCGGTCATGATCAGATGGCCCGACTGCTCGCCGCCAAAATTGCAGCCGGCGACGCGCATGCGCTCGAGCACGTAGCGGTCGCCGACGGCCGTGCGCTCGAGCCGCAGCCCGCGGCCGCCGAGGAAGCGTTCGAGGCCGAGATTCGACATCACCGTGCTGACGACGCCGCCGCCGGTGAGCTTGCCCTCGTCGTGCCAGGTGGCGGCGATGGTCGCCATGATCTGATCGCCGTCGACGAGAGTGCCGCGCTCGTCGATCAGCACCAGGCGATCGGCGTCGCCGTCGAGCGCGATGCCGAGATGCGCACCGTGCTCGCGCACCGCCTCGATCGCCGACTGCGGATAGGTCGAGCCGCACTGATCGTTGATGTTCATGCCGTTGGGCGCGACGCCCAGCGGGATCACCGTCGCGCCGAGCTCGGCCAGCACGCGCGGCGCCACGCGATAGGCCGCGCCATGCGCGCAGTCGACGACGATCTTCAGCCCGTCGAGCACCATGCCGCGCGGCACGGTCGACTTGATCGCCTCGATGTAGCGTCCGCCGGCATCGTCGATGCGCCGCGCGCGGCCGACCAGCTCGGACGCGGCGCGATGGGTGGCGGGATCGGACTCCATGATGGTCTCGATCTCGCTCTCGATCTCGTCGCTGAGCTTGAAGCCGTCGGGGCCGAAGAATTTCACGCCGTTGTCGTGGAAGGGATTGTGCGAGGCCGAGATCACCACGCCGAGATCGGCGCGCATCGAGCGCGTCAGGTGGCCGACGGCCGGCGTCGGCAGCGGGCCGACCAGCAGCACGTCCATGCCGATCGACAGGAAGCCGGCGGTCAGCGCCTGCTCGATCATGTAGCCGCTCAGCCGCGTGTCCTTGCCGATCAGCACGATGTGGCGGTGATCGCCACGCACGAAGCGCGCGCCGGCGGCCATGCCCAGGCGCAGCGCCGTCTCCACCGTCATCGGCTCGAAATTGGCGCGCCCGCGCACGCCGTCGGTCCCGAAAAGTTTGCGTCCCATATCGGGGGTCACGGTACGCCCGCGCGTCCGCCAAGCCAATGCGGCATCGGAGGCTGGATTTCGCCCGACCGATGGCCCATGACAAGCGGCGGAGGAGATCGCTCATGAAGGGACGCGTGCTGATCATCGCCGGCTCGGATTCCGGCGGCGGCGCCGGCATCCAGGCCGACATCAAGGCGGTGACCGCGCTGGACGGCTTCGCCATGACCGCGATCACCGCGCTGACGGCGCAGAACACGCTGGGCGTGCACGGCGTGGTCGGCGTCGAGCCCAGCTTCGTCGCGCAACAGATGGAAGTCGTGCTGAGCGATCTCGGTGCCGACGCGCTGAAGACCGGCATGCTGGCCTCGCCTGACATCATCGTGACCATCGCCGAGACCATCGCGCGGCTGGCGCCCGAGCGACCGCTGGTGGTCGATCCGGTCATGGTCGCCAAGGGCGGCCACCGCCTGCTGCAGGATGCCGCCGAGCGCACCCTGATCGCCCAGCTGCTGCCGCTGGCCACGCTCGTCACGCCCAACACGCTGGAGGCCGAGGTGCTGGTCGGCTTCCCGGTCCGCAACGAGGACGACATGCGTGCCGCCGGCGCCGCCCTGCTGGCGATGGGCCCGCGCGCGGCGCTGATGAAGGGCGGCCATATGGACGAGGGCGGCAGCGAGGTCGTCGACCTGCTGGTCACGTCGGACGGCGTGCAGCGCTTCGCCCATCCGCGCGTGCCCACCAAGCACACGCACGGCACCGGCTGTACCCTGGCCTCGGCGACCGCCTGCGGCCTGGCGCAGGGCATGACGCTGGCCGACGCCGTGGCGCGGGCGCGCGACTACGTACGCCGCGCCATCGAGACCGCGCCCGGTTTCGGCGCAGGCCACGGCCCGCTCAATCACGCCGTCACGCTCGATCCCAACTGGCGGCGCTGAAAGAAGAACGGGGGCCCGAAGGCCCCCGTTGGTTCATGCGCCGGGCTGCGGCGCCGGATCGCCGGCGTCGCGCGGTGGCGTCGGACCACTGGTCGGCACCGAGGCGCGCCGCGGTTTGGCGCCCGAGGTACCGGTGGGCGAGCCCGAGTCGTCGCGCACGATCTTCTCGCCGCGCATCAAGGTGTTGACCTCGTCGGCCGTGAGGGTCTCGAATTCGAGCAGGCCGTTGGCGATGGCGTGCAGATCGTCCATATGCTCAGTTAGCACCTTGCGCGCCTTGGCTTCCGCCTCCTCGATCAGGCGACGGACCTCAGCGTCGATCATCTGCGACGTCGCTTCCGACATGTTCTGCGTCTGCGTCACCGAGTGGCCGAGGAAGACCTCCTGCTCGTTGGCGCTGTAGCGCACCCGGCCAAGCTTATCGGACATGCCAAACTCGGTGATCATGCGCCGCGCCACCGCGGTCGCCTGCTGAATGTCGCCGCCGGCACCGGTGGTGACGTTCTCCTCGCCGAAGATGAGCTCCTCGGCGATCCGACCGCCGAAGCCCATGGCCAGCCGGCTCTCCAGCTCGACCTTGGAGTGACCGTACTTGTCACGCTCCGGCAGCATCATCGTCAGGCCCAGCGCCCGGCCGCGCGGGATGATGGTCACCTTGTGCAGCGGATCGCTCTTGGGCATGTGGATGTTGACGAGCGCGTGGCCGGCTTCGTGATAGGCGGTCAGCCGCTTCTCTTCCTCGGTCATCGCCATCGAGCGGCGCTCGGTGCCCATCAGCACCTTGTCCTTGGCGTACTCGAGGTCGACCATCGTCACCAGGCGCTTGCCCAGGCGTGCGGCGCGTAGAGCCGCCTCGTTGATCAGGTTAGCGAGATCAGCGCCGGAGAAGCCGGGCGTTCCGCGCGCGATCACCTTGGGATCGACGTCGGGCGCGATCGGCACCTTGCGCAAATGCACCTTCAGGATCTTCTCGCGACCGCCGATATCCGGGTTGGGTACCACGACCTGGCGGTCGAAGCGGCCGGGACGCAGCAGCGCCGGATCGAGCACGTCGGGCCGGTTGGTGGCGGCGATCAGGATCACGCCCTCGTTGGCCTCGAAGCCGTCCATCTCGACGAGCAGCTGGTTCAGGGTCTGCTCGCGCTCGTCATTGCCACCGCCCAAACCGGCACCACGATGACGACCGACGGCGTCGATCTCGTCGATGAAGATGATGCAGGGCGCATTCTTCTTCGCCTGCTCGAACATGTCGCGCACGCGTGACGCACCGACGCCGACGAACATCTCGACGAAGTCGGAGCCGGAGATGGTGAAGAACGGCACGTTGGCTTCGCCGGCGATGGCGCGCGCCAGCAAGGTCTTGCCGGTGCCCGGCGGGCCGACCAGCAGACAGCCCTTGGGGATCTTGCCGCCCAGGCGCTGGAATTTCTGCGGGTCCTTCAGGAAGTCGACGATCTCCTCGAGCTCGCCCTTGGCCTCATCGATGCCGGCGACGTCGTCGAAGGTCACGCGGCCATGCTTCTCGGTCAGCAGCCGCGCGCGGCTCTTGCCAAAGCCCATGGCGCCGCCACGGCCGTTACCCTGCATCTGGCGCATGAAGAAGATGTAGACGCCGACGAGGATCAAGAGCGGCAGCCAGTTCACCAGCATGCCACCGAGGTTCACCGTCTCTTCGGCCGGGCCGGCGTCGATGCGATCGACCTTGCCGTCGAGGCGTTCGACCAGGCGGCTGTCATTGGGGGCATAGGTGGAGAAGCTGCCCGAGCCGCGGTTGGTGTCGCGGAAGGTGCCGGTGATCGTCGCGCCGTTCTGGCCGCTCAGGATCTTGACCGAGGCGACCTGGCCGGATTCGACGGCCTTCAGGAACTCGGAATAGGAGATCTGCGACATGCCGCTGCGGCCCACGCCGCCCTGGAAGACGGTGTAGAGCAGCACCAGCAGCAGTGCGATCACGACCCAGAGGGCCGCATTGCGATTGAACATGGGTTCGACTGACGTCCTGTGGTCGGGAAGTTCCCGCTATCGCTTCACTAATTGGGCTTCGTCCGCGGCAAAACAAGGAAAAAACGGTGCGCCCAGGAGTGGTCGGCGGGGGCGAAACACCGCAACCGGCAGGAACTTCGACAGCGCAATCGGCGGCGAGGCTGCACTTTCCCCGCCGGTCGGCAGCATTGGTTGCACCAGCGCGGCGGCAGCACTGCGCAGCACGAGGGGCACCACCCGCTCGTCCCAGCGCACCGCCGGCGAGCCGGCCAGGATCACCGACAGGCCCTTGGTCGCCGGCCAGGCCGCCTCGGCCGCCGGCCGCCAGCGCGCCACGTCAGGTTCCGGCAATGGCATCACCGGATAGGCGTTGGCGATCACCGTGGGCAGCTGGGCGCGCCGGAGGTTCTGGCTCATCGACAGGGGATAGAGCCGCAGGATCGCCTCGGTTTGCCAACCGCGGCCCGGCACGCCGTGGCGACCGGTCCATTCGTCGGTGAGCGAGCCCAGCCCGCCGGTCGGGATCCGCTCGCCGACCAGGAAGCGGCCGTCCCATTCGACCGAGGCGTCGCCGCGCCAATCGGCATGGTCATGGATCGAGGCTGCCTCGCGTACCACCAGCCACTGGTTGCCGCGCCAGACGATGCGGCAGCCGCCCACCGTCGTGCCGGGCGGCGGTTCGGCCGGCACCTTGCCCGGCTTCGGCGTCTTGGCCCTGAGATGCTCGAGCGCGTTGACCAGGCGGTCGCCGCGCGGCTCGTGCTCGCCGCCCGACACCGTGGCGACGATGCGCGACAGCGCCTGCGCCGCCACCGCCTTGGGCAGGCTGCGCAGCGCGTCGGGATCGAGGTAGATCGCGCCCAGCGGATGCGGCTGGGCCAGCTCGACCAACGCATCGGCCACCGCGCGCTCATTGACCACGCGCTTGGCAGCCGCCTGGTCGACCCGACGCAACAGCGAGTCGCGCGGCGACGGCAGCCCCTCGATGCGCAGACGCGCGCGGCGATAGGCCGGATCCTCGTTGCTCGGATCGTCGATCCAGGGCTGGCGCCGCGCCTTCAGGCTCGCCGACAGCCGCGCGCGCGGCACCGGCAGCAGCGGGCGCAGCACGCGCACCTCCGGGAACTCGACGCAGGCCGACATGCCGGCAAGCCCGTCGGGGCCGCTGTCGCGCTCCTTGCGCAGCACGTAGGTCTCGGCCTGATCGTCGGCCTGGTGTGCCAGCAACAGGTGCAGCACGCCCTGCTCGCCACACCAGTCGCGCAGGATGCGATAGCGCCGCGCGCGTGCCGCCTCCTGCAGGCCCGAGCTCGGCCGGCGCTGCCAACGCAGGCGGAAGACATGAGCCTCGATACCGCACGAGGCCAGGGTCAGGCGCACCTGCTCGGCCTCGGCCGCACTCTCCGGGCGCAG
Source organism: Alphaproteobacteria bacterium (assembly GCA_019239835.1). Classification (GTDB taxonomy): domain Bacteria; phylum Pseudomonadota; class Alphaproteobacteria; order Reyranellales; family Reyranellaceae; genus JAFAZJ01. Next base: position 6,574 of record JAFAZJ010000264.1, on the reverse strand, counting down.
GGCATGGTCGACCACCAGCGCCACCAGCTCGCCGCCGCGCGTGCGCACCCATTCGCGCGCCAGCAGCGCCAAAGCCAGCGAGTCGCGTCCGCCCGACACCGCCACCGCCAGACGCGGGCGGCCCTCGAACGGCTCGAACGGCCGCATCAGCGCGGCGAACTCGACCGCGCCGACAGGCGGCTCGTCGTCCTCGATTCTGCTCTTTCCCCCGGCCATCGCCGCATCATGCGGGACGGGCGGCCTCACGCCAAGGCTAGCGTTGGCGTCTTCCCTTCTCCCCGCGAAGGCGGGGAGAAGGTGCCGAGCGCCAGCGAGGCGGATGAGGGGCTTGTCGCGCAACAACAAAGTTCGGCGGTGTCGAGGCTCCGAATAAGCCCCTCATCCGCCCTTCGGGCACCTTCTCCCCGCCTGCGCGGGGAGAAGGAATCTCACCCGCAGTTGCTGCGCTGCCGCTCGGCGGCAACGCGGCGTTTGATGATCTCGGCCGAGTTGGGGAAGAGCTGGTTGAGCTGGCCGTAGACCGTGCAGGCCTGATCGGTCTTACCCTGGGCCTGCAGCGACATGCCGAGCTTCAGCAGGCTGTCGGGCGCCTTGGGGCTGCGCGGGTAGTTCTTGTAGGCCACGGCGAAGGCCGCGGCGGCACCGCTGTAGTCCTTGCGCGCGTAGTGGGTCTCGCCCAGCCAGTACTGCGCATTGCCGACCAACGCGTGCTGCGGATAGCGCTGGATGAAGCCGCGCAGCGCGCGCTCGGCGCCGGCGTAGTCGTTGCGGCCCATCAGGTCGAGCGCCTCGTTGTAGGCGGTCTCCGGACCGCCCATCGCTGGCGGATTCAGCGGCATGCCGCCGCTGGGTGGCGGCGGTGATGCGGCACTGGCCTGCGGGCTCGGCGGTGCGAGATTGCGCGGACCGCCGGGTTCACCGCCCGGTGGTGGCGGGCTTGCCACCGGGCGTGCGGCGGGGGGGCGGGCGCCACCTTTGCCGCCCTCGAGCTGCTGCAGGCGGTAATCGTAATCCGCCTGCATCTTCTCGAGCGCCTGGGTGAGCGTGTTGATCTGGTGCTGCAGGCGCTCGATCTGCCCGGTCTGCTGGGTGATCGTGCGCTCCAGCTCGTTGACACGGTCATCGTAGTATTGGCCGCGGTTGGCTTGCGCCACCGCAAGGCCGCTGACGCCGACCATCAGCGGCAGGGCCAGCGCGCCTGCCGCAAGCCACCTCGACATCCGATCGCTCCGTCGCGAGAGGCCGCGCCGGGGGGATCGGCGCGCCGTATCGATGCCTGAACTATCCATGGCCGGACGCTGTCAGGCAACTGCGCCGAAAGCGTGGCGTGGGCCTGACGGTGCCATGGAAACACTGCATCAAAGAAAAGCGCCGGCTGACGCAAGCCAGCCGGCGCGATGCTGGATCGTGACCCAGTGACTACTGCAGCGTTGTCACGCCGCGGCGGTTGCGCGACCAGGCGCCTTCGTCGGAGCCGACCACCTCGGGGCGCTCCTTGCCGTAGCTGATGGTCTTCATGCGGGTCGCCGGCACGCCCTGCGCGGCGAGGAAGCTGGCGACGGTCTGGGCGCGGCGGGCGCCCAACGCGAGGTTGTATTCGCGGGTGCCGCGCTCGTCGGCGTGGCCTTCCACGGTGATGGCGTAGTTGGTGTACTGCTTCAGCCAAGCGGCCTGCTTGGTGAGCGTGTCGCGGCCATCGGGGCGCAGCTGCGAGCTGTCGAGGTCGAAGAATACCCGATCGCCGACGACCTGCTGGAACTCCTGGATGGAGCCAGGGGCAGCGCGGCCCGTCGCCGAGGTGTCGGGCCGATCCGTGTTGCTGCAGGCGGCGGCCAGCAGGATGACGCCGAGGGCGCCGAGCATCTTCAGTCGCATTGTCTTCTCTCCTGCGCGACAGCGGGGGTGCCGCCGCGTCTCCTTCAATCGGGACGGTCAATTTCGATGGGCAACCGTCTTACCCAGACCCTCCAGTGACTCGAACTACGCGCCACGCCCCGTTGGATTGCATCTAAACCGAGGCGGGTACTGTTTCAAGATGCCACGATTTCGCCTTATTTTGGTCACGCCCTACTGTGGAATGAGCGGAGACCAGGCGGGATCGGAGGCATCGCCGGCGGTCGGCACCGGCCGCAGGTTCTGACCGGTGATGTCGACCATGAACAGGCGCACGGCACCGGCCTGGCCGCGCGCGTTGGGTGCCTGGCGGAAGAACATCAGGTAGCGGCCGTTGGGCGCCCAGGTCGGGCCCTCGTCGAGGTAGCTGGTCGCCAGCACCCGCTCGCCGCTGCCGTCGGGACGCATGACACCGATCGAGAAGCTGCCGCCGTCCTGCTTGGTGAAGGCGATGTAGTCGCCGCGCGGCGACCACACCGGCGTGGTGTAGCGGCCGGTGCCGAAGCTGATGCGGTTGGGCTCGCCACCACCGGAGCCCATCACGTAAATCTGCTGGCTGCCGCCACGATCGGAGTTGAAGACGATCTTGTCGCCCTCGGGCGAGAAGCTCGGCGAAGTGTCGATCGCCGGATGATCGGTGAGCCGCGCGATCGAGCGCGAGCGCACGTCCATGACGTAGATGTCGGAGTTGCCGTCGCGCTCCAGGCTCATCACCACGCGATTGCCGTCGGGCGAGAAGCGCGGCGCGAAGGTCATGCCGGGGAAATTACCCAGCAGTTCCTGGCGCGCGCTGTCGACGTTCATGATGTACACGCGGGGCGCGCCGCCCTGGTACGACATGTAGACGATCTCCTGCAGCGTCGGCGAGAAGCGCGGCGTCAGCACCAGCGAGCGGCCGTCGGTCAGGAAGCGGTTGTTGGCGCCGTCCTGGTCCATGATCGCCAGCCGCTTGACGCGGGCGTTGCCCGGGCCGCTCTCGGCGACATAGACCACGCGGGTGTCGAAGAAGCCCTCCTCGCCAGTGATCGTCTTGAAGATCTGGTCGGCGATGATGTGCGCCACGCGGCGCCAATGCTGCGGCTGCGTGAAGTAGCTCAGGCCCGCGGCCTGCGTGCCGGCGGCGACGTCCCACAGCCGGAAGGCGACCTGCAGGCGGCCATCGGCGGTCATGTTGGCCGAACCGACGACCAGCGCGTCGGCGTTGATCTGGCGCCAGTCGCCGAAGCGCGGCGCGCGATTGGGATCGACGATCTTCTCGATGAAGGCGCCCTTGTCGATGATGCGGAACAGGCCCGAGCGCTCGAGGTCGGCGGCGATCACCTGCGCGATCTGCGCACCGGCCGGATCGCCGACGAAATCGGCGATGGCGATCGGCATCGGCGGCGGATTGGCGCCTGGCGTGATGCGCAGGCGCAATTCCGCCGAGGCCGGCAGCGCGATCAGTAGCGCCAGCATCGCCGCGATTATCGTGCGAAGCGTCGTTCGGGGGCTCATCGCGCTCCTCATCATCTCAAGTCTCATTGTCTTCGATCATAGCCTCTGTCATCCCGAGCGCAGCGAGGGATCTTTGTGCTGCTGAAAGATCTCTCGCCGCGCTGCAGGGGCCGCGGACGGCCCCGAGGATGACAGACTGATCATTAGCGCCACACATGCTCTAGAAAAACCGCGGATCGAAGTCGATGCGGAAGGTCTTCCAATCTTCGTATTTCTCGGGCGCCAGCGGGAAGGGCTGGCATCTCGGATTGAGCATTGCACGCAGCGCGGCTCTCGCAGCGGCCGAATAAGCAGGGTCCCTCATCCGGCTTTCGTCGGCGATCTTGGCATCGATGACACGCGCGTCGCGGCCGATCGAGCCCACGATCTCGATCGTCATCTTGTCGGCATCCTTGGCGCCCAGTGGCGGGCTCCAGCACGGTCGTATGGCCTGGATAACCGCCCATTGCTCGCTCTGCGTCAGCTTAGGCGCGTTGATGACGGCCGTCTGCGGCGCACGTGCCGGCGGTTGCGGATTGGGCTTGGCCGCCGGATCGGAGCGGCCCACCGGCGCGTTGCGACGGTCGATGAGCGGCGACGGCGGCGCCGGCGTCTTCGAGGCATCGGCCAGGATGTCGTCGAGCGTGCTGGCCTTGGGCTTGGGCGGCGGCGGCGTCGGCTTGGGCGGCGTCGGGGGCTTCGGCGGCTCCGGCGGCTTGGGCTTGGGCTCAGGCGGCTTCGGCGGCGGCGGCGGCGGTTCCGGCGGCTTCGGGTCAGGCTTGGGCGGCTCCGGCGGCGGCTTGGGCTTCAGCGGCTCGGCGTCGACATGCTTGGGCGGGTCCGGCTGCCTGGCCGGCTCGGGCGGCTTGGGCGCCTCGACCTTGGGCATCACCGGCGGAGGAGGCGGTGGTGGTGGCGGCGGCACCGCATCGGCAAGCTTCGGCTCAGGCGGCTTCGGCGGCGGCGGCGCGGCGGCCGCGTCCGGCGACTTCATCGGCGTCGGCGGCGTCGGCTCGTCCTTTTGCGGCAGGCTTTTGTCCTGCGGGGTGGGCGGCGCGACCTTGGGCGCCGCGCCGCGCTTGTCGATCTCCGTGGCGTCGATGATCTCGACTTCCGGGGGAATGTCGTCGCGCTTGGGAGGGCTGAACAGGCTGAGGATGATCGGTAGGCCCAGCACGAGGAAATGCAGGCTCGCCGACACGATGGCCGGTGCGCTGATGTCGTCAGAGCTGGTGCGGCGTCCGTTCATCCCCGCGTTTCACCGATGCGATTACTTCTTGGCCGGCGCCGTCGGAGCTGCCGGTGGCTTGGCCGGCGCGGCCGCGGCGGGCGCGCCTGACGGCGCGGCACCCGCAGGCGTCGTCGAGAGATCGCCGACCAGGCCGGCCTTGACGAAGCCGGCAGCGCGCAGCACGCCCAGCACTTCCATCACCTTGCCGTAGTCGATCTTCTTGTCGCCGCGCACGAAGATGCGCTGGTCGGGCTTCTCCTTCTGCAGCGCGCGCAGCTTCTCGACCAGCTCCTCGGCGGTGTACTTGGTCTCGCTGAGATAGATGTCGCCCCTGGCATCGATGGTGACGACCAACGGCTCGTCCTGGCCGGCGATCGGATCGGCGCTGGTCTTCGGCAGGTCGACCGGCACGCCGACATTCATCAGCGGCGCGGCCACCATGAAGATGATCAGCAGCACCAGCATGACGTCGACGAACGGCGTGACGTTGATCTCCGACATCGGCGTGTACATGCGCCGGCGCATCTTGCTGCCGCGCATGCCGCCACTGCCACCGGACATCGAGATCGCCATCAGGTCGACTCCTCGAGCTGGCGCGACAGGATGGTGCCGAACTCGACGGCAAAGTTCTCGAGACGCTGGCCGAAGCGCCCGATGTCGCTGCTGATCTTGTTGTAGGCGAGCACCGCGGGGATCGCCGCGACGAGGCCCAGCGCGGTCGCGAACAGCGCCTCGGCGATGCCGGGTGCCACCACGGCAAGCGAGGTGTTCTTGGAGATCGCGATGCCCTGGAACGCGGTCATGATGCCCCACACCGTGCCGAACAGGCCGACGAAGGGCGCCGCCGCACCTGTGGAGGCGAGGAAGGTCATGCGCTTCTCGATCGCTTCCATCTCGCGCTGCACGGTGACGGTCATCACCTGCTCGATGCGTGCACGCAGATTGGCGCGCGTCGCGGCGGATTGTGCGAGGCCTTTCGACAACGTTCGCCGCCATTCGCGCATCGCCGAGGCGAAGACGCTGGCCAGCGGATCGTTGGGCTTGGTGCCGACGCGATCATAAAGATCGTCGAGCGAGACGCCGGACCAGAAGGTGTTCTCGAAATTGTCGGCCTTCTTGCGCAGCGCGCGCAGGCGCAGCGTCTTCTCGAAGATGATCGCCCAGCACCAGATCGAGGCCAGCAGCAGCATCACCATCACGATCTGCACGACGATGTGCGCGTGGATGAACATGCCGACGAAGCTGACGTCGAGCGCCTGGCCGCCGAACGCCGTGGTGGCAGTGCCGGGCACTGGAGCGAGCGGTACTGAGGGAACAGGCGCAGGTGTCGGCGCGGGAGCCACCTGCGCGAGAAAGATCACCGGATCCATGCGATCTCCAAGGGGGACTTAAGGGTTATCGGCAGAATATGGCACCTTGGCGGCGTCACACGTTGCATTTCGGCAACACCGTGTTGGTTTCGCTACTTATTCGGGCGGCACATCGCCGCGAGACGTGATTGCTCGCTCGCTCAGCGCGGCGCGCGCATCGGAAGGCAGGCGCACCGGACGCCCCGCCGCATTCATGCACACGAGCGTCAGCGTCGAATCGGTCAACATCGTGTCGCGACGTTTTACTTGCTGGCGCAAATCGACCGACGCACCGCGCAGCGACTCGACTGTGGTCACAACCTGCAACGCCTCGTCGAGTCGCCCGGGCGCGATGTACTCGATCGACAGACGCTTCACTGCCCAGTTGATGCCGCTGCCCGAGCGCAGCGCCGCGAGATCGTGCCCGAGCTCGCGCAGGAACTCGGTGCGACCACGCTCCATGAAGCGCAGATAGTTGGCGTGATAGACGATGCCCGCGGCGTCGGTGTCCTCGTAGTAGACACGCAGCGGCAGGACATGGGCACGCGTCATCTTCCTTCTCCCCGCGAAGGCGGGGAGAAGGTGCCGAGCGACAGCGAGGCGGATGAGGGGCTTTGCGACCTCTCAA
>JAFAZJ010000159.1 GCA_019239835.1 Alphaproteobacteria bacterium | reverse complement strand
CGGGCCCTCTAGCTCTTCCTTCTCCCCGCGAAGGCGGGGAGAAGGTGCCCGCAGGGCGGATGAGGGGCTTCGCGGAGGCTCGACAACACCGTTCGTCGTCGTTGCGCGAGAAGCCCCTCATCCGCCTCGCTGGCGCTCGGCACCTTCTCCCCGCCTGCGCGGGGAGAAGGAGATCTAGAGGCTCTTGCGAACGAGCGCCGCGCCGTCGGCCAGGGCGCGCAGTTTCGCGTACGCCGTCTCGCGTGACATCGGCGCCATGCCGCAATTGGTGCAGGGCATGATGCGGGCGGCGTCGACGTGCTTCATCGCGGCGCGGATGGTTGACGCGACCTGTTCCGGCGTCTCGATCGCGTCGGTGGCGACGTCGATGGCGCCAACCAGGACCTGCTTGTGCTTCAGCAGGCCGATCAGCTCCAGCGGCACCTTGGACGCGGCGCATTCCAGCGAGACTTGCTGGATGCGGCTGCGATCGAGCGCCGGGAAGACCTGCTCGTACTGGCGCCAGGACTGGCCCAGCGTCTCCTTCCACTTGATGTTGGCCTCGATGCCGTAGCCGTAGCAGATGTGCACCGCGGTGGCGCAGCGCAGGCCATCGGTCGCGACGTGCAGCGCGTCGATGCCCCACTGCACCGCCTCGTCCATGTAGACGTTGAACGCCGGCTCGTCGAACTGGATCACGTCGACGCCGATCGCCTCGAGCTCGCGCGCCTCCTGGTTCAGCAGGCGGGCGAAGGCCATCGCCATGTCGACCTTGTCGCGATAGTGCTCGTTGGCCAGCGTGTCGATGATGGTCATCGGCCCGGGCAGGGTGAATTTCAGCTTGTTCGTCGTCGCCGCGCGCGCCGCTTTCGCCTCGGCCGAATGGACCGGGCCGGTGCGGCGCAGCTCCGACACCACTGTCGGGCAATCGGCGTCGTAGCGGTTGTTGCGGATGCCGATGCGCTTCTTCTTGTTGAAGTCGACGCCTGCGACGCCGACCAAAAATCCGTGCACGAAATGCTGCCGCGCCTGCTCGCCGTCGCTGACGATGTCGATGCCGCAGCGCGCCTGCTCGCCCACCGTCAATGTCGTGGCGTCGAGCTTGGCCACCGCCAGCGGCTCGCCCTCCAGCGCCCAGGGCGCCCACAGCACACCCGGCTTGGCCAGCCAGACCGGCTTGGGCAGGCTGCCGGCAATCGTGGTTTCCAACATGGCGTTCCTCCGTCGTCCGACCGTAGCATGGCGGCCACACCAGTCGCGTGGGGAGATCGTTCATGTTCGGCATCATCGCCCGGTCCCGTCCTGCCTCGATCGCCGGGCTGACCATCGAGCGGCGCGCGCATGTCGAGACGCCCTATGGCCGGCCCTCGGCGCCACTGATCTACGGCGCCATCGCCGGCAAGTCCGTCGTCGTGCTGCTGCGCCATGGCGACGATCACGAGTTCCCGCCGCATCGCGTCAACTACCGCGCCAATATCCAGGCGCTCTACGACGCCGGCGTCGAGGGCATCGTCGCCATCGCCACGGTGGGCGGCCTGCGCGATCACCTCGGCCCGGGCACCCTGCTGATCCCCGACCAGGTGATCGACTACACCTCGGACCGCGCGCATACCTTCTACGATGCCGACGACGCCTCGGCGCACCACGTCGATTTCACCTGGCCGTTCAGCGAGAACCTGCGCCGCCGCCTGCTGACATCCGCGCGCAACGCCGGCATCCGCATCGAGGATGGCGGCTGCTACGGCGCCACCAACGGCCCGCGCCTGGAGAGTGCCGCCGAGATCCGCATGATGCAACGCGACGGCTGCGACGTCGTCGGCATGACCGGCATGCCGGAGATCGCCCTGGCCCGCGAGCGCGGCATCCCCTACGGCGCGATCAACATCGTGGTGAACTACGCCGCCGGCCTGGGCGACAGCGCGCAGGCGGTGGCGCATGATCAGCTGCTGGAATACGGCCGCACCGCGATGATCACGGTGGCGCGCCTGCTGGCGAATTTCATCGAGAACAAGGACAAGGCATGATCACCCGTCGCGCGACCTTGGCAGGCGCCGTGGCCCTCGCCGCGTCGGGTGGCGCCGAGGCCCAGGCGTTTCCCTCCAAGCCACTGCGCTTCGTGATCCCCTTCCCCGCTGGCGGCATCGTCGACGTTGTCGGCCGCTCGGTGGGCGAGAAGATGTCGGCGCAACTGGGCCAGCCGGTGATCGCCGACAACCGCCCCGGCGGCAACGCCGCGATCGCCACCGATATCGTCGCCAAGTCCCCGGCCGACGGCTACACGTGGCTGCTCGCCACCGTCAGCCACGTCGTCACGCCGCACCTGCAGAAGGTCGAGTACGACCCGATCGGCGACTTCGCCGGCGCCGCCTATCTCTGCAACGTGCCGGCGATCGCCGTCGTGCCGGCCAGCTCGCCGTTCAAGACCATGGCCGACATCATCGCCAAGGCGAAGGCCGAGCCCGGCAAGCTGACCTATCTCAGCCCCGGCGCCGGCACCTCGATGCACCTCAACATGGAGATGGTGAAAGTACGCACCGGCGCCGCCATCGCCCCCGTGCCCTATCGCGGCCTGCCGCCGGGCATGACCGATCTGCTCGAGGGCCGGCTGGATTTCGGCCTGCTGCCGCCGGTGCTGGCAACGTCGCACATCCGCGCCGGCCGCCTGCGCGCACTCGCCGTCGCTGCCAACCAGCGTATGAAGGACGTGCCCGACGTGCCGACCTTCGCCGAAGCCGGCCTCGCCGACGCCGTGGTCGAATCCT
>JAFAZJ010000102.1 GCA_019239835.1 Alphaproteobacteria bacterium | reverse complement strand
CCTGCATCTCGACGGCTACGCCAAGGCCTGGCCGCACCAGCTCTCCGGTGGCCAGCAGCAGCGCGCGGCGCTGGCACGGGCGATCGCCCCGGCGCCGGGCATCGTGCTGATGGACGAGCCGTTCTCCGGCCTCGACGCCCGCCTGCGCGGTGTGGTGCGCGACGAAGCGCTGCACCTGCTGAAGGCCGATCGCATGACGGCGATGGTCGTCACCCATGATCCCGAGGAGGCCATGTTCATGGCCGACCGCATCGCCGTGATGCGCGACGGCCGCATCGTGCAGATCGGCCGGCCGCGCGACGTCTACACCCAGCCGGCCAACGCGTTCGTCGCGGAGTTCCTGGGCGAGGTGAACCGCATCGACGGCGTGGCGCGCGGCGGGCGGGTCGAGACGCCGTTCGGGCCGCTGTCGGCCAATGGCTTTACCGAGGGGCAGGGGGTGCATGTACTGATCCGGCCCGAGGCGTTGCGGCTGGCCGGCGTGGGTGCCGGGCTGGCGGCCGGGCAGATCCAGGGCATTGTCCGGGCCCGGGTGCTGGCGGCGCGGCTGCTGGGCCGCACCAGCTGGGTGCATCTGTGCCTCAACACCGAGGCTACGCATCGCCATGATTCCGCCGTGGCGGTGGGCGAAGACCATAGCCACTGGCACGCCCGCGTGCCGGGCCAGTTCCTGCCCGAGGAGGGTACCGAGCTGGCGGTGTCGCTGGATGCGGGTCAGGCCTTCGTCTTTGCCGTCGGCGACACTACATAGGGAGCGGTCAACCGGCCGCAGGGTCGATCCGACCCGGCCGGTTGCGGCGTAAAGCCCTATAATGCAATAACCCGATCAAGCATCTGCGGGCCCGAAGGCCCGCACCCGCCCGGAGGAGGCGTGAAATGGGAAGCTTCAGTGTGTGGCATTGGCTGATCGTTCTGGCGATCATCCTTCTGTTGTTCGGTGGACGCGGCAAGATCTCGCAGCTGATGGGCGATTTCGGCAAAGGCCTGAACGCCTTCAAGAAGGGCGTCGCGCCCGATGCTGCGGCCGATCCGAACAAGCCGGCGGGCTCGACGACCGCGCCGGGCGACGATGCCAAGACCATCGGCCAGGGCGCCACGGCGCAGCCGTCGCCGGCATCGGGCCAGCAGGCCAAGACCTGACGACCGGCTGATCGCGCAAGGATCGCTGCATCATGTTCGGCATCGACAGTCCCGAACTGCTGGTGATCATGATCGTTGCGCTGATCGTCATCGGCCCCAAGGAGTTGCCGACGCTGTTGCGCACGGTCGGCCGCTGGGTGGCGACGGCGCGCAACCTCGCCAGCGAGTTCCGCGGCCATGTCGACGACATGGTGCGCCAGGCCGATCTCGACGAGGTCAAGAAGACCATCGACACCAATACCGTGCTCGACCTGCCCGGCATGGATCCGATGAAGGAGATCAAGGGGCAGTTCCAGGCCGGCATCGCCGAGGCGGAGGCCGAGATGGCCTCGGCCAAGGCGGCGATCGATGCCTCGACCTCGGGCGCCGAGGCGCCGCCGGCGGTCGATACCGCCGAGCTGGTGCCGCCACCGACGCCCGAGCCGATCGTCGATCCGACGCCAGCGCTCGAGCCGTCGGCCGTGGTCGATCCGATCCCGGTCGAGCAGCCGCCGGCGCCGACCGCCGACGCGACACCGAAAGCCGCCAACGAACCCGGCGAGCCGCCGGTCAAGGCGGCTGTCGGCTGACCTCTCCCTGTCATTCCGAGCGAAGCGAGGAATCCAGCAAGGTGGCCTAGATTCCTCGCTTCGCTCGGAATGACAGGGAGGTTATAGAGTTCTGAGAGGCGGCGTCGCCGCCATGGATTGCTTCCCAGTGGCCACCACGCTCGACGGACCCGAAGACGACAAACCGATGCCGCTGCTCGATCATTTGATCGAGTTGCGCAAGCGGCTGATCTACGCGCTCCTCGCCTTCATGCTGGTCTTCGTCGTCTGTTTCTATTTTGCCAAGCCGATCTTCACCTTCCTGATCGAGCCCGCGACGCGCGAAGGCTACAAGGTAATCGTCCTCGACATCTTCGAGTTCTTCTTCGTCACCGTGAAGATGGCGGCGTTCCTGTCGCTGATCATCGGCTTCCCGTTGATCGCCACGCAGATCTGGGCCTTCGTGGCGCCCGGCCTCTATCGCCACGAGAAGGCTGCCTTCCGCCCGTTCCTGATCGCCACGCCGTTCATGTTCTACGCCGGCTGCGCGGTCATGTACAAAATCGTCATGCCCTACGTGATCAATTTCATGCTGGCGCTCTACACGCCGCCTGAGATCGAGAAGACGCTGCGGGCCTCCGACTATCTCGAGCGCGTGCTGCAGCTCGTCTTTGCCTTCGGCTTCGCCTTCGAGGTGCCGGTGCTGCTCACCCTGCTGGTGCGCGTCGGCATCGTCAGCACGGCGGCGCTCAGGGCCAAGCGGCGCTACGCCATCGTCGTCGCCTTCATCATCGCCGCGGTGCTGACACCGCCCGACGTTGTCAGTCAGATCGCGCTCGCGACGCCGCTGATGATCTTCTACGAGGTCGCGATCCTGATCGGCACGCGCATCGAGAAGAAACGCGCGGCGCAGGATGCCGCCGAGGAGAAGGAAGAGGCCGACCGATCGAGCGGGGGCACGTCGCCCTGACTTGACCGGGGGCGGCGCCACCCGCACAACAGGCGCCTGACCCTTCTCGTCCTCTCCCGCCTTTCCTGGCCCGTTCCATGCATGACATCCGTGTGATTCGCGACAACCCGGCCGCCTTCGACGCCAGACTCGCCCGCCGCCATCTGCCACCCCAGAGCGCCACCGTCCTGGAGATCGATACGCGCCGCCGCGCCGCGATCACCGAGGGCGAGCAGGCGCAGGCCCGCCGCAAGACGCTGTCGAAGCAGATCGGCGCCGCGCGCGGCAAGGGTGAGTCGACCGACGCGCTGATGGCCGAGGTCGCCACGCTCGACACTACGCAGAAGGCCGCCGAGGCCAAGGCCGGCGCGGCCGAGAAGGAACTCAACGACCTGCTGTCGGGCCTGCCCAATTTGCCGTCGGACCAGACGCCCGACGGCAAGGACGAGCACGACAACGTGCCCGTGCCGGCCCGCCAATCCGGCGCGCCACGCAACTTCGCCTTCGAGCCGAAGGACCATGTCAGCATCGGCGAGCCGCTGGGCATGGACTTCGCCGCCGCCGCCAAGCTCAGCGGCGCGCGCTTCGTCGTGCTGCGTGCGCAGCTGGCGCGGCTCGAACGCGCCATCGGCCAGTTCATGATCGACCTGCAGACCAGCGAGAACGGCTACACCGAGATCGCGCCGCCGCTGCTGGTGCGTGACGCCGCGGTCTACGGCACCAACAACCTGCCGAAATTCGCCGAGGATCTGTTTCGCACCGAGAACGGCTACTGGCTGATCCCGACCGCCGAGGTGCCGCTGACCAACCTTGCGGCCGAGACGATCTACGACGAGAAGGACCTGCCGCTGCGCTATACGGCGCTGACGCCGTGCTTCCGTTCGGAGGCGGGCTCGGCCGGCAAGGACACGCGCGGCATGATCCGCCAGCACCAGTTCATCAAGGTCGAGCTGGTGTCGATCGTCACGCCCGAGCAATCCTGGGACGAGCACGAGCGCATGACCGATTGCGCGCAGTCGGTGCTGAAGAAGCTCGAGCTGCCGCACCAGGTCGTCACCTTGTGCGCCGGCGACATGGGCTTCGGTGCGCGCAAGACCTACGACGTCGAGGTCTGGCTGCCGGGGCAGGGGCGTTATCGCGAGATCTCGAGCTGCTCCAACATGGGCGACTTCCAGGCGCGGCGTATGAACGCGCGCTATCGCCCGAAGGAGGGCAAGGGCAACCGCTTCGTGCACACGCTCAACGGCTCTGGCCTCGCGGTCGGCCGCACCCTGGTGGCGATCCTCGAGAACTACCAGAACCAGGACGGCAGCGTGACCATCCCCGACGCGCTGCGTCCCTACATGGGCGGCGTCGACACGCTGAGGCCCAAGTGATGGCTATCGCCTTCTCCTTCTCCCCGCGAATGCGGGGAGAAGGTGCCGAGCGCAGCGAGGCGGATGAGGGGCTTCAAATCCTCTCAACGACGGTGGCGCTCGTTGCACGATCACGAAGCCCCTCATCCGCCCTTCGGGCGCCTTCTCCCCGCCTGCGCGGGGAGAAGGGAAGAGGCTGACGATGAGCTATCCGCCGCTCGACCCCGCCGGCGCGCGCATCCTCGTCACCAACGACGATGGCATCAACGCCGCCGGGCTGGAGGCGTTGAGCGAGATCGCGCGGGCGCTTTCCGACGACGTCTGGATCGTCGCACCTGAGATGAACCAGAGCGGCATCGGCCACGCGCTGTCGCTGTCGCATCCGCTGCGCCTGCGCGAGATCGGCGAGCGCCGCTTCGCGATCCAGGGCACGCCGACCGACTGCGTGCTGTTCGCCACCCAGCATCTGCTGAAGGACAAGCCGCCGGTGCTGGTGCTGTCGGGTGTCAACCATGGCGCCAATATCGCCGACGACGTGACCTATTCCGGGACCATCGCCGGCGCCATGGAGGGATGCCTGCTGGGCATCCGCTCGATCGCGCTCAGCCAGGCCTACACGCGCGGCGAGCCGGTGAAATGGGCGACGGCGGTGAAGCACGGCCCCGCCGTGGTGCGCACCGTGCTGTCGATCGAGTGGCCGAAGGAAGCCTTCGTCAACGTCAACTTCCCCAACGTCGTGGCCGACTCGGTCGCGGGCGTCGAGGTGACGCGACAGGGCCATCTCGGCTTCGGCGGCTTCATCGACGAGCGCGACGATCTGCGTGGCGGCAAATACTACTGGGTGGGCTATGCGCCGGAGGATCCGGATCCGCCCAAGGGCACCGATGCCGCCGCCCTGCGTCAGGCCCGCATTTCGGTAACGCCGCTGCATCTTGATTTGACCCACGAGACGATGCGCCGCCGGCTCAGCGACGCTCTGGCGCCGCGCTGAGAAGCCCGCCACGATAGCGGCATGACCACCGTCGCCAAGCAACGCCTGATCGCCGAATTGCGGCGCGGTGGCATCGACGACGAGCGCGTGCTGGCGGTGATGACGGCGATCCCGCGCGAGGTCTTCGTCTCGACGACCTTCGTCGAGCGCGCCTACGACAACATGGCGCTGCCGATCGGCTTCGGCCAGACCATCAGCCAGCCGCTGGTGGTCGCTGCCATGACCCAGGCGCTCGACGTCGGCCCGCGCATGAAGGTGCTCGAGATCGGCACCGGTTCGGGATATCAGGCGGCGATCCTCGCCAAGCTCTGCCGCCGCCTCTACACCATCGAGCGCTACAAGGTGCTGGCCAAGGACGCCGAGAAGCGCCTGCTCGACCTGCGCATCCACAACGTCGTCTACCACGTCGGCGACGGCACCAAGGGCTGGCCGCCGCAGGCGCCGTTCGATCGCATC
>JAFAZJ010000312.1 GCA_019239835.1 Alphaproteobacteria bacterium | reverse complement strand
GCGCCATCCGCCATGCGCTGGTCGGCGCCGGCCATCGCGCCAGCACCACGGTGGCGCAGGCGGCCTTGGGCGCAGCGCGTCCGGTCGGTGGCCTGCCGATCGGCGGTGGCTGGTCGGGCTCGTATGGTGGTGCCGCACCGGTTCGTCCGTCGCCCGGCCTCGCCGAAGCCGCCGCCGCTTTCTTCGCACCGCAAGCACCGTCCGGTCAGACTGCAACAGCACAGCCCGCGCCGGTCGAGGATCTGCGCACCTATCCGCTCGGTGCCGCGCGCGCGCAGGTGCATGGCACCTACATCGTGGCACAGACCGAGGACGGCGTGGTGATCGTCGACCAGCACGCCGCGCATGAGCGGCTGGTCTACGAGCGCATGAAAGAGTCGATCGCCGTATCAGGCGTGAAGCGCCAGAGCCTGCTGATCCCCGAGATCGTCGAGATGGACGAGGATTCGGTGCGCCGCCTGGTGGCGCGCGCCGACGATCTCGCTGAGCTCGGCCTAGTGCTCGAAGGCTTCGGCCATGGCGCGGTCGCGGTGCGCGAGAGTCCGGCGTTGTTGGGCGACACCGATATCGCCGGCCTGGTGAAGGACCTCGCTGACGAGCTGGCGGAGTTCGGCGAGCATCTGTCGCTGAAGGAGCGGCTGGAGGAGGTCTGCGGCACTATGGCCTGCCATGGCTCGGTGCGTGCTGGACGGCGCCTGTCGCTCGACGAGATGAACGCGCTGTTGCGCCAGATGGAAGCCACGCCGCATTCCGGCCAGTGCAACCACGGACGCCCGACCTACGTGGAACTCAAGCTGGCCGACATCGAGCGGCTGTTCGGACGGCGGTGAATGAAGCGTTTCCTGTTCGCGGTCGTGTTGTTGGCCGCTGCCGTTCCCGCCATCGCGCAACAGCTCGCGCCCACCGATCGCATCGTCGCCTCGCCGTTCGACGGCACCTGGGTCGGCACAGCGCCGGCATCCGGTTCCTGCGCCGTGCTCACCATCAGGCTCAGTATCGAAGGTGGTGCAGTCGACGGCACGGCATCCGAGCCCGACTCACCACGTGCAGCGGTGACCGGAAAGAAGGGCGAGGCGCTGCCGGTACCGCCGGCGCTGTGGCAATTGCACGGCCGCGTGCAGAGCGACGGCACGGTGAAGCTCGTAGGCCTGCGCGCCATGAAGGAGCGCAACCGGCAGAACGCGAGCTGGAGCGGTCGTGCCGAAGCGAACGCGATCTCGCTCACCGAATCCGGCGCTGGTTGCTCGCGCGCCGCGACCCTCTCGCGGGGACGCTGAGATCGTCAGCTGGTGATCGCGCGGACCTCTGCGATCAGCTCGTCGAGACGTTCGAGGCCGGAGGCATAGGACGCCTGCGATACGTCGCGCAGGATCATATTCACCCGCTCGGCAAAGACGGCGGGCTTGCGCGCCAGGCGCGTGACACCGGCGACGGCGCCTTTTTCGTTCAGCAGCCAGACGTCGTTGATTGCATGCAGGCTCTGGCATAGGCAGGCGATCGAGCGGAAGACGCAACCCATGATGTAGGTCGTATCGGCACGTGCCTTGGCCTTCTCGGCGTTCTCGAGTGAGAAATAGGCCTCCCATTCGAAACGCCGGCGCAGCTCACCCCTGAGCGCCTCGGGATAGGATGCGAGGCGAGCGCGCTGCGCCGCCAATGCACCCTCGGGGTCGTGCAGCACTTTGCATAGCGCCACCTCGCCGGCGTAGATCGACGAAATGAAGGCGTGCGGATGGCCGGGCTGATAGACGACGTCGACCTTGCCGGCATGGCACTCGTCGATCACGCGACTCACCTTCGCCAGGTCGCGGTAGAGCAGGTCGACGCGCATCTCCTCGACAACCAGCCAGCCGCCGCCGTCGATCCAAGGTCCCCAGCCGCCGATCGGCGTCACGGAAGCTTCATCGCCGCGATCGTCGATTTCCGTCGCGACGCGGCCCAGCGCCGCCACATCGAGCGGTGTCGCGCCGTCGTAATACAGGCCGATGTCGTAGTCGGAATGCGGCGTCGCCGTACCGCGTGCGCGCGAGCCGCCCAGCGCGATGGCGCGCACGCCGGGCACCGCCGACAGCACCTCGGTCAAGTCGGCCAGCAGCCGCTCGTCATTGGCCACGCTCATCTCGCGCCTCGCAGCAAAATCGACTAGGGTCCTCGCGCGCCGTGTGAGGGACACGCTGGCGCGCTGCGGAACGTACAGTGTCGGGGGACAACCATCCATGCGCAGGATTCTTGCGACGGTCTTGACCGTGACGGCCTTGCTTGTCGCTAGCGCGGCCAATGCAGAGGTGATCCAGCGCTATTCGACGGGCTCGTGGACCATCGAGGCCAACGCCAGAAATGGCGCGCTACAGAACTGCACCGCGACCGGCCAGTACGGCGGTGGCGCCTCGGTGCTCTTCATGTTGACGAATACCTTCAACTGGGGTGTCGGCATCATCAATCCGAGCTGGAACTGGCAGACCGGTGCCGAGGGCAATATCACGTACTGGGTCGACTCCTATCAGCGCCGAAATGGCCGGGTTCGGGCGCTCGGCCCGAACGAGCTGATGATCCTGCTGGCTGATTCGCAGCAGCTTTTCCAGGAGATCCGCGGCGGCGATACGATGTACTTCGAGCCGTCGGGTGCCAAGGGCTTCACGATCACCCTGGTCGGCACGTCGATCGCGCTCAACGAGCTGCTGACCTGCGTGCGCCGCTACCGCTAGAGCGCGTCGATATCGCCCATCGCCTGCTGCTCGACGAAGCGCGCAGTCCAGTCGGCCAGCGTGCCCCGTTCGATCGCGGCGCGCAGGCCGCGCATGACGTCCTGGTAGAAGTGCAGATTGTGCCAGGTCAGCAGCATGGCGCCGAGGATCTCGTCGCTGCGAATCAGGTGATGCAGGTAGGCACGGCTGTAGCTTGTGCAGGCCGGGCAGCCGCATCCCTCGACTAGCGGCCGATTGTCGTCGCGATGGCGCGCGTTGCGCAGATTGAGCTCGCCGCGCCAGGTGAAGGCCTGCGCCGTGCGACCGGCGCGCGTGGGCATCACGCAGTCGAACATATCGATGCCGCGCGTGACGGCGCCGACGATGTCCGCAGGTCGGCCAACACCCATCAGATAGCGCGGCCGGTCAGCCGGCAGCGCCGGCACGGTGACGTCGAGCGCGGCGAACATCGTCTCCTGCCCTTCGCCCACGGCGAGGCCGCCGATGGCGTAACCGTCGAAGCCGATATTGGTGAGCGCCTTTGCCGACTCCAGGCGCAGGTCGGGATAGACGCTGCCCTGCACGATGCCGAACAGGCCGTGACCCGCGCGTTCGACGAAGACGCGCTTGCCGCGCTCGGCCCACTTCATCGACAGCCGCATCGATGCCGCGGCGTCCTCCGGCGACACCGGCCAGCTGGTGCACTCGTCGAACGACATGGTGATGTCGGCGCCGAGCTGGCGCTGGATGTCGAGCGAGATATCGGGCGTCAGGCGATGCGCCGAGCCATCGATATGCGAGCGGAAGGTGACGCCCTCGGCATCGAGCTCGCGCAGTTTGGCCAGCGACATCACCTGGAAGCCGCCCGAATCGGTGAGGATCGGCCCCTTCCAGTTCATGAAGCGATGTAGCCCGCCCAGCTGCTCGACCCGCTCGGCGCCCGGCCGCAGCATCAGGTGATAGGTGTTGCCCAGCACGATCTCGGCACCGGTGGCCGCGACCGATTCTGGCAGCATGGCCTTGACCGTCCCTGCCGTGCCCACCGGCATGAAGGCTGGCGTTTCGACCGTGCCATGCGCTGTCGACAGCTGCCCACGACGTGCCGCGCCGTCTCCCGCCCTGACCTCGAACCTGATGCTCATGCCCGATCGTTCCGGTGCAACAGGGTGGCGTCGCCGTAGGAATAGAAGCGGTATTCGTGCGCGATGGCGTGCGCATAGGCCGCCTGCATGCGCTGCAGCCCGGCGAAGGCGCTCACCAGCATGAACAGGGTCGAGCGCGGCAGATGGAAATTGGTCAGCAGCAGGTCGATGACCCGGAAGCGGAAGCCCGGGGTGATGAAGATCGAGGTTTCGCCCGACCATGGCGCGACGCGACCGTCATGCTCGGCGGCCACGCTTTCCAGCAGTCGCAGCGCTGTGGTGCCGGCCGAGATCACCCGGCCGCGCCGCGCGCGTGTCGCCTCGATTGCCGCAACCGCCTCGGCGCCGACCTCGCCCCACTCCGCATGCATGACATGGGCGTCGGTATCGGCCACACGCACCGGCTGAAAGGTGCCGGCGCCGACATGCAAGGTGACCATGGCCGTCGCCACGCCCTTCTCGCCGAGCGCCGCGAGGAGATCGGGCGTGAAGTGCAACCCGGCGGTTGGCGCCGCGACTGCGCCGTCACGCCTGGCATAGACGGTCTGGTAGTCGGCGCGGTCACGCTCGTCGCCGATACCGCCGCGGATATAGGGCGGCAGTGGCACGCCGCCATGCGCTTCGAGCAACCGCGGCAGACTGGCCGCATCGGCTTCGAAGACAAGATCGAGCGCACCTTCGCCGGTCTTGCCCCGCACCGTCGCCGTGAGATCGTCGCCGAAGCGCAGCGTGTCACCCTGCTTCAGGCGCTTGCCTGGACGGCAAAAGGCACGCCACGCAC
>JAFAZJ010000302.1 GCA_019239835.1 Alphaproteobacteria bacterium | reverse complement strand
CTCCCTCAGTGCGCGGTCCAGCCGCCGTCCATCGGTAGCGCCACACCGGTCAGCGAGCCGGCCTGGTCGCTGCACAGGAACACCGCCAGCGCGGCCAGCTCGGCGACCTCGACGAACTTCTTGTTGGGCTGCTGCTTGAGCAGGATGTCGGTGATCACCTTCTCGCGCGCGATGCCATGGCTGCGCGCCTGGTCGTCGATCTGCTTCTCGACCAGCGGCGTGCGGACATAGCCCGGGCACACCGCATTGCAGGTGATGCCATCCTCGGCGGTCTCCAGCGCCACGACCTTGGTCAGGCCATAGACGCCGTGCTTGGCCGCGACATAGGCCGACTTGTAGGGCGAGCCCACCAGCGCGTGCGCCGAGGCGACGTTGATGATGCGGCCCCAGCCCTTCTTGCGCATCCCAGGCACGGCGAGCCGCGTGGCATGGAAGGCCGAGGACAGGTTGATGGCGAGGATCGCGTCCCACTTCTCGGGCGGGAACTCATCGATCGGTGCGACATGCTGGATGCCGGCGTTGTTCACCAGGATGTCGACGGCGCCGAAGGTATCGACGGTCTGGCGGATCATGTTCTCGATGGCACCGGCCTTGCCCATATCGGCGGGCGAGTAGACGACGCGCACGCCGGTGCGCTTGGCGAGATCGCAGCGAATGCGCTCGATCTCCATGGTGTCGCCGAAGCCGTTGAGCACGATGTTGGCGCCGGTCTGCGCCAGGGCCTCGGCGATGCCGAGGCCGATGCCACTGGTCGAGCCGGTGACGATGGCGGTCTTGCCGTTGAGCATTGTCTTCTTCCCTGCACGAGCGCCCCCCGCCGTGTGGTGAGACAATGCGCGTCTGCCTGCGCGAACTGAAATGCCTGCTGGCTTGCGATTCGATGCGCGGCGCGTTTGTGCGATTGTCCTTCTCCCCGCGCAGGCGGGGAGAAGGTGCCGAGCGTGAGCGAGGGGGATGAGGGGCTTCTCGCGTAATGACAAGGGCTGGTGTGGTCGAGACTCCGCGAAGCCCCTCATCCGCCCTTCGGGCACCAAGCTCTAGCGCGCGAGGCGCCGCAACGCGTCGAGCAGGTCCTTGGGATCGGCCCAGCGCGCCGGGTCGACGTCGGCGAACGCGTAGACGACACGGCCCGAAGGCTCGATGACGTAGACCGCCGGCACCGGCAGTCGCCACTTGCTGTCGCCATGCATCGCCGGCAGCGAGCGCTTGCGGTCGCGATGGACCTTGATGTGGTCGGGCGACAGCTCGTAGGCGACACCGCAGAGGCGTGCATAGGCGTTGGTGGGGTCGCTCAGCAGCGGATAGGTCAGGCCTCGGCTCTTCACCGTCGCTGCGACGTGCTCCGGCAGCTCAGGCGAGATGGCGACCGCCGCGGCGCCGAGCGCCTCAATGCTCTGGCGTGCCTCGTTGAGCGCGGCCATGGTGATCTCGCAGTACGGGCACCAGCCACCGCGGAAGAAGGCCAGCACCAGCGGCCCGCGATCGAGCAGATCCATCGAGCGCCAGACCGTGCCGGCGCCGTCGCCGAGCTCGAAATCCGGCAGCATATCGCCGACGCCCAGGCTCTCGTCGGTCAGGCGCAGCATGCGCAGCCGGTCGAGCTCCTCCTCGAAGGCCTGGCGCGCGAAATCGTCGATCGCCGCCATGTGGTGGTCGCGCAGGGTCTCGAGGGTGCGGGCAAGATCCATCTCATGAACCTGATGGCACGCGGGCGTGAAGGGAAATAGGCAGTGGCTTGTCTTACGATAGCCGCGACGTATCGTGATCGCGGGTAGACAGGACGCGTCCAGGCATCATCGGGGAAGCCAGTCCATGGAGATGCATCAGATCCGCTACTTCCTGGCGGTATGCGAAGCGCTGAACTTCACGCGCGCCGCCGAGCGCTGCAACGTCTCGCAGCCCTCGCTGACCCGCGCCATCAAGGGACTCGAGGACGAGCTAGGCGGCCCTCTGTTCCGCCGCGAACGCAACAACACGCATCTCACCGGCCTGGGCGAGATGATGCGGCCGCATCTGACGCAGGTGCTGGCCGAGACCGACGCCGCCAAGGAACGCGCCCGCAGCTTCGCCAAGGCCGAGGACACCGAATTGCGCGTCGGCTTGATGTGCACCATTGGCCCGGGCCGGCTGCTGCCCTTCCTGCAGGCGTTCCGCGACCGCCACCCCCGCATCAACCTGCTGGTCAACGACGGCAATGCGCCGACCATCGAGGACAATCTCGCCAAGGGCGGTTACGACGTGGCGATCTATGCCCAGCCCAATGGCATCGACGATCGCTTCCATTCGCGCCGGCTCTACGACGAGCGTTTCGTGATCGGCGTCGCGCCGGGCCATGCCTTCGAGCGGCAGAACGCCGTGCGCATGGTCGAGCTCAACAAGCAGACCTACGTCAACCGCACCGAATGCGAGTTCGACGGCTATGTCGGGGATCTCTTCGGCCAGGCTGGCATCGGCGTCACGACGACGTTCCGCAGCGACCGCGACGACTGGGTACAGGCGATGGCGCTGGCGGGGCTGGGATTCACCTACATCCCCGAGCACTCGGTGACCCTGGCCGGCCTGTGCGTGCGCCCGCTGGTCGATCCGGAGATCACCCGGCAGATCCAGATCGTCACCGTGCGCGGCCGTCCGCATGTGCCGGCCGTCGGCGCCTTCGTCAACGAGGCGCTGCGTTTTCCGTGGTCGAGCCGCGGCGCTACGCCACTGCCGGCAAGCGCCTAGCACGCGAAAGCCTTATGACGGCGTGACTCCAACGCGTTTGACCGCCGGCGGTGCGGCAGCGCTGATGGGCTCGACGATCCCATCCGGAGGACACGATGTCCGATCCCATCTGTCTGATCACCGGCGTTGGTCCGGCGACCGGCTCGGCGCTGGTGCGTCGCTTCGCCAAAGGCGGCTATCGCGTCGCCATGCTGTCGCGCAACCGCGAGCGGCTCGCGGCGCTGGAGGCCGAGCTGCCCAGCGCCAAGGCCTATGCCTGTGACGTCACCGACGGGACGCAGATCGAGGCGCGCTGTGCCGCGATCGAGCGCGACCTCGGCGCGCCCGAGGTGCTGATCCACAATGCCGTGGGCGGCACCTTCGGCTCGTTCCTCGAGATCGATCCGCAGGCGCTGAACCGCAACTTCCAGATCAACACCATGGCGCTGCTGCATCTGGCGCGCCGCCTGGCTCCCGACATGGTGGCCAAGGGCAGGGGCGCGATCGTCGCCACCGGCAACACCTCGGCACAGCGCGGCCGGCCCAACTTTGCCGGCTTCGCGCCGACCAAGGCGGCGCAGCGCATCCTCGCCGAGGCAATGGCGCGCGATCTGGGTCCGAAGGGCGTGCATGTCGCCTACCTCGTGATCGACGCGGTGATCGACGGCACGCCGCAGCGCAACCTGCGCAAGGACAAGCCCGAGGAATTCTTCATCAAGCCGACCGCGATCGCCGACGAGATCTGGCACGTCGTGCATCAGGACCGCAGCGCCTGGTCGTTCAACGTCGAGGTGCGGCCCTACGGCGAGGTCTGGTGATCACTCCGAATTCTTGCCGGTGATCAGCCGCGCACCCGACTGGAAGGTCACGTAGGACCACAGCCAGTCGGCCAGCACCGTGAGACGGTTGCGAAAGCCGATCAGGAAGAAGATGTGCACCAAGCCCCACAGCACCCAGGCGATGAAGCCGGTGACCTGGAAGCGTTCGCTGAACTTCGCGACCGCCGCACCGCGGCCGATCGTGGCCATGGTGCCGAAATCGCGATAGCGGAAGCGCCCGGCGGGCGTCTTGCCCTGGAGCCGTGCCTTCAGCAGTCGCGCGACATACTCGCCCTGCTGCTTGGCGACAGGCGCGAGGCCGGGATAGGGCTTGTCGTTCTCGTCCAGGCTCAATGCCGTATCGCCGATGGCAAAAATCTCGGGATGGCCCGGCACCGAGAGGTCGGACAGCACCTTCAGCCGGCCGGCACGATCAGCGTCCGCCGACAGCCATTTCGACGCCGGCGAGGCAGCGACGCCCGCCGCCCAGATCACCGTGGCGGCAGGAATGCGCTCGTCACCGACCACGACGCCCTCGGCATCGCAGGAGGTGACCGCTTTGCCCAGCATCACCTCGACGCCGAGCTTGCCCAGCGTCCGCGCCGTCCAGGCCGAGAGCTTCTGCGGGAACGCGGCGAGCACGCGCGGGCCGGCCTCGACCAGCACGATGCGCGCCTGGCGCGGATCGATGGTCCGGAAGTCGCTGGCCAGCGCGCGACGTGCCAGCTCGGCGATGGCGCCGGCCATCTCGACGCCGGTCGGGCCGGCGCCGATCACGACGAAGTTCAGCAGGCGGCGGCGCTTGTCGGCGTCCTCCTCGGTTTCGGCGTGCTCGAAGGCGGTGAGGATGCGCCGGCGGATCTCCGTGGCGTCGTCGATCTTCTTCAGGCCGGGCGCGCAATGCTCCCACTCGTCGCGGCCGAAATAGGAATGACGGGCGCCGGTCGCCAGCACGAGATAGTCGTAGGGCAGCTCGCGTTCCTCGAGGCGCACCATGCGTCTCGTTGCGTCGATACCGTTCACGCGGCCCATCAGCACGCGCACGTTGGCTGCGTCGGCGACGATGGCACGGATCGGCGTGGCGATCTGCGCCGGCGACAGGCCGGCGGTGGCGACTTGGTACAGCAGCGGCTGGAACAGGTGGTAGTTGCGCCGGTCGACCAGGGTGACATCGGCGTCGATGCCGGCGAGCGCCTTGGCCGCTGCGAGACCACCGAACCCGGCACCGACGATGACGATGCGGGGGCGGCTCGGCGTTGCTTGGGCCGCGGCCGCGGCGGCCTCGGGTGCCTGGTCGAACATGGCGCGCTCCGAAGGCTCAGGCGCGGCCGAAGAGTCGGTGGGCGATGACGGCATCGAGCGAGAGTGTGCCCGGCCCGCGCGAGATGATGAAGCCCAGCAGCGAGGCCCACATCAGATGCTCGGCCCAGTTCTCGGGATAGACCAGGAACTGGATCACCATGGTCATGCCGAACAGGGCCGCCGCACCGAAGCGGGCGAACAGGCCCAGTACGATCAGCACCGGGCACACCAGCTCGGCCGTGGTGCCGAGATAGGCCGCGACGTTGGTCGGCAGCAACGGCAGCGCGTACTCGTCGCGGAACAGGCCCAGCGTAGTCTCCCAGCTCTGGATCTTGACCAGGCCGGACTTGAAGAACACCGCGGCGACGGAGACGCGGAACAGCAGGCTGAAGACCGACTGCGGCACGCGGCCCAGCATGGCGCGCGTGGCGGTGAGGCGCGAGATCAGCGGGGCAGACGACGACTGCGACAGGGCAAGCGTGTTCATGATCGAGATCCTCGGCAAAGGGGTGGTTCGGACGCGGCGGCGACGTCGATGCGGTTGGGTGCGTCGACCCGGCGGTGGCGGGGGTTACGGTCCCGCCGGGTGAAGCGTCGCGCCGCGTCCGATCTCGGTGATCAGCTCTTCTTGGAGGTCAGCGAGCCGCCGACGATCTTGGCGCAGGCGCCGGCCGGAACGCTCAGCCAGGCGTCGGTCTGGCCGTCCTTCTTGGACGTGCCGGCGCAGGACGAGGTCGCGGTCTGGCAGTCGTTCTTGCCGGCCTTGGCGACGCCGAAGCACTTCTCGGTCTTGGCGTCCTGCGCGCTGGCGGTGCCGGCGACAGCGACGGCGGCGATCAGGGCGCTGGCGATGATGGCGGTGGTCTTCACGGTTCAGTCTCCTCAGGTTTCGTTGGCGTCCGCGATCTGCGGATGACGCGAACCTGCCTGAGGCGCGGCCCAAGCTGAAATATCGGCTCCCTATTGCGTCGATGCGTGGCGCCTATGGCAGGCGCAGCAGCAGCCGGACAAGCCAGCGCGTGCGCGGCGAGAATAACGCGTTCGTGAAGAACGAGCCGGCCGCACGCTTGCTGACTTCGCCGAGCGTCGGATAGGGCACGACCATCTGCGCCACAGTGCCGAGCTTCAAACCGTTTGCCATCGCCAGGCACCAGACGTGGATGAGCTCTCCCGCGCGCGGTGCTGCGATGCCCGCGCCCAGCACGCGACCGCGCTTGTCGGCGACGACCTTCACCAGGCCTGTTGTCTCGCGTTCGGTCTGCGCGCGATCGTTCTCGTGCAGTGGCCATCGGGCGATACGCACGCCGTCGCCATGCTGCTCGCGCGCTTGGGCCTCGGTCAGGCCGACCTGCGCCAGTTCGGGATCGGTGTAGGTCGTCCATGGCAGGGCGGTGGCGTGCACGTTCACCGGCAGCCGGAACAGCGCGTTGCGGATCACCAGCGAGCCGTGGAAGCCGGCCATGTGCGTGAACGGATGCAGGCCGTTGACGTCGCCAATGGCGTAGATGCGTCGGTTGCTGGTGCGCAGTCCTTTGTCGACCGTGATGCCGCGCTTGGTGAAGGCAACGCCAGCCTTGTCGAGATCGAGATCCTCGATGTTGGGTGCGCGGCCGGCGGCGACCAGCAGATGCGAGGCCTCGATGCGCTCACCACCGTCGAGCTCGATCGCGATGGCGCCGGCAGTGCCCGATACACGCGTAATCTTCACCTTGTCGCGCAGGACCACACCTTCGGCCTTGAGCCTCGCCGTGATGATTGCCGCGAGTTCCGGGTCGTCCTTGCCGAGGATGGTCGCGGCCTCCAGCACGGTGACGCGCGCGCCCAGCCGGCGATGCGCCTGTGCCATCTCCATGCCGATCGGGCCGCCACCGATGATCACCAGATGATCGGGCCGTTGGCGATTGCCGAACACCGTCTCGTTGGTCAGATACGGCACCGAGTCGAGGCCGGTGATCGGCGGTGCCGTCGGCCGCGAGCCCGACGCGACCACGAAGCGGTGCGCGCGAATCCGTTCACCGCCGGCGTCGACGGTGTCGGGCGATTCGAAGCGGGCGGTGGTGCGCAGCACGCGCGCGCCCAGTTTCTCGAAACGCTCGACCGAGTCGTTGGGCGCGATGGCGGCGATCACACCCTTCACGTGGTCCATGGTCGCGGCGAAGTCGATGGTGGGCTCGACGGAGGCGATGCCGAAGCGAGCCGCGTCGCGCATCGTCTGCGCGGTGTGGCCGGCGGCGATCAACGCTTTTGACGGCACGCAGCCGTAGTTCAGGCAGTCGCCGCCCATCTCGCCGCGCTCGATCAGCACGACGCGGGCGCCGAGCTGTGCGGCGCCGGCGGCCACGGTCAGCCCGGCCGAGCCGCCGCCGATGATGCAGAGGTCGCAATCGTGCGCCATCAGGCCTTCTCGCGCCGGCTCCTCAGCCAGCCCCACACCACCGGTACCAGCGACAGCACCGCCAGCGCCAGCAGCGGCAAATAGAGATGCGGATCGCGCAGCATGCCCAGGTCCGGCGTATGGCCCTGGTCGAAGACCTTGTCGAGCCCGGCGCCGATGCTGGCATAGACCGCCGTGCCGGGGATGATGCCGAGGAAAGTCGTGATCACGAAGGTGCGCGTCGGGACGCGGAAGAACGCCGGCACGATGTTGAGCAGCCAGAACGGGAAGATCGGCACGAAGCGCAGGAACAGCATGTAGGAGAAGGAGTGGCGGTTGAGCCCGTCCTCCATGCGCGCGAACCAGTTGCCGGCGCGTTTGCGCAGCACGTCGGCGAAGGCGCCACGCGCGGCCAGGAACACCACGGCGGCGCCCAGCGTCGCCGCGGTCACCGACAGCGCGGTGCCCGGCACGATGCCGAACAGGAAGCCGCCGAGCAGCGTGCCCAGCGCCCCGATCGGCAGCGAGAAGGCGATGATCAGCACGTAACCGACGAAGTAGATCGCCATCGCCAGCAGGCGGTGCTCGCCGACCCAGTTGACGAGTTCCATGCGATGCGTGCGCACGGTCTCGAACGAGAGGTAGCGATGCAGGCCGAAGGCGAAATAGGCGACGACGCCGGCGACGATCACCGCGAGCGGCAAGAAACGCCGCCAGCGTGGAGCGTCAGAAGGCCCGTCCGATGGCGCCGACTTGTCCATGCCGGCAAGCTGGCACGCGCGCACAGGCCCTGCGACTCAAATCACCGCACGGCAGGGTGAGCGCCGTTGGCGGCTCAGTTCCACAAACTGGAAACGGAGCGCTCGTCCGAGATGCGCTGGATCGCCTCGGCCATCAGCGGCGCGATCGGCAGCTGGCGGATGTTGGTCGAGCTTTTCACCGCCTCGGTCGCCTGGATGGTGTCGGTGATCACCATCTCGGTGATCGGCGAGGCGGCGACGCGCGCCACCGCGCCGCCCGACAGCACACCGTGCGTGACATAGGCATGCACGGCTTCGGCGCCGGCTTCCTTCAATGCCACGGCGGCGTTGCACAAGGTGCCGGCGGAATCGACGATGTCGTCGACCAGGATGCAGGTGCGGCCCTGGACGTCGCCGATGATGTTCATCACTTCAGACACGCCGGCGCGCTCGCGCCGCTTGTCGATGATGGCGAGGTCGGCGTCGACCCGGCTGGCCAGCGCCCGCGCGCGCACCACGCCGCCGACGTCGGGCGACACCATCATCAGGCGTGTGCTCTTGCCATTGAAGCGGCGCTGGATGTCGTCGGAGAAGATCGGGCCGGCGAACAGGTTATCGAGCGGGATGTCGAAGAAGCCCTGGATCTGCCCGGCATGGAGTTCCATGGTCAGCACGCGGTTGGCGCCTGCCTCGGTGATCAGGTTGGCGACCAGCTTGGCCGAGATCGGCGTGCGCGGTCCCGATTTGCGATCCTGCCGCGCGTAGCCGTAGTAGGGCACCACCGCCGTGATCCGCCGCGCCGACGAGCGCCGCAGCGCATCGATCGCGATCAGCAGCTCCATCAGATGGTCGTTGGTCGGATACGACGTCGACTGGATGACGAACATGTCCTCGCCGCGCACGTTCTCGAGGATCTCGACGAAAACCTCCATGTCGGCGAAGCGGCGCATATTGGCGCGGACCAGGGGCAGGTCGAGACGAGCGGCGATCGCCTCGGCCAGCGGCCGATTGCTGTTGCCGGTGAGAATCTTCATCGACGCGATCCCCGCCGCGCGCTCTGGCGGCGCGCAAAGCCTTACAAATAAAGGAAAATCCCCGTTTGCGGGCGGCACCATAAACAGCTTTGCACGGCCTGTAAACCGCGCGGCCTGGGACTATCTCACGCAGCCGCGATGACCTCGATCTCGACCAGCCAGTCCGGCGTCAGGGTCTGCACGACGATCGCCGTCGTGGGGATCGCGCGACCACCCAGCGCGCGCACGCGGGCATTCTGGTTGGCCTCGGCATAGGCCGCATCGCGCAGATAGCTGGTCAATCGCACGATGTTGTCCACCGTCATGCCGGCCTCGGCGAGGATACGGCGCAAGTTGTTCCAGATCAGCATCAGCTGCTCGTCGAGGCCCGCCGGCGCGCGGCCGTCGGCATCCAAACCCATGGTGCCGCTGACGAAGAGGAAACGCTGGACGCCGCTGACCTCGACCGCATGCACATAATCGGGTGTCGCCGCGTAGATGCCGTTGCTTGGGTTCCTCGGCGTGATCTGCATGGGTGCGACTCCCCTCAGCGTCCGCGCCGGATCAGCTCGAGGATGCCTTCGCTGGCGGCCAGCGTGATGACGTTCGCGACGCCGCCCCAGTCGGCGTTGAGCGCGCCGGCCTTGATGTCGTTGGCCTGCTCGAGATCGCCGAGCTGCTCGCCGCCTGGTCCCTTCAGCACCCAGCGGATGACGATGCGCTGCTTGCCGTCGGCCGGCTTGCTGACGTCGACCGAGCCGATCACCGTCAGGGCGCTGCCGTCGGGTGCGTCGACCAGCACGACCTCGTTTTCGCCCAGCGCGCGGCGCATGCCGGCTGTCAGTGCGTGATTGCCGTTGCCGGGCGCGCCGGTGACGCTGACCACGCGCACGCGCGGGAATTTCGCGGCGGCCGTCGGCGGTGATGGCGGCGGTACGGCGACGGGCGGCGCACCGCCTGGCGTGGGTGGCGGCGGCGCGGCGGACGTCGGCGTCACTGGGCCCGGCGCACCGCCGGCGGGCGGCACCTCGGTCGGCGGCAGCACCGTGGTCACCGCGCCGACCGGCGCGTTGGCCGGGTCGGCGCGGCCGATCATGTCGGCGACGTGATAGGCGCCGCGCGAGGCGACGCGCGAGATCAGGCGATCGCCGCCGTCGAGCCACTCGTCCGCCCGGGTACTGACAACCTGCTCGCGGCTGCCGATCAGCGTGCCCTTGGCGTCGCGCACGGTCCATGTCCAGGTGATGCGCAGCTCGTCCTTCACCTGTTGCGGTTTGCCGCTCACCTCGATGGTGCGCGGCGCGCCGCCGTTGGTCGTCGCGACAATGCCCTGCTCGCGCAGCGCCAGCACGATGGCGACCGGGAGGCGCTCGGCCATGGCATCGGTGACACCCTTGGGCGGCAGCACGACGAACTCTGCCTGCTCGATCGGCGGACGCCGGCGTGCGGCAATGGTGGCCGGGCCCTGGTCTTCCTTCTCGTCCGATCCGAGCTGGAACGGCCGCGGCAGGTCACCGCAGGCGCTCAACGCCAGCAGACACCAGACCAGGACGAGCCGAAGCAGGCTGCTAGATCGCGACACAGGTCACCAGCAGGCCCAACACGCAGAGCACGGCGAAGATCACCAGGTACGGCATCGCGCTCAGTCGACCAGCATGATCGCCGACAGGCCGCGGCCGTAATCCTTCACGCCCTGCAGCGTGTTGCGGCGATAGCTGAAGAACTGCCGCTCGTTGCCCAGCGTGTCGTGGCCGCTGTCCTCGGCGGTGGCGACACCCAGCAGCCTGAGCCGGCGCAGCAGGTAGCCGGGCAGGTCGAACATGTAATGGCCGGCACGGCGCGAGGCGGAGAAGAACGCGGCGTTGGTGTCGTCCTGGGCGATGAACGGCGCGGGGAACTCGGGGCCGACCTCGTAGGATTCGCGCGCGATGCAGGGGCCGATGGCGGCGTGCACGCGGGCACGCTGCGCGCCCAGCTTTTCCATCGCGACCAAGGTCGTCTCGACGACGCCGGCGAGCGCTCCCTTCCACCCAGCGTGCGCGGCGCCGATCACGCCGGTCGAGGTGTCGGCCATCAGCACCGGTGCGCAATCCGCCGACAGCACGCCCAGCGCGACGCCGGGCCTGTCGGTCACCATCGCGTCGGCCTTGGGCGCGCCGGGCGACGTCCACAGCGCCTTGTCGTCGACCGTCAGCACGGTCGTCGAGTGGATCTGATGCACCGTCAGCAATCGCTCCGGCGCCAGGCCCAGGCGGCCGGCGGCGCGGGCACGGTTCTCCGCGACGTTGGCCGGATCGTCGGTCGAGCCGTAGCCGCAATTGAGCGAGGCGTAGATGCCCTGGCTGACGCCGCCTTCACGCGTGAAGAAGGCGTGCCTGATATGCGGCAGGCGGGCGAGACTGGGTAGCGTCAGCACGGGCAATCGCCGTTCGTCGCGGATGGGGCGGCGAGCCGAGTCATATGAAACCGGCCGCCGGGGGCAGCGCCGGATCACGCAACGCGATCGCGCGAAACAGGGTGCCCATTTGATCGGGGTCGATCAAGCGTCGCAACGCCACGCCGATCGTTTCCGCCTGATCAGGCGTCGCCATCTGACGCAGCAGCGCGGCACGGGTCTCGATGCCCAGATCGCGCAGAAAATCGCCCTGCGCCGTGGGACCGTCGATCATGGCCCCGGCCTGGTGGGCTGCACGATGGACGGCGGCGAAATCGACATGGGCTGTCAGGTCGGCCTCGCCGATCGCCTCGAACACGCCGCTGGGCTTGTGGGCGCGCAGTGCCTGCAAGGTGTCGCCATTGGTGCCGGACTCGTAACCGTAGTCGATGAACAGCGCGGCGCCGCGGTCGGCCACAATGCGGCGCGCGACATCGGATACCAGGGACGTGACGGACGGCGACAGCTCGGCGACCGCGCCGACGCGATCGATCGCGCGCACCGGGTCGGGCAGCAATGCGGCCAGCGGCGATTTACCGGGTGCCGAGGCGAAGGCGAACTCGCTGTTTCCGCGCGCCAGCCCCACCATGCGCTCCGCCCAGCCCCAGGGCTGGCGCACGAGCTGGCGGATCGGCAGCGCGTCGAGGAATTCATTGGCGATCAGCAGCAGCGGCGCACCTGGCGGCACCTCCGCGAAGCGTTCATGCCAGTGCAGATCGAAATAGTCGGCCAGCGCGCCGCGCTGCAGGTCGCGCAGACCGGCGTGGATCTCGATGAGATGCAGGTCGAGCGCGTCATGGAAGCCGGGCACCGCGCGGGTGGCGCGCAACGCGTCGAGCAGCAGCGTGCCGCGGCCCGGGCCGAGCTCGACCAGGCGCACGTGCTGCGGCGAGCCCAGCACCAGCCAGCGTTCGGCCAGCCAGGCACCGACCAGCTCGCCGAACATCTGGCTGATTTCCGGGGCCGTGACGAAGTCGCCGCCGGCGCCCAGCGGTCGGCCATTGCGGTAGTAGCCCAGCGCCGGGTGGTTCAGCGCCTCGGTCATGAACTCGGCGACGGTGATCGGGCCGGCCAGCGCGATGCGGCGGCGCAGGATGTCGGCGAGTTCGGCCATGCCTTAGGCTGGGAGCCGCGGCCGATTGAGCGCGCGGGCGATCAGCCAGGCACCGAAGGCCACCAGGGGCAGCGACAGGATCATGCCCATGGTCAGCCAGTTGCCGACGAGGTAACCGAGATGCGCGTCGGGCTCGCGCCACAACTCGCCGGTGATGCGTGCCATGCCGTAGCCGGCCCAGAACACACCGCAGATCAAGCCCGGTCGGCGGCGCATGCCGAAGACCTGCCACAGCGTGAGGGTGATCGCGAACAGGATCAGGCCTTCGAGGCCGGCCTGGTAGAGCTGGCTGGGATGGCGCGGCACTTGCAGCGGATCGCGCGGGAAGATCATCGCCCACGGCACGTCGCTCGGCCGGCCCCACAGCTCGCCGTTGATGAAGTTGGCCAGGCGCCCGAAGAACAGGCCCTGTGGTGCCATGATGGCGATGACGTCGGCGAATGCGAACAAATCGGCTTTCTGCTTGCGGGCGTAGAAGATGATCGCCAGCGTCACGCCCAGCAAGCCGCCATGGAAGGACATGCCGCCCTCCCACACCGTGAAGATCTTCAGCGGGTTCGAGAGATAGAAACCGGGCTTGTAGAACAGCACGTAGCCCAGCCGGCCGCCCAGGATCACGCCGAGCGCCGCCCAGAACAGGAAATCGTCGAGTGCCTTGGCGCTCATCACGCGGGGCGTCTGTTCGACGATGCGCCGCGCCATCACCCAGGCGACGACGAGGCCCGTGATGTAAGCCAGCGCGTACCAGCGGATGGCGAGCGGGCCGATGGCGATCGCGACGGGATCGATGTCGGGGTACGGAATGATCGCTGGCAGCATGGGCGCGGGTGTAGCGGCCCGAACAGCCGCTGTCACGCGAGGCGTTGTCGCTGTGCCCTAGTCGTCCGGCGGCACGAACATGTAACCGGCGCCGCGTACGGTGCGCAGCGACATCGGCCGTGCCGGGTCGGTTTCGATCTTGCGCCGGAGTCTCAGGATGCGGATGTCGATGGCGCGGTCGAAGGCTTCAGGCTCGCCGGTGCTGGTGGTCTCCAGCAGCCAGTCGCGTGCCAGCGGCCGGTTGGGATGCTCGGCGAACAGCCTCAGCAGCTCGAACTCGCCGGAGCGCAGGAAAACGTCCTCGCCTTGCAGCGTCGTCAGGCGACGCGTCTCGAGATCGAGCAGGCAGCGGCCCATGCGCACGCGCGGCCCGTCGCCGGCGGCCGTCGCGTCCGTGCCACCCGAACGGCGCAGCACCGCCTTGACCCGCGCCAGCAGCTCGCGCGACTCGAAGGGCTTGGGGATGTAATCGTCGGCGCCGGTCTCCAGCCCGACGACGCGGTCGACCGTGTCGCCGCTGGCGGTCACCATGATGATGCCGACGCGTTTGCTGCGCTCGCGCAGGTAACGCGCCAGCGCGAAGCCGTCTTCGCCACCCGCGAGATGCAGGTCGAGAAGCACCAGCGCCGGTGGGTCCTTCTCGACCAGCTTGCGCAGGGCGCTGCCGTTCTCGACGCCCGACGCGCGATAGCCGTTGGTCGACAAATAGGCGATGAGCGCTTCGCGCTGAAATATTTCGTCTTCAACGACGATGACGTGCGCGCGCGAATCTTTTGGTACTGCCACGAACATTCCCCACTCCACGCAGAGTGCCGAGCCCTTGCGCCGCAAGCAAGCTCAGCGGTGCGGATCGTTCGTCGACAAGTATTCAGTGATATAGCAACGGACGCCGGCCTCCAAAGTCGTGAAGGGCGCGGAAAAGCCCGCTGCACGCAGCCGCTCGACGCGCGCCTCGGTGAAATACTGATAGCGCGCGCGGATCGCTTCAGGCGTGTCGACCCAGTCGATGGCGACGGGTCGGCCCATCGCGGCAAAGACGGCGTGCGCAAGGTCGAGGAAGCTGCGTGCCTGTCCGGTGCCGATGTTGAACAGGCCCGATACGCGCGGCTGGCGCCATAGCGTCAGCATGGCATCAACGCAGTCATCGACCCAGACGAAGTCGCGCAGCTGGCCGCCATCGGCGTAGCCAGGATTGTGCGAGCGGAACAGCTTTGCGCGGCCGCCATCGCGCACCTGCTCGAACAGCGCCAGCGCGACGCTGCGCTGGCCGCCCTTGTGATGCTCGTTGGGGCCGTAGACGTTGAAGAACTTCAGGCCGGCCCATGACGGCGGCGCCGACTCGCCGGCCGAGACCATGCGCAGCACCTCGAGATCGAAGCGGTGCTTGCTGGCGCCGTAGGGGTTGAGCGGCTCCAGCCGGCGCAGCGCCTGGCCGTCGAAGGCATCATCGAAGCCTTGCGCGCCATCGCCATAGGTCGCGGCCGAGGAGGCATACAGGAACGGGATTCCACGCCGGGCGCAGAAGCGCCACAGCGCGAGCGGTAGGGCGACGTTGGTGCGCTCGAGCAGGTCGAGATTGGTCTCGGTGGTCGAGCTGATGGCGCCGAGATGGAACAGCGCCTCGATGCGATGACCATCGCGCTCGAGGAAATCGGCCAGCGCTTCGGGCGGCACGAAGGCGGCGAGGCTGCGCCGCTTCAGCAGGTTGCGCCGCTTGGCCTCGTGATCGACGCGATCGACGACGACGATGTCGGGCGCGCCGGCGCGCTCCAGCGCCGCGACCAGACAGGAGCCGATGAAGCCCGCGCCGCCGGTGACCACGATCATGGGGCGCCTTATAGCGCGGCCGCGATGCTGGCGCGTCAGGCCTGCGACGCCTATATCGCAGGGACCGCCGCGGAGGACGCCATGCAGACGCGCAATCCCATACTCGATGACCTGGCCAAGGTGGCGGCCGGCGCCGCGGGTGCACTGAGCGGCGTGCGCGACGAGGTCGAGGGGCGCATCCGCGACCAGCTCGCCAAGATCCTCGACGGCATGAACCTGCCCAATCGCGAGGAGTTCGACGTCGTGCGCGCCATGGCCGTGGCGGCGCGCGAGGAGAACGAGGCGCTGAAAGCTCGCATCGCCGAGCTGGAGGCGCGGCTGGCCAAGTCCGAGCCGCCCAGCGGCGCCTGAGGCCCCCGGCAAGCAGCTTTGGATTAAAATCTAGGAATCCACACGATGGATTCTTGCGCCGGGAGTCCTGACGTGGCAGGCTATGGGTAGTGGGCGCTCAGAACTCGCCCACAAGATTTGGAATTGCACTGGATGTCGTAGTGGTTTGTGCCCGCCGTCAGCCCATGTAGGGGCCTGGCGGGTGCGTTGGGGATTCGCGGGGTGGGCGATGGCGCTGATGCAACGGGAGCATAGCGAGCGACGGGCACCCAATCCGCTTGAGTTGGTCGAGCGGGTCGTCACCGAAAACCAGTGGCCCTATGACAGGACCAGCGATCAGGAGATCGCCGTCGAGGTCGCCGGCCGCTGGTGCGACTACCGGATGTTCTTCGCCTGGCGCGAGGATGTCAGCGCGCTGCACTTCACCTGTGCCTTCGATGCGCGCATCCCCAGCGAGAAGCACCGCGAGGTGCATGGGCTGCTCGCCCAGATCAACGAGAAGCTGTGGCTCGGTCACTTCGACCTGTGGTCGGAAGAGGGCCTGCCGATGTTCCGCCACTCGATCCTGCTGCGCGGCACGCGCGGGCTGACGGTCGAGCAGCTCGAGGACCTCATGGAGGTCGCGATCGGCGAGAGCGAGCGTTTCTATCCCGCGTTTCAATATGTCGTTTGGGCCGGCAAGACGCCCAGCGAAGCCTTGGCCGCCTCGATTCTCGAGACGGTCGGGCACGCGTGAGTTCAGTTCCGACGCCCCCTCAGGACAACCAAGAGAACCAAAGAGGCGTCGCGCCGCGCCGGTCCCAGCCCTCTCCCAGGGACCGGCGCGGTTGAACTCCCGCCCCGCTTTCAGGGGAAATTGCCTTGTATCTCGCTGACGGACGTGCGTATTGGCCGGACGTTCGACTTCTTGGCCGGATTCGGCTGCGGGTGCGCCTCGCGTTGGGACTACCAGGACGATCGAGCTCATGTTTGATCGCTTGTATCTCAGGGGAGAGACCGCCAATGGCCAAGGGAACCGTGAAGTTCTTCAATCAGACCAAGGGCTACGGCTTCATCCAGCCGAGCGATGGCTCGAAGGACGTCTTCGTCCACATCTCCGCCGTGCAGCGCGCCGGCCTCGATGGTCTGAGCGAGGGCCAGACGGTGTCGTTCGATGTGTCGATGGAGCGCGGCAAGCCGGCGGCGACCAACTTGAAGGCCGAGTAGGCCAACCCATATCAACCGCCTGATCAGCGAGGACAGATGGCGAAGGAAGACCTCATCGAATTCCAGGGCACGATCGCCGAGGCGCTGCCCGACGGCCGTTTCCGCGTCACCCTGGAATCGGGGTCGGAGATCATCGCCTACACCGCCGGCCGCATGAAGAAGAACCGCATCCGCGCGCTCGCCGGCGATCGCGTGACGGTCGAGATGACGCCATACGACCTGACCAAGGGCCGCGTCATCTACCGCCACAAGGATGAAAAGCCCGGCAGCATCGGTGCCGCGCCGCGCCGGCGCAACTTCGTACGCCGCTAGGCCCAACGGCCGCTCTGTCATCCCGAGCGCAGCGAGGGATCTTTGTGCTGCTAAAGATCCTTCGCTGCGCTCGGGATGACAGCACAGACTTCTAGCCACGCACTGATTTCGTATCGACTGGGGCCGCGAGCGAGACCCGGCAGGGGAAGCGCTCGCAGGCGATCTCGACTTCCCATTTGCCTGAATTGAGCCAGGCGGTATCGACGCCGCCCGTGTGGCTGACATAGCCCAGCCCCACGCTGCGGCCGACCGTATGCCCGAACATCCCTGACGCGGTGATCCCGGCGCGCTCGCCATCGCGCCAGATCGGCTCGTCGTGCAGTAGCAGGGGTGCCGGATCGTCGAGCACGATCGATACCAGCCGACGATTGAGCCGCTGGCCCCGCGCGGGCAACAACGCCTCGCGGCCGATGAAGCCGCCCGGCTTGTCCCAGGCCACCGCAAAGCCCAGCCCCGCCTCCAGCGGCGAGGTCTCGTCCGTGATGTCGTGGCCGAAGTGGCGATAGCCGCATTCGAGCCGGAGCGAGTTCATCGCGTGATAGCCCGCGAGCTTCAGGCCGAAGCGTTCGCCGGCTTCGAGCACCGCGTCGAACACGCCAGCGGCGAACTCGGCGGGGATGTAGAGCTCCCAGCCCAATGCACCGACATAGGTCAGGCGCGAGGCACGCACGCGCGCGAAGGCGATGTCGATCTCGCGCGAGGTCATGAAGGCGAAGCCCCTGGCGCTGAAATCCTCGTCGGGCGACAGCGCCGCCATCAGCTCGCGCGAGTGCGGCCCCATGATACCCAGCACGACGTGCCCTGATGTGATGTCGGCGACGGTGCAGCGCGAGCCCTCGGGGATGTGCCGGCGCAGCCAGACGAGATCGCGTGTCTGGCAGGCGGCCGAGGTGACGACGAGGAATTCCGCGCGCGACAGCCGCGTCACCGTAATGTCGGCCTCGATGCCGCCACGCTCGTTGAGCCATTGTGTGTAGACGACGCGGCCCGGCTCGACGGCGATGTCGTTGGCGCAGATGCGATTCAGCACCATCTCGGCATCGATGCCCTGCACCAGGAACTTGCCGAACGAAGTCTGGTCGAACAGCGCCACGCTCTCGCGGGCCGCGCGATGCTCCTCGCCCGAGGGGCCAAACCAGTTCTGGCGGCCATAGCTGTATTCGTATTCGGGCACCTTGTCGGGCGGCGCGAACCAGTTGGCGCGCTCCCAGCCCGCGGTCTCGCCGAAGCAGGCGCCCATCACCGCCAGACGATCGTGCAGCGGCGAGCGGCGTGCGCCGCGTGCGGTCTCGACCTGGCGATAGGGCCAGTGCATGGCGTAGAGCAGGCCCAGGGTCTCGACCGTGCGCTCGCGCAGATAGGCGCGGTTGCGCTGGAACGGCATGACGCGGCGGATGTCGACATCCCACAGATCCATCGGCGGATGGCCGTTGACGATCCAGTCGGCCAGCACCTTGCCGGCGCCGCCCGAGGACTGGATGCCGATGGA
>JAFAZJ010000112.1 GCA_019239835.1 Alphaproteobacteria bacterium | reverse complement strand
GCCGACGCCGATACGCATCGTCGACGGGTTCGACATCGAAGTGTTGCCGATGCCGTACCACATGCAGCCGATGCCAACGCCCTGACGCTTCACGACCGACGTGCGATTGACGGCGGCGGCTGTTGCCTTCCATTCAGCCCAGCGCGGACGCAGCGCGTCGAGGCATTGTGCGAGGCCGGCCGAATGCTCGAGACGCTGGCCCGTCGCAGTGAGGTCTCCGGCACGCAACGCATTACGGTGACGGAACTCCAGCCGGTCGATACCGAGCTCGTCGGCGAGCGCGTCCATCATCGCCTCATGCGCGATGGCCGATTGCGGCACGCCGAAACCGCGGAATGCACCGGCCGGCGGCGCGTTGGTGAACCACGCCGCGCCCCAGGTGCGCACGTTGGGCACGTGATATGGACCAGTCGCGTGCACCGGCACGCGATTGGCCACGGTCGGCCCCCACGAGGCGTAGGCGCCGGTGTCGAAATCGGCGCGTGATTCGCAGGCGGTGAGACGGCCATCGGCATCGCAGGCGAAGCGCACCGCAACGCGCGCAGGGTGCCGCTTGGTCGTGGCCGCCATGCTCTCCGGCCGTGTGTACACGCAGGCAACCGGGCGGCCGAGCTTCCAGGCCGCCAGCGCGATCAACGGCTGCACCGACTGATCGAGCTTGCCGCCAAAGCCGCCGCCGCAGGCCGTGGGCACGATGCGCACCGCAGCCCTTTCCAGGCGCATCACGCTGGCGACCTCGTCGCGATCCATGTAGGGCGTCTGTGTCGTGACGTGCACTTCGATGCGATCGCCGACACGGCGCGCCCAGCCGGCTTCGGGCTCGATATAGGCGTGCTCGACGAACGTGGTTTCGAAGATGCCCTCGGCCACAGCCGCAGCCGAAGCGATGGCCGCATCAATGTCGCCGCGCCGCACGCCGCCGTCGATCAGCAGGTTGCCAGGCTTGTCGGCTTGCACGAGTGACGCGTTCGCGGCCCGCGCGGCGTCGATGCCGACCACCGGCTGCAGTTTCGTCCAGACGATCGGCAAATCCTGATCGCGCACCGCAAGGACAGCCTCACGCGATCCCACCAGCACCAACACCGCCTCGCCGCGATAGCGCACGAGGCCGTCGGCCAGCACCGGCTGATCCTTGATGTCGGGATAGATGCCGAAGCCGTTGAACGGCACGTCGGCGGCAGTGAGGATCGTCACCAAGCTACGCTGCACGGCGGAGAGGTCGCCGACGGTAAAGGTCGCGCTGGCATATGGCGAGCGCACGACGCGCAGCCACAGCGCGTCGGCCGGGATGCCATCGGCGCCGTAGATCTCCGTGCCGTCAACGCGCGCCTGGCCATCGACGCGCGACACCCGTGCGCCAACCGCCTGTCCGACCACTGGCATCGCCACGGGCGACACGGTCACATCGAGCACCGCCTCGACGATCTTCTGATAGCCCGTGCAGCGGCAAAGCGTACCACCCAGCGCGTCCTCGACCTGCTCGCGCGTGGGCTGGCTCTCGCGACGCAACAGATCGGCCGCCGACATCAGCATGCCCGGCGTGCAGATGCCGCACTGTGCCGCGCCATGCACCAGGAAGGCGCGTTTCAGCGCATCGGCGGTCGCGTCCAGTCCCTCGATCGTGACCACCGCGCGCCCCGCCACCTGCGCCACGGGCGTGAGGCAAGCGCAGACCTGCTGGTCGTCGAGCAACACCGTGCAGGCGCCGCAATCGCCGGCATCGCAACCGATCTTGGTGCCGGTCAGCCCGAGCTCGTCGCGCAGCGCATGGGCAAGCCGGGTCAGCGGCGGCGATGTCAGCGCTGTCGTACGGCCGTTGATCGTGCAGCGCACCGTGTCATGGTCCAGCGCTGGGGCGGCGGCGAGATCGTCCGGCGTCACGGCGACACCATCGCGCCCAGTTCGCCGAGCGTCCGCCGCACGACAGTCAGCGCCGCGTCGGATCGGTAGTCCGCAGATGCCCGCACATCGTCGATCGGTGCGAGGGCGGCAAGGTGTTGAGGCGTCGCGCGCTCGCCTAGCGTCGCGTCGGCCGGGCAGCCCAACAGCGCCGCTTCGAGCTCCGGCAGGCGACGCGCGACTTCCGAACAGGAGCCCACGGCGACGCCGGCGCGTGTGACGCGCCCCGCCTTATCGCACTCGATCGCGGCAGCGACCATGACGATGGAGATCACGAGGTAGCGGCGCGCGCCGAGCTTCACAAAGTGACCGACGGCCCGGTGCCCGCACGGCTTGGGCACACGGATGGCTGTCACCAGCTCGCCCGGCGCCCGGCGCGTGCGGCGATTGCCGAGGATGAAATCGGCGAGGGGCACAACGGTCGCGCCGGCAGTGCTGGCGAGCTCGATCGATGCATCGAGGCTGAGCAGCGGCGGTACGCCGTCGGCCGCTGGCGAGGCGTTGCATAGATTGCCGGCGACGGTGCCGGCGTTTTGGATCTGCGCCCCGCCGACCTCTCGAGCGGCGCGCTTCAGGCCGTCGAACAATGGCGGTGTGTCGCTTCTGGCGACATCGCTCCACGTCGTTGTGGCGCCGATGCGCCAATGGTCGCCGGCGTCGGCGATGCCACGCAGGCCCGCGATAGCGGTGATATCGAGCACGTCGTCGTCGAGCGGCCGTCCGACGCGGGCGGGATAGAAATCGGTCCCCCCGGCCAGCACCGTCAGCGGCCGGCTCGCCAGCGCCTGCACCGCTGCTTCGATGCTTGTCGGTCGCAGATAGGCCGCCATCAACCCATGCCGTCGCGAGATCGTTCGTAAGCGAACGATCTATTCTAGGCCGGCAGGGGCGCGAGTCAAACCAAGTCGGGCATTATCTGAAGCCGCATTGCTGGGCGGT
The DNA here is from genome assembly GCA_019239835.1 of Alphaproteobacteria bacterium. Taxonomy (GTDB): domain Bacteria; phylum Pseudomonadota; class Alphaproteobacteria; order Reyranellales; family Reyranellaceae; genus JAFAZJ01. The sequence goes on along the minus strand of JAFAZJ010000112.1, from coordinate 9,298 downwards.
CCGCCGCACCACCGCCCAGCGTTCGCCGTGGCGAAAGCAGCCCTTGGTCCACTGGCCGCCGAAAGTCTCGCCGTTGGCCGTGGTCTTCACCCCGAAGCCCTGCGGGAAGTCGTCGGCCCACTGGCCTTCGTAGCGGTCGCCGTTGGGCCAGGTCATGGTCCCGCGGCCGTGGAAGCTGCCGGTTCGGAACTGGCCGTCGTAGCGCTGGCCGTTGCGCCAGATGTAGAGGCCATAGCCGTGCATCCTGCCGGCGCGCAAATCGCCCTCGTAGCGCGACTCGGCAATGCCGGCGCGGTCGTAGAGCTGCACAATGCCGCGGCCATGGGCCATGCCGTCGACGCAGGGGCCAGACCAGGTCACTGCCCAGCCCGGCGAGGGATTATCGTCCCAGACGCGGCAGCCGGTGTTGCGGTCGAAGGTCCAGCCTGACTCGCCATGCGCGGCAGTCGCGGCCAGCACGGTGAGCGCCGCCGCCACGATTGCCAGAAGTCCCGCTCTGCCGACGCCACCTGCCATGCACGACGATGTTACCACGCCGTTTGGCCGCCACCCCGCGCGGCGTGATAGCGTTGTGGCCGGCGTGATCGTTACCGCATGCGGAGGAGATCATGGCTGCGGGACGGGGCAGATGGTTGGCATTCGTGCTGGCGGCGCTCATGACGGGCGGTCCTTCGAGCGCCCACGCGGTCGATCTCCAGCTCTTTACCGACGCCGACAAGGCCTGCGCCTATATCGCCACCGCCCAGGCGGAAGACGTCGCCATGGTGGAGATCTGGCTGACGATCCTGCAGCGCGACGCGGCCAGCAGCTGGGCCGTGGTGCGCACCGACCTGCAGCGGCTCGGCGGCGAAGCGCGCACGATCGAGCAGGCCATCGCCGCGATGGATGCGCAGATCGCCCAGGGCCATGTCGTGCTGCGCGCGGCGCGAGCCCGCATCCGCGCCATCGAGACCCAGCCTGAAACCGCCGCCCTGAATGCCGAACGCGAGGCGCTGCAGGCGGAGATGCGCGCCACGTCGGAGGAGCTGATCGAGCGCTCCTTCGATCTGCGCGACGCCAAGGCCCGACTCGCCACCATGCAGGCGGCGATCGCCGGCCGCCGCGACATCGCTGCCGTCATCGATGCGGCTCAGGCCACGGTGCGTCAATTCGGCGGCGCGATCCGCGACTGCGCCAAGCTTCGCCGCGCCAGCCTGATGGCGGTGGGGCCGGATATCGGCACGCAACACTAGTCCGGACCAGCCTTCGTGCGTTTTGCCTCAGCCTTGATCGCCGTCGTCCTGGTTTGTCAGAGCGTCCGGGCGTGGAACGATAGCGACCTCGCCGACGTCACGCGCTTCTGCACGACGATCACCGATGCCGATGCCGCGACGCTCGACCGGGTGGAAGGGCGGATCGACGCGATCAAGCACGAGGGCGCGGCAATCGCTGCACTCCAGGCGAAACGCGGGCAGGTTGCGACCGATGCCGCGGCAGCGCGCAACCGCGTTGCCATCCAGCGTCGCGATGCCGAGGCGCTGCGATTGCAGCTGTCCTATCTGTCACCGGCCATGATCGAGGAACGGCGCGTGGTCAGCGCCGACCTGACAGCCCATCTCGAGGTGCTCGACCGGCTGCGACAGATCGAGGCCCTGCTGGAGATCGAACTCGCCGGCATCGAGGCCGAGATCACCGCGCGTCGCGCAAAGTTCGACGCCGCCACGCTGAGCACGATCGCCGCTTCAGAGAGCGTACTACGGAGCTGTCTGCAGGACCGCCGCGTCCGTCTCAAGTAAGTCGCGAGAGCAGATCGAGCAGCGTGCGTTGCTCGGCGGCGTCGAGCGGCTTGAGCGTTTCGGCGGTGACGCGCGGGCCGTTGGCGACCAGCCGCGCCAGCATCTGCTCGCCTTCAGGCGTCAGCCGCAGCAGCGTACGGCGCGCATCGGTGGGATCGGGCCGTGCGGCGATCAGGGCGCGGTCGCGCAGGCGGCGCACCACGCCCTGCGTCGTCGCCTTGTCGAGGCCGACCATACGGCCGAGCAGGTTCTGCGACAGCTCGCCATGCTCGCCCAGCTTCACCATGCTGGTGAACTGGGTCGGCGTGGTGCCGGGATCGCCGATATTGGCCTGGAACAGCGCCGTGGCGCGCTGATGGGCGCGGCGCAGCATGTACCCGACCTGATGCTCGACGGTGTACGCGCTCCCCCCAGGGGAATCCTTATCGCTCTTCATCGGTCCATCAGAGACCGCCGCGACGCCGCGTGCAAGCGGCCGCCTGTCAGTTCGGCGCGTGGGACTTCATCTCGTTCTCGCTGAAGCGGAAGGAGATCTTGCTGAGATCGATGCCGCTCTCGACCTTGGTCAGCGAGACGCTGACCTGGTTGCCCTTGGCGTCGGTGATGGCCCAGCCCTTCAGCAGCATCGGGCTGTCCTGCACGATCATGGTCGCGCGGCCCTCGTTGGGCCGCTTGGTCTGGTACATGGTGATCTGGATGTCGCCGTTCACCAGGCGTGCGTCGGTCACGGTGATGTCGCCCGACAGACGCAGGTTCTCGGCCACCAGGAAGCTCGCCGCCGTCCAGCCGATCGGCCACTGGCTGAAATCCTGCTGCTTGAAGTCGACCATGGTCACCTGGGTGCCGTCGGCGACGATCAGGATCGGTACCGGCGGGTCGTATTCGAAGCGCAGCCGGCCGGGGCGGCGCACATAGTAGGTGCCCGACGAAACGGCACCGTTCCCCGCGGTCTGCAGGAAGCGCGCCTTCATCGTCGTGATCGAATTCAGGTACTGCTCGACGCGCGCTACCAGCGCCTGCTGCTGCTGCGACAGGGTGGCGGGGGCCGGCGCGGGCGCGCCCGGCGGCGCCGGCTGAGGCGCGGGTGTGACATCGCGGCGCCGGCGGTTGTCGGGCGACGGCGCGGGCGTCTGGGCGTTCGCCGACTCGACGGAGAAGATCAGCCGTTCCTGCTCCGCGTCGAGGGCCGGTGCCAGCAGCCAGGCACCGACCGCCGTCGAGGCAGCCAGGGCCAGGCGCAACACGGTGCGAGCGGTCGAAAACTGTCGGGCCATTGCCAAATCCTCGATCTGCCGTCGACGGCGATATCGGCGTCAAAGCCGGCGGAATCAAGACACCGAAGTACGAGCCACGGCCTCGTGAGGCCTCGACACGAACGGAAACGTGCTCAATCGTCGCGGTCGATATCGCGCGCCAGCACTTCGCGCTTGCCCACGCTGTTGGCTGGCGTCACCACGCCCTCGCGCTCCATGCGCTCGACGATGCGGGCGGCGCGGTTGTAGCCGATCTGCAGGTGACGCTGGATGAAGCTGGTCGAGCACTTGCGCTCGCGCGCCACGATGTCGATGGCGCGATCGTAGAGCTCATCGGAACCCTCCTCCGCCTCACCGCCCGAACCGCTGCCGCCACCCTCGCCGCCGACGCTGCCCTCGGCATCCTCGGTGATCGAGTCGATATAGGCCGGCTTGCCCTGCTTGCGCAGGTGCTTGACCACCTTCTCGACCTCGACGTCGCTGACGAACGGACCGTGCACGCGCACGATGCGGCCGCCGCCGGCCATGTAGAGCATGTCGCCCTGGCCCAGCAGCTGCTCGCCGCCCTGCTCGCCCAGGATGGTGCGGCTGTCGATCTTCGACGTCACCTGGAAGGCGATGCGGGTGGGGAAGTTGGCCTTGATCGTGCCGGTGATCACGTCGACCGAGGGACGCTGCGTCGCCATCACGACATGGATGCCGGCGGCGCGCGCCATCTGCGCCAGACGCTGCACGGCGATCTCGATGTCCTTGCCGGCGACCAGCATCAGGTCGGCCATCTCGTCGATGATCACGACGATATAGGGCAGCGACACCAGGTCGATCGGCTCGTCTTCCCAGATCTTCTCGCGCGTGTCGGGATCGACGCCGGTCTGAATGCGCCGCGTCAGCACCTCGCCGCTGTCGAGCGCATCGCGCACCCGCTCGTTGAAGCCGGCGATATTGCGCACGCCCAGCTGCGACATCAGCTGATAGCGCCGCTCCATCTCGCGCACCGTCCACTTCAATGCCACCACCGCCTTGCGCGGGTCGGTCACAACGGGAGTCAGCAGATGCGGGATGTCCTGATAGACGCTCAGCTCGAGCATCTTCGGATCGATCATGATGAACTTGCACTTCTCCGGCGCCAGCCGATAAAGCAGCGACAGGATCATCGTGTTGATGCCCACCGACTTGCCCGAGCCTGTCGTGCCGCCGATCAGCAGGTGCGGCATGCGCGCGAGGTCGGCCACGACAGGGCCGCCGCCGATATCCTTGCCCAGCACCAGCGGCAGGTTCAGTCGCTGGTCCTCGTAATCCTTGGTCGACAGCAGCTCGCGCAAGAACACCATCTCGCGCTTGGCGTTGGGTAGCTCGATGCCGATGACGTTGCGGCCCGGCACGGTGGCAACGCGCACCGACACCGCGCTCATCGAGCGGGCGATGTCGTCGGCCAGGCCGATGATGCGGCTGGACTTCACGCCGGGCGCCGGCTCAAGTTCGTAGAGCGTCACGACGGGGCCGGGGCGAACTTTCACCACCTCGCCCTTGACGCCGAAATCGTCGAGCACCGATTCGAGCAGCCGCGCGTTCTGCGCCAGCGCTTCCTCGTCGATGGTCGCGGTCGAAAGCGACTTCGGCGGCGGCGACAGGATGTCGAGCGGCGGCAGGGCGAAGTCCTCGCCCCCCAGCGCCAGTTCGGGTTGACGCTCGGCCTGGGCGCGCTTGCCCGGCATGGGCTTCACCGGCCTGAGCACGACCTTGGGCTGGTAGACCGGTGCGACGGGCGCCGACTGTGCCTCAGCCTCGGCTGGCGATGCGGCCTGCGGCTTGCGCACGAGATGCAGCACCTTGGCACCCAACGGCACGACCGCGGGCGGCGCCTCGACAGCGGATGGTGGTTCGTCGATGGGCGGTGCGGGCTCGTGCGTCGCAGCGGGACGCATCAGCACCGGCTCGATACGCTCTTCCGGCTCGGCGATCTCTTCATACTCGGCAGGTGCGGGCTCGCTGCGGCGACGTAGCCAGCTCGGCAGCCAGCTGCGCTCGCAGCGCGGCGGCTCCTCGTCGATCTCCGGGATCGCGTCGACCTCGCCGTAGGGATACTTCAGATCGGCGATCGGCGAGAGTGGCGCGTCGACCATCAGCGTGTCGCGTGACGGCAGTGGACGCCCTTCCTCGGGGATCGGCTGGAAGCGCGCCGGATCGTATTGCGAGGCGTCGATCTCGCCGGGGATCGTGGCGTAGCCCACCGGCGGCTCGGGCGGTGGGGCGCGCTCGTCGAGGCGGTCGGGGCGGCCGCGCCACAGCGCCACTGCGGCGCGCCACAGCCAGCCGAGCAGCTTCAGCGGCAGGAACAGCACGCGGAAGATGAACGGCAGATGGCCGCGCCGCATGCCCATGACCGGCACCATCAGCGCAAGCGCCAGCAGCGCGCCGAGTGGCGCCACGACGGGTAGCGGGCCACCGTCGCTGTAGGTCAGCACGATCTCGGAGACGTATTTCGCCAGCGCCGCGCCGGTGACGCCGCCGGGGCCGGCGTGTGGCGTCCATTGGCCGATGTCGGAGAGACGACCGGCTGCGGTCGCGGCGAGCAGCATCGCAGCCAGCAGCAGCGCCAAACGCAGACCGAAGAAATGCAGCACGTGATGGCGTGCCAGCATCACGCCCCAGGCGATCGCCGCCACCGGCAGCAGGAACGCACCGAGGCCGAGGCCCTGCATCATCAGGTCGGCGAAGGCGGCGCCGGCGAAGCCCAGCAGATTGTTGGGCGCGAAGCCGGTGGCGCGGTTCAGCGACGGATCGGTGGCGTGATAGGTGATCAGCGCGATCAGCCCGGCCATGCCGAAGATGATCACCGCGATGCCCAGAAGCTCCATGGCGCGCTGACGGAAGAACAGTGTCGCGCCCGGCGGCAGGAAACCGCCGCGCGCTGAATTCACCGTGTCCTTGAGCGACGCCAACGCCATGATCTTACAAAAGCTCCGACATGCGGGTGAGCGCGTGACGCGTGGTAGCGAGGTTCTGCACCAGCGCGACGCGGATATAGCGCTGGCCGGGGTTCACACCGTCGACCTCGCGCGAGACGTAACCGCCTGGCAGCACCTTGATGCCGCCCTCGGCCCATAGCGTGCGCGCGGCCTTCTCGCCGTCGCCCACGTCGAGCCAGAGGAAGAAGCCGCCATCGGGCATGAAGAAGCCGCCCTTGTTGTGCAGGATCGACTTCGCCGCCTGGAAGCGCGCCTGGTACTCGCCGCGGATCGCCGCGACATGGCTCTCCTCGCCCCACAGCGCCGCGGCGGCGTTCTGGATAGCGAGCGGCACCTGCGGTCCGCCATAGGTCTTCCAGCGCAGCAGCATCGAGATGATCTTGGGATCGCCGGCGGCGAAGCCCGAGCGCATGCCCGCCGCATTCGAACGCTTCGACAACGAGTGGAAGACGACGACGTTGGCGAAGGGATCCTTGCCGCCGGTCTCGTCCATCGCCAATGCCGCCTGCAGGCCGCCCGCCGGCGGTTTGTCGTTGTAGATCTCGGCGTAGCACTCATCGATCGCCAGCACCGCGTCGTGGCGGCGGCATTGCTCGATCAGCTTCTGCATGTAGGGCAGCGAGGCCGTGGCGCCCTGCGGATTGCCCGGCGAGCAGAGATAGACCAGCGCCGTGCGCTTCCAGGTGTCCACCGGCACCGAGTCGAAATCCGGCATGAAGCCGTTCTCGGCGTTGGTGTTCATGAACAGCGTCTCGCCGCCGGCCAGCACCGCGCCGCCGAGATAGGCCTGATAGAACGGGTTGGGGATCATCACGATCGGCTTGCGCCCGTCCTTCTGCGGCGGCACCGCGACCGTGGCGATGTTGTAGACGCCCTCCTTCGACCCGGCGAGCGGCAGCACGTGCTTGTTCCACTGCACGACGCCGTCGGGCAGGCCGTAGCGCCGCGTCAGCCAGCCGGCGATCGCCTGGCACAACTCTGGCGTACCCTGGTTGGGCGGGTATTTGTTCGACAGCGACAGGTCGCGCGCGACGATGTCCCGGGCGAATTGCGGCACCGGGCCCTGCGGCTCGCCGACCGACATGATGATGGGATTCTTGGGCGCCGGCAGGTCGGAGATCAGCTCGTTGAGCCGCGCGAACGGGTATTCGTTGAGATCCAGGGCAAGACGCGGATTGATCATGTTTCCTATCGCTTTCAGTCCATTCCCGGCCAGCTTGGCGCCGGCCGCGACCAGAAACAACGAGTTGCCCAAACCTTGTGCCGCGGGGAACGGCATATGACGGCACACTAAAGGACGATAGTGTCAATTACAAGAACGACTTACGAGACGTTTTTAACATAGATTCCAGAGACTTGCAGAAATGCGCCCCTGATCCCCGCGATGGGCCATGGTGGACGTCAGTTCAGTGCACCTAAGTTTTCTTCGGAGACTTGGGGGAGGGGTGCACACGTCATGCAGTATGAGGCGATTCGAGTCCGGCGGCTGTCGCCGGTGATCGGCGCGCGCGTCGAGGGCATCGACCTCGCCCGCCCGCTGGGCAACCAGCAATTCCAGGAGATCCACGACGCGCTGATGGCGCATCTGGTCCTGTTCTTTCCCGACCAGCGACTGACCACCGACCAGCACGTCGCCTTCAGCCGCCGCTTCGGCAAGCCGATGATCCATCCCGCCGCGAAGCAGGAGATCGAGGGTCATCCCGAGATCCGCGTCGTACGCGCCGATGAGAACTCGAAGATCGTCGCCGGCGACGCCTGGCATTCAGACATGTCATGCGAGGCCAATCCGCCGATGGGCTCGGCCCTCTACGTCACCGAGGTACCGCCCGACAGCGGCGGCGACACGCTGTTCGCCAACATGTACGCCGCCTTCGAGGCGCTCTCGCCGCCGGTCCGCGACATGCTGCGCGGCCTGACGGCCATCCACAGCGGTGCGCATGTCTACAGCAATGCCTTCTACGACAAGGATGGCGAGAAGCGCATCCCGCAGGCCGAGCATCCCGTGGTGCGCGTGCATCCCGTGACCGGTCGCGAGTGCCTCTTCGTCAATGCGGGATTCACCACGCGCATCGTGGGGCTGACGAAGCTCGAGAGCGATTCGCTGCTGGCGATGCTGTTGCGCCACTGCGAGGCGCCGGCGTTCCAGTGCCGCCTGCAGTGGGGCGAAGGCGGGTTGGCGCTATGGGACAATCGCTGCGCCCAGCACCATGCGATCTTCGACTACTGGCCGCATCGGCGCTATGGCCATCGCGTCACCATTGGCGGCGACGCGCCGTTCGGTCCGCGTCGCCTCAGCCCGGCGCGCTCGCGCGGCGCCCGATAATGGCGAAGCGCAGGCGACCGGAGACGAAGTCGATCGCCGCCACGGTCACCAGGATCATGAGCACCAGGAAGGCGACGTGCGCCCATTCCAGGGTGCGAATCTCCTCAGCGAGATGCAGGCCGATGCCACCGGCACCGACGATGCCGATGATCGTCGCCGAGCGGGTATTGGATTCGATGTAGTAGAGCACCTGGCTCAGCATCACCGGGAAGACCTGCGGCAGCAGACCGAAACGCACGGCGTGCAACTCGCCGCCGCCGCTGGCGATCACGCCCTCGACCGGCTTGCGATCGCTGTTCTCGATCGCCTCGGAGAACAATTTGCCGAAGGCGCCGAAATCAGACGCCGCGATCGCCAGCATGCCGGCGAAGGGGCCGAGGCCCACGGCGCTGACGAAGATCAGCGCCCAGATCAGCGTGTCGACGCCGCGCACCGTGTCGAGGCTGCGGCGGATGAAGAAATGCAGGACGCGGTTGGCGACCACGTTCTTGGCCGCCAGCATGCCGGCCGGCAGCGCCAAGGTCGCGGCCAGCAGCGTACCAAGGAAGGCGATCGACAATGTCTCGGCCAACGCGCTGAGATAGAGCCCGAGCTTGCCGCCGTGGCTGGGCGGCACCATCAGCTCCAGGAAATGGCCGAGCTGCACCAAGCCCGCACCGATACGGCCGAATGAGAACTCCAGCCGCCACATGGCGTAGACCGTGAGCGCAAGAACGCCCAGGAGGATCGAGATCGTCCACGCGCGCGCCTTGATCGCGGGCGCGAAGATCTGCGGATGGCGGCCGTGCAGGCCGACGCGATCCTCGATCGCGGTCTGGCGCAGCGGCCCCTTCATTTCAGCACCCCGATCAGGCGGTGGCGCTGTCGCTCGGTCAGCAGATCGATGACCATGACGGTGGCGATGACGACCAGCAGGATGGCACTGACATCTGAGTAGTGGAACTTGCGGATCGCCTCGACGAGATCCTGGCCGATGCC
>JAFAZJ010000100.1 GCA_019239835.1 Alphaproteobacteria bacterium | reverse complement strand
ACCGTGCCGGTCGGCGTGACGTCGGAGCTGATCCGCGGCGACGTGTTCTTCTGGGGGCCGCTGATGGCCGGCGCGCTGCTCGGCTCGATCCCGGTGGCGATCGTCTACTCGTTCTTCGTCGAACATTACGTGTCGGGCCTGACCGGCTCAGTGAAGGGTTGAGCCATGGCGCAGGTCACCATCCGGCAGATCAACAAGGTCTATGACGGCGGCGTGCACGCCGTGAAGGACGTCAACCTCGAGATCCCCGATCGCGAGTTCGTCGTCCTGGTCGGCCCTTCGGGCTGCGGCAAGACCACGACGCTTCGCATGGTGGCGGGGCTGGAGACCATCACCTCGGGCGACATCCTGATCGGCGACACCGTGGTCAACGACCTGGCGCCGATGGACCGCGACATCGCCATGGTGTTCCAGAACTACGCGCTCTATCCGCACAAGAGTGTGTTCGACAACATGGCTTTCGGCCTGAAGATGCGGAAGTTCGAGAAGTCGGAGATCGACAAGCGGGTCAAGGACGCCGCGGCTATCCTTGGCATCGAGAGCCTGCTGGGCCGTCGTCCGCGCCAGCTCTCCGGCGGCCAGCGCCAGCGCGTCGCCTTGGGCCGTGCCATCGTGCGCCATCCGCAGGTCTTCCTGTTCGACGAGCCGCTCAGCAACCTCGACGCCAAGCTGCGCGTACACATGCGTGTGGAGCTGCGCAAGCTGCACGAGCGGCTGGGTACGACAGCGATCTACGTCACCCACGACCAGGTCGAGGCGATGACGCTCGGCGATCGCGTCGTGGTGATGAAGGATGGCCTGGTGCAGCAGGTCGGCGATCCGATGACGCTCTACAACACGCCGGCCAACCTCTTTGTCGCCAGCTTCATCGGCTCGCCGGCGATGAACTTCGCCAAGGTCACGGTGAGCGACAGCGGCGGCCTGTGGGCCGTGGCACCGGGCATCAAGCTGCGCCTGCCGCCGGCGCTGGCCGCGCGCGCCGCGCCGCTCAACGGCAAGCCCGCGACCCTGGGCGTGCGGCCGGAAGATCTGCGCGTCGCCAACGGCGCCGATCCCGCCGAATACTGCATGGACTGCGAGATCGAGGTCGTCGAGCGGCTGGGATCGGAGATCCTGCTCGACACCCGCGTCGGCAGCGAGAGCGTGGTCGCCTCGGTCGAGCCCACCGTCAACGTGCGCGCGCACGAGAAGGTGCGGCTGGCGGTCAATCCCGAGCGCATGCATCTTTTCGATGCCGAGACCGAGATGGCGGTCTGATAAAGACATGATGTCATGAAGGTCGTGATCACCGGCGGCGCCGGATTCCTCGGCAAGAAGCTCGCGCGCAAGATGCTCGAGGGCGCGAGCCTGGGCGGCCAGCGCGTCTCGGAACTGGTGCTGTTCGACGTGGTGAAGGCAAGCGGGCCCGGCCTCGACGATCCGCGCGTCGTGGCGATGGACGGTGACATCGCCAACTTCTCCACCGTGCAGTCGATCGTGCAGGGCGCCTCGAGCGTCTTCCACTTCGCCGCCATCGTCAGCGCCGGCGCAGAGGCCGATTTCGATCTCGGCTACCGCGTCAACCTCGACGGTGCGCGCAACGTGCTCGAAGCCTGCCGCGCGCTGGGCACCAACCCGCGCGTGATCTTCACCTCGTCGCTGGCGGCCTATGGCGGTGACCTGCCGAAAGCCGTCACCGACGACACGCCGCTGACACCGCAGACGTCATACGGTGCGCAGAAGGCGATGGGCGAGTTCCTGGTGCGGGACTACACGCGCAAAGGCTTTGTCCGGGGCACGGCGATCCGCCTGCCGACGATCTGCGTGCGCACCGGCCGGCCCAACAAGGCGGCCTCGACCTGGGCCAGCTCGATCGTGCGCGAGCCGCTCACCGGCATCGACGTGGTCTGCCCGGTGACGCCCGACACGCCGATGGTGGTGCTGAGCCCGCGCCGCACGGTCGAATCCTTCCTGCGCGCCCACGACCTCGACCCCGACGCCTACGGCCCGGGCCGCACGCTGCTCCTGAACGGCATTCGCGTCAGCGCCGCCGATCTCGAAGCGGCGATGAAGCGCAACGCCGGCAACCGCAAGCTGGGCAAGGTGAGCTGGGAGCACGACCCGGCGATCCAGAAGATCGTCGACGGCTGGCCCGGCGACATCGACGCCGCCCGCGCCCGCAAGCTGGGCTTCGAGATCGACCGCGACCTCGACGACGTCGTGCGCAACTTCATCGCCGACGACCTCGACGAACAAATCCGCTCGATGGCCGCCTGACCTCCCCTCAGGGGAAGGGCTAACGCGCCGGCGCCACCGACGCCCCGAGCGGCTTCTGCAGCGCGCTGTAGATCAGCCACATGCCCAGGCCCCAGATGCCATGGACGATCGGCGACACGATCACGCCCGGCATGCGGAAGCCGCCGCCCATCGGCGCGCCCTTGATCGGCAGCACGACGAGCCAGTTGAACACGACCACCACGATCGCGGCGAACAAGGTCCAGCCCAGCCATGGCGGCAGCTTCGTCTTCGGCACCACGAACGCCGCCAGCGCGCCCCACAACCCGGTCCAGAACAGGAAGGACACGAGCTGCGGCACGCCGAATGGCTTGGTGGCGGCCATCGACCATTGCGTGCCGCTCGACAACCCGATCTGCTTGGCAAGAAAGAAGCCGCCCTGATGGAAGATCACGAAGCCCACGGCGCCGGCGATGAAACCGCACAGCAGCGTGCGCATGAGCGTGGTGTTCATCGGTTGCTCCCTCGGTTCTTCGTCCTGGGGTACGCAACGCAACGCGGCAACGGATGCCCGCTGATCTCCCTCTCCCCGCAAGCGGGGTGAGGGAAAAGGGTTACGGCCGCATCCAGAACTGCGCTTTGCCCTCGCGCACGGGAGCGGCGAGGTTGGCGAATTCGCAGAGCAGGCGGCGGGTGTCGCGCGGATCGACGATCTCCTCGATCCAGAAGGTCTCGGCGCTGCGGAAGGGCGAGCGCAGCTTGTTCAGGCGCTCCTCGATTTCCTCCAGCTTGGCCTTCGGATCGGGCGCGGCGTCGATGTCGGCGCGGTAGGCGGCCTCGATGCCGCCTTCCAGCGGCAGCGAGCCCCAGCGGCCCGACGGCCAGGCATAGCGGATGGCGACGCGGCCGGTGTTCTTGTGCGCGGCACCGGCGACGCCGAAATTGTTGCGCACGATAAAGGTGCACCACGGCACGGTGCATTGGTGCATCGCCGCCATGGCGCGCACGCCGGCCTTGATCACGCCGCTCTTCTCCGCCTCCAGGCCGATCAGAAAGCCCGGGCAATCCTCGAGGTAGACCACGGGGATGCGGAAGGTCTCGGCGATGTCCATGAAGCGCGTGACCTTGAGGCAGGTATCGGCCGTCCACGCGCCGCCGTAGTGCATCGGATCGCTGGCCATGAAGGCGACCGGCCAGCCGTCGATGCGGCAGAGCCCGGTGATCACCGAGCGGCCGTACATCTTGTTCATCTCGAAGAAGCTGCCCTTGTCGACCACCGAATTGATGATCGTGCGCATGGTGTAGACCTTGCGCGTATCGCGCGGGATGATCGACAGCAGCTTCTCGTCGCGCCGGTTCGGATCGTCGGTGATCGGCCCGCGCGGTGCCAGGTGGAAGGCCGATTGCGGCATATAGGACAGGAACTTCCTCGCCATGGCGAAGGCCTCGTCCTCGGTGTCGACCGCCTCGTCGACCGCACCGGCGCGCAGCTGGATCTCCCAGCCGCCGAGCTCCTCCTTGCTGAGCGGCTGGCCGAGTCGCGCCACCACAGGCGGACCGGCGACGAACATCGCCGACAGGCCCTTGACCATCACCGAGTAATGCGAGGCCGCCAGACGCGCGGCACCGAGGCCCGCCACCGAACCGAGTCCCAGTGCCACGACAGGCACCGCACCCATGTTCGCCGTGACGACATCGAAGCCGATCACGCCGGGCACGTTGGCGCGGCCCTGGGTCTCGATGGTCTTCACCGAGCCGCCGCCGCCCGAGCCCTCGATGATGCGAACGATGGGCAGGCGATACTGGTTGGCCATCTTCTCGGCCAGCAGGTTCTTCTCCTTGATCGTGGCGTCGGCCGAGCCGCCGCGCACGGTGAAGTCGTCGCCCGACACCACGACGGGGCGGCCATCGATCGTGCCGCGCCCGGTCACCGAGTTCGACGCCACCAAATCCTCGAGATCGTTCTTGCGATCGTAGGTCGCCATGCCGGCGACGCTGCCCCATTCGCGGAAGCTGCCGGGATCGAGCAACCGGTCGATGCGCTGCCGCACCGTGAGCCGGCCGCCATCGTGCTGGCGCTTGACCTTGTCGGGCCCGCCCATGCGCTTGACCATCTCCTGGCGGCGCTTCAGTTCGTCGAGTTCGGGCTGCCAGCTCATCGCGATCGTCCTTGGGAATCGTCTGCCAGCGCCGACCTTACCGCCCCGGCCCGCGCCCGCGAAGCCATGTCAGCCGCGATGCGGGCATGCGGCCAGGGGGCAGGACGGTGTAGGATGCCGGGCAATGAGTTGGGGACTGCAATGATCCTGTCCGGGCGTATCGCCGACGTGGCGCACGTGCCCGAGTCGCGTTTCGGCCAGTGGTTCCTGGCCACCGACACCTGGGCCGTACACGTGCTGACGCGCGCCATCGACGACCTCGAGCGACTGATCGCCGACCGTCGCGCCGCTTACCCGGTGGCGGTCGATGTCGGCTGCGGCTTCGGCCGCTCTTTCCGCCTGCTGCAGGAACGCTTCAGCGCCGAGCGCCTGATCGGCGTGGACATCGAGACCGAGGCGCTGGCGCGCTCCGCCCGGCAGGCCGAACGCGACGGTCTGACGGTCGAGCTGGTACACGCCAGCAGCAGCGATCTGCCGCTGCCCTCGCGCAGCGCCGACATCGTCTTCTGCCACCAGACCCTGCATCACCTGGTCGAGCAGGAAAACGCGCTGCGTGAGTTCCACCGCATCCTCAAGCCCGGCGGCCTCTTCCTGCTGGCCGAGTCGACACGCGCCTACATCCACTCCTGGATCATCCGCCTGCTGTTCCGCCACCCCATGCACGTGCAGCGCACGGCGGACGAATATCTCGCGATGGTGCGCGCGGCAGGCTTCAGCGTCGATCCCAGCGCCGTGTCCTATCCGTATCTCTGGTGGAGCCGCCAGGACCTCGGCCTCGCCGAACGCCTGCTCGGCATCAAGCCGACGCCGGGTCACGAGGAAACGCTGATCAACCTCGTGGCGGTGAAGCGCCCTCAGTAGGGACGGTCGCCCCGTACCAGCATGCGGTACAGGCGGCGATGCTGGCTGTGGTCGTAATCGAAGCCGGCTTTGTGCAACGACGCGCGGTCGTCGATGATCAGCAGATCGCCCTTCTGATACTCGTGCGCGTAGCAGAATTGCGGCTGCGTGATCTTCTCGGTCAGCTCCTGCAGGAAGTCCTGGGTTTCCTCGGGTGACATGCCGGTGACCGTCTCGGTCTTGGCCTTGTGAAACCACACCGCCCGGGTGCCGGTCTCCGGGTGGGTGCGGACCAGGGGATGCACCGTCGGCGGCTTCGTCGACTCGCGCTGGGCTTTCACGATATCAGGGTTGGCGGTCGCCATGCGCGCGCTGCTGATCAGCGTGTTCTCGGTCTTCGCGCCGTCGATCTTGCGCTTCAGATCGGCGGGCAGCGATTCATAGGCCGCGCGCGCATTGCACACCGACGTCGCGCCGCCTTTGTCCGGCACGGCCACCGCGTACAGCATGGTGAACTTGGGCGGCAGCTCCTGGTTGGTGTGGTCGGTGTGCCAGGTGGAATTTGCACCGACCTTTGCCGGCTGGCCCTTGCTGTCGAGGTGGCGGTTGTCGAGCACGCTGATCAACGGATAGCCGTCGACCAGATAGCGCCGGTTCTGGTCCTCCATCAGCTCGCCGAACATCTCTGCGGCGGCCTGCAACTCGCCCGGGCTGAGATGCTCCTGCCCGCGGATCACCAGGACCACGTTGTCGACGGCGGCATCGTAGAGCCTCTTGCGCGTGGCACCATCGATGGGCTGCGCCAGGTCGATACCGGTGACGATAGCGCCGATGTGCTCCTTGACCCTCTCGATCTTCAGGGCCTGGGCGGGGACCGTCGATACGGCGACGTTCATGATCGGGCTCCTCGTGGCATGCCGGAAAACCAATCTCGCCAACAGCATCGGCCGAATGCTCGCACCGATCAAGTATCGCGGGCCGGCCACAAAGCAGCCTTGATCTACCTCGTGGCGGTAAAGGGCCAAGGGCGGGTATACTGCGCCCATGAATGCAATCCTCCTTCGCGAGATCGCCAAGCTCAGCGTCGAGGAACGTCGGGCGCTAATCGACGACCTCTGGGACAGCATCGAGGCCGAGCAGGCCTTGCCGCCGCTGAACGAGGCCCAGTCCGCGTTGCTCGACGCGCGCCTGAAGGACTCGATCGATCGGCCGGACGAGCAGACCTACACCTTGCAGGACATCGCTGCCCGGCACGGCATCAAGCTGTGACGTTTCCCGTCGTCTACCGACGGGCTGCTTCTGACGACATCGATGAAGCAATGCGCTGGCTGGGCGAGCGCTCTCCAGCGGCAGCGATCGACTTTCTGCGGGCCATCGCGCGGGCTGAAACGCACCTGAGACGTACGCCGCTGATTTACCAGGTAGTGCGCACCGATGTCCGGCGGGCGCACCTGAAGCCCTTTCGCTATGGGCTGTACTTCCGTGTCGTCGAGGATCGCGTCCTGGTGATCGCCTGTCTTCATGCCAGCCGCTCGCCCTCGGCGATCGGCAACGTGCTGCGAGATCGCCGCTAAACCGGCGCTGGTGTCCTAGCTGATGGCGATGGCCCGCTGGTGGGCCGGTCGTGCGCGCAGCCGCTGGTGATAGGCGGCAGAGCGCGGGCCCAGCAGATCCTCGAGGCCCAGCATCGCGACCAGGTGAAGCGGGTAGCTGACCGAGATGTCGGCCAGGGTCAGCCGCCCCGCGGCGAGGAAGTCACGGCCCTCGAGCCGCTCCTCGAGCATCTTCAGCCGCGCGCCGACGTGCTCGCGCGCGCCGGCGAGGATGGCGTCGATCTGCGGCCCCTTGGGCTCGACCTGGCGCACGACGTTCAGGCGCGACAGGGGCGTCATCAGGGTCGACTCGCCGTACCACAGCCATTGCAGGTACGCGGCCCGCTCCGGGTCGTCGGGTGCCACGACCAGCGGCGAGCCGTGCTTGCTGGCGAGATAGTCGCAGATCGCCATCGATTCGCTCAGCCGCACATCACCGTCGATCAGCAACGGCACCATGCCGGTCGGATTGACGGCGAAGTACTCAGGCGCGTGCTGGCGAGGCGGGTACGGCATCGACTTGATCTCGGCCTGGGCGCCGATCTCCTCCAGCACCCAGACCACGCGGATCGCTCGTGTGTTCGGCGCGGAATAGACCGTCAGCGGTCCAGCCACACGTCCTCCATGCGCCAGCCGTTGTAGATGCTGTTGACCATGACCGTGATGTTCTTCACCTCGGGGCGCCAACAGGTGCCGCCGCGCAGGTAGTAGAGCATCGGCCGCACCGCCTCGTCGGTGATCTTGCGGTCGATCGCCCAGGCGATCTGCTTGCGCTTGGCGGGATCGCGCTCGGCCGACTGGGCCGCGATCATCGCGTCGAGCTCCTTGTTGCAATAGTCCATGTAGGTGCGCGAGCCGCAGGCGTAGTTCTCCGGGTAGCCCTGGTCGGGATCGTCGACGCCGTTGCCGACCTGGCTCAGGCCAAACTGGTAGTCGCGGCGGATCAGCTTGGGCACCCACAGCGCGGTCTCGACCAGCTGCAGCTCGGCGTCGATCCAGATCTCCTTGAGCTGGCTGATCAGGATCACCGAGGCGTCGCGATAGGTCGGGATGTTGCGCGTCGAGAGCTTCAGCGAAATGCGCTTGTCCGGGCCGTAGCCCTTGGCCGCCAGGATGGCGCGTGCCTTGTCTCGGGCCTTGGCGATGTCGGGTTCGTAGCCCGGCAGCTTGCGCAGCTCCTCGTCGGGCAGGCCCCAGCGGCCCTCGGGCAGCGGCTGCATGGCGCCGCCGACGTCGCCCTTGCCCTGGGTGAGGATGTCGACGAAGGCCTTGCGGTCGAGCGTCATGGCCACCGCGCGGCGCACCTCGATGTCGTCGAACGGCGGCACCGGGTTCATCAGCAGGTTGGCCGCGACGTTCATCGGCGAGATGTCGCAGACCGCCTTCGGCATCTGCTCCTTGATGTCGCCGACCAGCTGCACGGTCATCTCGTAGGGGAACGTCAGGTCGTACTTGCCGGCGATGAAAGCCAGCACCGCCGTCGAGCGGTTGGGGATGATGTCGTATTCGATGCCGTCGAGATACGGCAGGCCCTTCTTCCAGTAGTTCGGGTTGCGCGTCAGCCGGATGGTCTGGTTGGCCTTGTACTCGACGAACTTGAAGGGGCCCGTGCCGACCGGCTGCTGGCGCATGCGGGCCGGCGAGACGTGGCAGGGATACATCGGCGTGAAGCCCGAGGCGAGCAGCCCGAGCAGCGCTGGCTGCGGCGCCTTGAGCTTGAGGACCACCTCGAGCGGGCCGTTCGCCGCGACGCTCTCGACGTTGGCGTACCACCCCTTGCGGAAGTTGACCTTGAAGTTCTCCTTGGCCGTTCCGGCCAGCAGGTCGAAGGTGCACTTGACGTCGGCCGAGGTGAACGGCTTGCCGTCGTGCCACTGCACGCCCTCGCGCAGCGCGAAGGTCAGCGTCTTGCCGTCCTCGCTCCACGTCCACTTCGTGGCGAGGTCGGGCTCGAGCTTGTCGAGGCTGTTCTGCCGCTCCTTGGGGTCGAACACCAACAGGTTGTTGAACACGCCCATCATCGGCATGACCGTCGAGATGGTGCCCTCCTCGTGGATCGACATGCTCGCGGGGCTGTCGCGATGGGTGATGCGCAGAACGCCGCCGTGCTTCTGGGCGAAGGCGGATGCCGACGGCAGGACGGCGGTGAGCAGCAGGCCAATCGACAGACTGACAACTCGACACAGGACACGGTTCATCTCGACGTTTCCTCCAAGTTTCCGGGTCTCGTGCCCGTGTTGACAGGAACTGTGCATGACCGGCGAGGCGACAGCAAACGCGCTGACAGGAGAGCGGCGCGTGGCTCCTATGCTGCGATCCACGTCTCCAGGTACGTGTCGCTGGCCTGGTCGAGCAGCTGAATGTGCTCAAGTCTGTAGCCGTGCCGCGTCAACACGGCCTGTGGCGTCAAACCGGGCTCAGCCGCCATCTCAGGAAAGGTCAGCCGACCTTCAGGCACGCTTGCGGACCGGCACTCCGTGAGGAAGAAGGTGTCGTAGCCGATGGTGAGGAAGGCGGCGAACAGCTCGGCGCCGCCGACGACAGCCAGCGTCGAATCGGGTGTGAGTCCCAGGTGCTGCCATGCCTCGTCGAAGGACGCGCCGCCGGGATTCCACAACAGGCCGTGGCCGCGCTTGGGATCAAAGGCGAGGCCGTGGACCTGATGTGTTGCGGTCAGGCGCTTCTTGTCGACGGTCAGCGGGTCGCGCTCGGCGGAGTGGCGGCCGTTGGCGATGGCGTCGGCGGCGCGCAGGGCGTCGCGATAGAAGATCTGGTCAGCCTCGATCTTCAGCACATCGGGGTAGTGGCCGTCGGCGGTGGCGTAGGCGCCCTCGCGCGAGACGATGACGTAGCCCAGCACGTGCGGCCGGCGGCGCTCAGACGACGACGCCATCGATCAGGTTTTCCTCGTACAGCGCCCTCAAATCGATGCCGCCTTCCGGACGCGCCGGCTTCAGCGCCGCGATCGCGGCGGCCAGCCGGCGTTCCTGGTCGCGGCGTAGCGACTCGGCCTCGGCCACGGTGATCGTCTGGAAGCGCACGCGCATGCCCGGCAACAGGCGACAGGTGCGCGGCAGGTCGGCCGAGGCGATGGTGGCGATCTTGGAATAGCCGCCCGCGGTCTGACGATCGGCGAGCAGCGCGATCGGCAGGCCGGCCGCAGGTACCTGGATGGCGCCGGGCGCGATGCCGTCGGAGACGATGTCCGGGCCTAGCGCCGAGTGCTCGATCTTCGCGCCCTCGAAGCGGATGCCCATGCGGTCGGCTTCCTTCGACACGACGTACTCGCTGCCGGTGAAGGTGGCGTGGCCCGAAGCGGTGAAATGGTCGGCCTGCGGTCCCGGCACGACGCGCAACGGACCATGGCCGTAGTCGAAGGGCGCGGCCAGTGCGAGCTCGGCGCGCGGGCTGGCGCTGTCACGTGCGAGCGGCAGCGCGTCACCCTGTTTCAGCTTGCGACCCTCGACTCCGCCCAACGCGGCGCGTGTGTAGGTGCTGCGGCTGCCCATGAAGGGCGGCACGGCGATGCCGCCTTCGACTGCGAGATACGCGGTGGTCACGCCCACGATGCTGCCCAGCTTCAGGCGCTGGCCGCGGCTCAGCGTGTGCGAGCGGTCGGCGAGCAGCGGCTTCGGCGTGGCACCTTCGCTGGCGATCAGCGACGCCTCGACCGGCCCGACCAGGCCGATGCGCACCGAGTCCGCCTCGACCAGCAGGGTAGGACCGAGCACGCTCATCTCCAGCGCTGCAGCGTTGGCGTCGGGCGCATTACCGGCTAGCGCGTTGGCGAGCGCCAGCGCGATGCGATCCATCGCGCCGGCGGTCGGCATGCCGAGCTCCTGGAAGCCGATGCGGCCGCGATCCTGCACCGTGTCGAACAGGCCGGGCCGCTCGACGATGAGGCGGGCGCCGCTCATGGCCTCGCCTCGACGAAGCGCGCGATGTCGAACGGCGCACGTTCGGCTTCGGCCTCCAGCGCGTCGTACTCGGCGCGGCTGATGCGGCGGAAGCGCACCGTGTCGCCCGGCGCCAGGGTCGAGGCCTCCGCACCGCGCCGCGTGTCGAACATCGAGACTGGCGTGCGGCCCAGCAGATGCCAGCCGCCGGGGCTTTCGAAGGGGTAGACCACCGACATCTCGGTGGCGATGGCCACGCTGCGCGCCGGCACGCGCACGCGCGGCGAGGCGCGCCGGGGCAGGTGCAACGGCTTGGCCAGGCCGACGAGGTAGGGCAGCCCGGGCATGAAGCCCACCATGTAGACGTGGAACTCGGAGGCGAGATGCAGCTGGATCACCTCCTCCTCGGACACGCCGGTTCGCTGCGCCACGTCGGCGAGGTCGAGCGCGAATTCGGGCTCGTCGTAGCAGCAGGGCAGGGTGAGGCGGCGCGACCTGGCCTCGGCCGCGCGTTCGCCCGCGAGCAGCGTCTCGATCGCCGGCTGCAGGGCGGCGCGGGTCGTGGTCAGCGGGTCATAGTGCACCAGCAGGGCGCGCATGCTGGGCACGGTCTCGACCAGGCCCTCCAGCCGTCCGGCCGCGCGTTCGGACGCAATGGCGCCGTGCAGCGCCATGACCCTGGAATTGATCTCGGGGGCGATGGTGCTGCCGAACTCGACACTGAACGCGGTGTCGCCGCAATCGAGGAACCGTGTGCTCACGCCGTATCCGTCATGTCGAGGCGGCGCTAGGATAGCCGACCGGCAGGAGGCGAGCCATGGCAAGCGAAGTGAACATCAATTCCGATCTCGGCGAGAGCTTCGGACCCTGGAAGATGGGCAACGACACCGAGGTGCTCAAGATCGTGCGCTCGGCCAACGTGGCCTGCGGCTTCCACGCCGGCGATCCCAGCGTGATGGCCGCGACGGTCAAGCTCTGCCTCGACAACGGCGTGTCGATCGGCGCGCATCCCGGCTTCCAGGACCTGCAGGGCTTCGGCCGGCGCGTCATCCGCATGAGCGATGCCGAGATCGAGCACGCCATGGCCTACCAGATCGGCGCCCTGATGGGCGTCGCCGCGCTGCACGGCGGCAAGGTCACGCATGTGAAGCCGCACGGCATGATGGCCAACATGTCGGCCGAAGACGAGGGCATCTCGACGGCGATGGCGCGCGCCATCCGCGCCGTCGACCGCAACCTGATCTTCCTCGCCCAGGCGGTGACGGCGCAGATCCCGGCGGCGCGCAAGGCGGGGCTGCGCGTGGCCGAGGAGGTCTTCGCCGACCGCACTTACACCGACACCGGCCTGCTCACCCCGCGCAAGGAAAAGAATTCCATGATCCACGACGCCGACGCCTCGGTAGCGCACGTCAAGCGCATGATCGAGGAGCAGGCGATCTTCTCGACGAGCGGCAAGAAGGTGCCCAGCCGTGTCGATTCGATCTGCGTGCACGGCGACGGGCCTACCGCCGTGGCCACCGCCCGGGCCGTGCGCGCCGGACTGGAAGCGAGCCAGATCCGCATCGTGCCGCTGGCGGAATTGCGGGCGATGAATTGATGCCGCCGAAGCCGACCATCGCGCGCATCTGGCGCGGCCGTGTGCGCCGCGCGCAGGCCGACGAGTACCAGCGCTACAATTTCGAGGTCGGCGTGCGGCCGCTGATGGAGAAGGCGCTGGGCGTGCAGTCGCTGCGCGAGGATCGCGGCGAGGAGAGCGAGTTCGTCACCATCTCCTACTGGGAAAGCATCGAGGCGATGGCCCGCTTCACTGGCGGCGATCCGACCAGCATCCACCACCTCGACCGCGACCCCGAATTCCTGATCGAGCTGCCGCGGTCGGTGCAGGTCCTGCACCTCTATGCGAGTCATGGCCAGACATCGTAGTCCAGATGACCTATTCCGACGGCGCTGCCTTGCGGCAGCCTTTCTGATGGTGTGAAATCGCCGCAACGCCTGCCACCGTCAAAACATAGAGGAGAATCCGCCATGGCTTCTCAACAAGCGCCCAACGCTCCCATGGAGCAGCGCCTCGCGGCCGTTGAGCGGGTGCTGGAGGTGCGTGCACACGACAAAGGCCTGTCGGTCGAGCACACGATGGAGTGGCAGGAAGAAAATTTGTTGGCGGAGAATGGCGCGAAGGTCGTCGCGCGCGCCTGGTCCGATCCCGCCTTTCGCGAGCGCCTGCTGGCCGACGGCAAGGCGGCGATCGCCGAATTCGGCATCGGCCTGCCGGCGATCCAGCGCCAGGTCTACGTGCTCGAAAACACGCCGGCGGTCCACAATGTCATCGTCTGCACGCTGTGTTCCTGCACCGCGACGACCCTGATCGGCCCGCCGCCGAACTGGTACGAGGATCTCGAGTACCGGGCGCGTGTGGTCCGCGAGGCGCGCACCGTGCTGCAGGAAATGGGCTGCCCCGTGGCCCCTGAAACGGAAATCCGCGTCTGGGACACCACCGCGGACACGCGCTTCATGGTGCTGCCCATGCAGCCGCCGGAAACGATCGGCTGGCCGGCGGACAAGCTGGCCTCGATCGTCACCCGCGATTCCCTGATCGGGGTCGGGCGGCCGTCTGTCGCGGGAGACTGACGATGGACGGCATGCATGACCTGGGCGGGCGCCAGGGTTTTGGCAAGGTCGGGTTCGCGCCGAAGGCGTCGCCGTTCCAAGCGTCGTGGGAGAAGCGTACCTATGCGCTGCGAACGATGGCGGGGCAGCTTGGCGTGTACAACATCGATGAGTACCGCCACGCCGTCGAACGCATGGACCCGCGCCATTCGGTGAGCGCCAGCTACTATGAACGGGTGATCACGGCCATCGCGACGCTCCTCGTCGAAAAGGGCGTGACGACCAAGGCCGAGCTGGAAGCGATTGCCGGCGGCGGGTTTGCGCTGTCGCATCCGAGCGCTGCGGGCAGGACGAATGCGCCCGACCGCAAGTCCTTCCAGCGTGGCGAGCGGGTGCGCGTTCGAAACGATTTCGTGCCCGGACATATTCGCCTGCCCGGCTATATCCGCGGCAAGACCGGAATCGTCATGTACGAGGGACCGCTCACGCCATTCCCCGACGCCCATGCGCACGGCCTCGAAGCGGCCGACGAGCCGACCTACGACGTGCAGTTCCGCAGCGAAGATCTATGGCCCGGCGGGGCCGAGGCCGCCGTCATCCACGTGGCCGTCTTCCAGAGTTACCTCGAGGCAGTCGCCTGACTGCAGCCTGGCTTCGACGTTCAACGCCATCTGACATAAGCGCTTGGTACCTTCCCCCGCTGGCGGGGGAAGGTGGCAGCGCGTAGCGCTGACGGATGGGGGTGGTTCGTGCGGTCAGACGTGGTCTGTCTTGCGAGCTCGCGCTCGTCTTCGACAGCCACCCCCATCCGTCGCTTCGCGCCACCTTCCCCCGCCAGCGGGGGAAGGTAGTGGATCACGCCGCGCGTTCGGCGACGCCGAGGCGGGTTTCCAGGGTGTGTGGATCGGATAGCAGCGAGGCGCTGTCGCCGTCGTAGGCCACGGCGCCGCGTTCGAGGATCAGCGCGCGGCTGGTGACGGCGAGGACCTGGCGGGCCTTCTGCTCGACGACGATCGCGGATTGGCCTTCGCCGAGGATGCGGCCGAGCGCGGCCAGCACTTCCTCGACAATGATCGGGGCGAGGCCTTCGAGGGGTTCGTCGAGCAGCAACAGGCGCGGGTTCAGCAGCAGCGCGCGGGCGATGGCGAGCATCTGTTGTTCGCCGCCGGAGAGCTGGTCGCCGAGGTTGCGTTTGCGTTCGGCGAGGCGGGGGAAGAGTTGGTAGGCGCGCGCCACGCTCCACGGGCCAGGGCGGGCGATGGCGGTGAGGTTTTCCTCGACGCTCAGCGATTTGAAGATGCCGCGTTCTTGCGGGACCCAGCCGATGCCCGAGCGCGCGCGGCGTTCGGGGGCGAGGCGGGCGATGTTGGTGCCGGCGAGGTGGATCGTGCCGGAGCGCCAGGTGGTGAGGCCGACCAGGGTTTCGATCAGCGTCGTCTTGCCGGCGCCGTTGCGGCCCAGCAGCGCCAGCGCCTTGCCTTCGGCGAGGCTGAAGGAGACGCGGTCGAGCACGATCGCCTCGCCGTAGCCGGCGACGAGTCCCTCGACGACCAGCAGCTCAGACATGGCTGGACTCGCCGAGATAGGCGCGGCGTACGGCCGAGTCGCGGGCGACGTCCTGCGGAGTGCCTTCGACGAGCAGGGCGCCGTCGACCAGCACGGAGATTCGGCGCGCGAAGCTGAAGACGAGATCCATGTCGTGCTCGATCAGCAGCACGGCGACGTGTGCCGGCAGCGCGTCGAGCGAGGCGAGGATGTCGCGGCGTTCGTCCTCGGGCACGCCGGCGGCCGGCTCGTCGAGCAGCAGCAGGCGTGGGGCCGAGGCGATGGCGGTGGCGATCTCCAGCAGGCGGCGGCGGCCATAGGGCAGGGTGGCGACGCGCCGCTCGCGTGCATCGGCGAGGCCGAAGCGGTCGAGCAACGCGGTGGCCTCGTCGACGATCGCACGGTCGTCGGTGATCGTGCGCCACCATTGCGTGCCGTGGCCCAGGCGTTCGGCGATCGCCAAGGTCACCGTCTGCAGCGGCGTGAAGTCGGCGAAGAGCTGGCTCACCTGGAAGGTACGCGCCATGCCGCGGCGGACGCGGGCGTGCGTCGGCAGTGACGTGACGTCGGTGCCGTCGAGTCGGATGCTGCCGGCGTCGGGGCGCAGCACACCGGTGAGCAGGTTGATCAGCGTGGTCTTACCCGCACCGTTGGGGCCGATCAGGGCGTGGCGGGCGCCTGCAGCGACGCTAAGACTCACGTCGCGCGTGGCGTGCAGGCCGCCGAAGCGTTTGTGTAGCCCCGTAGTTTGCAGCGCGGCGGTCATGCTGGTGTGAGCCGGCGTCGCAGCCAGCTCCACGCGGCGCGCGGGCCGGCGACGAGACGGTCTTGGCCGATCAGGACGAGCAGCACCAGCAGCAGCCCGATCCAGAACTGCCAGTATTGCGGCGTGATGCCGCTCAGCCAGTCCTGCATCAGCTTGAAGATCGCCGCACCGATCAGCCCGCCGTAGAGATAGCCGGCGCCGCCGATCACCAGCACCAGCAGCACGTCGGCCGAGCGGTGGAACTCCAGCCAGTCGAGTGAGACGAATTGCGTGGTCTGGGTCAGCAGCGCGCCGGCGATGCCGGCGTACGCGGCAGCTACCGTGTAGATCGCCACCAGGCGGCGCTCGGCGGGCACGCCGACCGAGGTGGCGCGCAGGCGATTCTGCTTGATGGCGAGCAGGGAGAGGCCGAAGGGCGAGCGGGTGATGAGTCGGGCGAGCAGGAACAG
>JAFAZJ010000208.1 GCA_019239835.1 Alphaproteobacteria bacterium | reverse complement strand
AGGACGGCCACGAGATCGCCGCGCACGGCTTCAAGCACGAAGACGTCAGCCAGCTCGAGCGCGACGATGAGCGCACGCGCCTGCAGCGCACGACCGAGATCCTCACCGCGGCGACGGGCGCGCGTCCGACCGGTTGGTTCTCACTGCCGCGGCCGGGCGACAAGTTCGCCGGCGGCGCAGTCAGCCCGCACACGATCGACCTGCTGATCGAGGCCGGTTACGACTATTTCGGCAACGGCCTGGCCGACGACGCGCCGCATTACTGGGTGTCGGATTTCGCCACCCGCCGCGCGATCCTCACGCTGCCGTACTACTACCATTTCGACGACCAGTACTTCCTGTTGTTCCCCAAGAAAGGCACCGGCCTGGAGAATCCCGACAGCCTGCTGCGCAACTGGAACGCCGAGCTTGACGCGCAGTACCGGCGTGGCCGGCACTTCTCGATGGTGGTGCACCCGCACGCCATCGGCTGGCCCAGCCGCCTGCCGGTGCTCGAACGCTTCCTCGACCACGCACGCGGCCTGCCGCAATTGTGGAACGCCACCAGCGCGCAATGCGCCCGGCACTGGCTCGCGCACTATCCGGCGGCGACTCACCTGAAGCTCGAGCCGTCGATCTGGCAGGATTATCCGGGCAGCTTGAGCTGACGCCCTGTCTGTCATCCCGAGCGCAGCGAGGGATCTAGGCGGACCCTAGATCCCTCGCTGCGCTCGGGATGACAGGTGCGTTCGATTAGCGGCGTGCTACCACCTTGCTCTTCAGCGCCGTGACCGCGGAGGCCGGGCTGGTGAGAACAGGGATGGCGGGCAGGCGCTGACGCAGCGTCCGCGCCGCTGACGCCATCGAGAATTGGGCCAGCATGATCGCGGTACAATGCGACAGGGTGCTGGCCGCATCGGCGATCATAGCGTCGTGCTGTTCGCGGCGGCCCGCGAGGAGCTCGGCCATTGCGCCGGGTACAAATACGCAATCGAGTTTGGCATTGCTCCGCGTCTTGGCGACATCGGCCTCGAATTCCTCGCGCATGCTGGCGATGGATGGCTCGAATGTCGCCAGCATGCCGATTCTGCCACCGATCGCGATGGCTTCGGCGAACATCGCTTCGTTGGGCTTCAGGACGGGGATGTTGACGGCGCGCGCCACGCGCTCGATCGCCGGCCCGAAGGCCGAGCAGGTGAACAGGATTGCATCGGCGCCGATCGAGAGTGCGTAGCCACCCAGGGCATCGAAGCGGCGATACATGCTGTCGGTCAGCGCGGCGCTAGTCGCGCGGTCGCGGCTCAGCGAATCGTCCAGCAGGTTGACGAGGTCCGGCTCTGCCCAGATTTCGGCGAAGGCGGCCTTGATCGGATCGACGGCGGCGGGCGTGGCGTGGATCAGCGCGATGCGGGGCATCCCATCAGGCTACCTTGATTGCCTTCGCACGCCCAGTGACACACGCGACCACGAAGGACGACGTTAGGCCGCCTTGAGCTGGGGAACTGTGATGCACCGGTCATAATCGTCGGCCAGCGCGCGCAGCGCGGCGGCGCCGTTGCCCGAGAAGGACGGCCCGTGCATCAGCGCCAAGGTGCGCGGCGCCAGCTTGGCGAGCTCGCGGATCGTCGTGCCCATGGCCGGGTTCAGGCAGGAATATCCGAACATGTCTTCGGCCGCGATCGCCGGACCGACGATGTCGCCCTCGGTCAGGGCCGGGCCGTCGCCGACCTGGGTGAAGAGATCGCCACACAGCAAGGTACCACTGGCTTCCTCGTAGATCACGCCGGCGTCCCAGCCATGTGGGGTATGCGGCGTATCGAGGTAGCGGATCGTGCGGCCACGGCCGAGCTCGATCCTCTCACCATGTGCCAGTCCGCGCGGCGCGCGGTTCGCCAGGTCGTTGAGCTGCACCATGCAGCCGGTCATGCCATGCGCGACCTCGGCCCAGGGTGCCGCGCCCAACCATTCGTTCATCGAGCCGCACTCGTCGGCCTCGACGTGACCGAAGGTGATCCACCGCAACTGCTCGACCTGGATCAGCCGGCACACCGCCTCGCGCACCAGCGGGAACATCTTGCGCGGCCCGGTGTGGAACAGCAGCGGCTCGTCGCCCAGCACGAGGAACTGGTTGAAGGTGAAGCCCGCCGGTGCCGCGACCTCCGGCACGAAGGTTGACAGCCGATAGATGCCGTCGGCGATCTCGTTGATCCTGGTCTGCATCGATGTCTCCCGGGTGCCATGGACAGGCGCTGAATTTGACTATACATATATGTGTACTGAAATAGGGCGGCGATGTCAATATCGCTGCACACATGCGTGTATCGAAAGTGGGAATGACCCGGACCTACACCCTCGGCAAGCGGGCCCATCAGCAGGCGCAAACGCGGCAACGCATCGTCGAGGCCGCGGTCGCCTTGCACAGCACCGTCGGCCCTGCAGCGACGACCGTCAGCATGGTGGCCGAACGCGCCGGCGTGCAGCGCCACACGCTCTATGCACACTTCCCCGACGAGCGCAGCCTGCTTATGGCCTGCTCCGGCATGGCCAACGAATGCGATCCGATGCCCGAGGCTGCGGCCTGGGCCGACATCGCCGATCGCGGTGAGCGCCTCGCGACGGCGCTGACGGCGATCTACGCCTGGTACGAGCGCAATGCCGCTCTGATGGCCTGCGTGATGCGCGACGCCGAGCATCACGCGCTGGTGCGCGAGATCGTCGAGCTGCGCTTTGCCCCGCTGGTCGGCGCCTGGCACGAGGTGCTGGGCGCGAAGCTGCGTGTGAAGCAGCGCGCGATGCTGCATTTGGCGTTGGGCTTCTTCACCTGGCGGTCGCTGGTGCTCGAAGCCGGACTGAAGCAAGTCGCTGCCGTGAAGCTCATGGTCCAGGCGATCGAGCGCGCCGAGGAGGGCTAGAGCAGTCGGCGGGCGGCGGAGACGAGCGACACGGGTAGAGGCGGAAATGGGCGCACGCCAAGGAAGCGTGCTAGCGTGTCTCCAGGGAAGAGGAGATGCGTGGATGGCGTTGCCGGTGTTGCATCATGCCTGGAAGTCGAGCGCCTCGCGGCGCGTGCGGCTGGCTCTGGCGGAGAAGGGCGTTCAGTTCGAGAGCGTGTTGGTCGACCTCACGCGCGGCGAGCATCACACGCCAGAATACCTGAAGATGAATCCCCTCGGCGTGATCCCGCTGCTGGTGCTCCCGGACGGTCGCTCGCTCTTTGAGAGCGGCACGATCTGCGAGTATCTCGATGAGACGATTGCCGACCCGCCGCTGCGGCCCGACGGCGCCTACGACCGCGCGACCATGCGCAACTGGATCCGTCATGTCGACGGGCTGATCGGCAACCTGATCATCTTCAACTGGAAGCACAGCATCGCCAAGGTCGCCTCGCAGTGGAGCGATGCCGAGCTGGCGGAGAAGCTCAAGAGCATCCCCAGCAAGGAGCGCCAGGAGGCGTGGCTGCGCGCGGCACGCAAGCCCTACACCGAGGAGGAGCAGGCCGAGGCGCGGCGCAAGCTGGTGGGGTTGCTCGACCGTATGGAGGAGATGCTGGCGGCGAACGGTGGCTGGCTGGTCGGTGGACGTTATTCGATCGCCGATATCGCGGTGGTGCCGTTCATCAAGCGCATCGACGAGGAGATCGTGCCGGCCGAAATGACGGCCGCGAAGCATCCGCGTGTGCACGACTGGTGGCAGCGCATCCAGGCGCGCCCGGCGTTCAAGACGGCACGCATCGAGGGATTTCTGGACTGACGTCTTTCTCCCAACCAACGGAGGAATCACCCATGATCACCAAGTTCGACAGCTCCTATGTCGGCACCGTCGACCTGGAGAATTGCGGCTATCTCGGCACGCCGACCAACGATCGCTGGTACACCAACCAGCAACTCGCCGACGTGCTGCACAACGCGGTGGCCTACGCCAGGAAGATGGACGGGTTGGGCTACAACACCTTCTGGATGGCCGAGCATCATTTCCAGCCGGAGGGGACGGAGTGCATCCCCAACCTGCTGATGATGGCGATGCATCTGGTCAACGTGACCAAAAACCTCCGTATCGGCTGCGGCTTCAACATCGTGCCGATGTGGCATCCGCTGCGCCTGGCCGAGGACTACGCCATGGCCGACATCCTGAGCGGTGGGCGCGTGATCTTCGGCGTCGGCCGCGGCTATCACACGCGTGAGGTCGAGACCTTCGGCTCGCCGCTCCTCGACCAGGACGCCAACCGCGAGATGTTCGAGGAGGGCGTCGACGTCATCTTCCAGTCGTTCAACGAGGAGCGCTTCTCGCACAAGGGTCGCTTCTACACGATCCCGCCCGAGGTGCCGTATCGCGGCTACACCCTGAAGGAGATCACCCTGGTGCCGCGGCCGCTGCGCCTGCCGGTGGAATGTTGGCAGCCGATCCAGAGCGGCTCGGATCGTGCCTTCGACTTCATGGCCAAGCACGGCATCTGTGGCGTCATCGGCGGTGGTTCGGCCGAGGGCGGCGCGGTCGAGCGCCACATGAAGGGCTTCCAGGCGGCTTATGCGCGACGCGGCCGGCAGATCGCGCTGGGCGAGCGGCTGTCGCTGGGCTTCCAGTTCCACATCGCCGAGAGCCGCGAGGCGGCGATGAAAGTCGCCGGCAAGTACTACGAGGAGAACATGAAGATGTTCGGCGAGCTGCGCCTGGTGCGCGCACTCACCGACGAGCAGATCGCGGCGATGCGCAACCCGGCCCTGGTGCCCAACACCAAGCTGCCGCGCATCGAG
>JAFAZJ010000234.1 GCA_019239835.1 Alphaproteobacteria bacterium | reverse complement strand
AGCTCGCCTCGCTGTTCGACGATGAAAGCGACGCACGCACCGCCGATGCCTCGCGCCGCGCCGGCCGCAAGATCAGCGCCGCCATCTCGGCGAGTTCGAAGAAGCGCTAACCCAGTCTCACCTTCCCCCGGAGGGGGAAGGTGCCCGAAGGGCGGATGGGGGATGTCTAGGACGAACGCCGCAGTCCGGCTTCGACATCCCCCTTCCGTCGCTCCGCGCCACCTTCCCCCTCCGGGGGAAGGTAGAAACGGGGCCACACACCGGTCTACGATGGCCCCATGACCGCCTTCCCCATCAAGCGCCTGGGCTTCTTCTCGCGGCTGCTCGACGAGACCAGCGCGGCCGAGCGCTATCGGCTGTGCACCGAGCAGATCGTGCATGCCGAGCGCCACGGCTTCGATTCCGCCTGGATCGCACAGCACCATTTCCACGAGGGCGAAGGCGGCCTGCCGGCGCCGATGGTGTTCCTCGCCCACGTCGCGGCGCACACCAAGCGTATCCGCCTGGGCACCGGCATCGTGACCTTGCCGCTCGAATTGCCGATCCGCGTTGCCGAGGATGCCGCGGTGCTCGACCTGATGTGCGAGCACCGGCTGGAGCTGGGCGTCGGGCCGGGCGGCAATCTCACCGCCTTCACCGCCTTCGGGCTCGACGCCGCGCAACGCCACGCGATCTTCTCGCGCAATCTCGACGTGCTGCGCACCGCGTGGTCGGGCGGCGAGCTCGACGGTGGTGACCGGCTCTATCCCGCGAGCCCGACCCTGGTCGAGCGCATCTGGCAGGCCACCTTCACCGTCGAGGGCGCGCGCCGCGCCGGCCTGGCGGGCGACGGGCTGATGCTGTCGCGCACGCAACCCCGTACGCCGGGCCAGCCGCGTGCCTCGCTGGCCGATATCCAGAACCCGATGATCGATGCCTATCTCGAGGCGCTGCCGCGCGGCTGCGAGCCGCGCATCCTTGCCTCGCGCTCGGTCTACGTCGCCGACGATCGCGCCGAGGCGCTGCGCTTTGCCGAGACCGGACTGGCGCGCCTGCGCCATCGCCTGGCCGAGACCGGCGATCTCTCGGGCGGCAAGCTGGTGGGCGATCTGATCACCGCCTTCGATGCCCATGTCGGTACGCCCGAGGAGGTGATCGCCTCGCTGCAGACCGACGACACGCTGCGGCGCTCGACGGATCTCACGGTGCAGGTGCACTCGATCGATCCGCCGCACCCCTTCATCCTGCGCTCGATCGAGCTGGTGGCCGAGGTGGTCGCCCCGGCGCTGGGCTGGGTGCGCGGGGCGGCGTCGAGTGAACGGCGCGTGGCGTAGCTAGAAGCGGCCGGGCTCGAGCTTGAAGACATCGGGCGTCGCCAGGTTGGCGATATAGGCGACACGCAGCGTCACGTTGGCGTTGGCCTGCGGCGTGGTCTCGAGCTGGCCGTCGGGCTTGCGCTGGAACGCGACGCCGTCGACCACCACTTGCACCGAGCCGGTCTTCGAATCCTCGGCCCCGAACACCAGCAGCCGGTTGTTGCCCGCCGGCGCCGTCAGCGTCACCTTGCCATCGCGCCAGGTGAAACCATTGAAGTAGTTGGCGAGCTGCACGCCGGCCACGAGGTAAGGCCCGCCATCCGATTTGCCCGGCTCGCCCGGTTGCGTCCAGACCAGGTTCACCTGGATCAGCTTCTTCGTCTTGTATCCGAGGATGTAGACCACGGAGGCCGGGCCGGGTCCGGGATCGAGCGACGGCAAGGTGACGATCAGCGCCGTGGTGCGCTCCATCGCGTTGACCGTGGGCTTGATGTCCTCGGCCTTGACCTGGAAGTCGCTCTGGATCGCCGCCTTGAGCTGCGCCTCGTCCATGCCGAAACGGGCGCTGCGAAAGCCCGTCACTTCGTAGGGGGCCTTGCTCGGACCGGGGCCGGGTTGGCGCGGCGCAGCCGGCGGTGTCGGGGTGGCCGGGGCCTGGGCCCAGGAAGCCGCGGACGCCAGCCATAGGGCGGTGGCCGCCATGACGACGACGGCGAGATTGCGCTTATCGAATACTTTGCTGGTCACTGGCGATCCTCTTGCGCGCGGCCATAGTGATGCGCCGGATTGGCCATCCGGATCAACCCCGGGATGGCCTCCCCGGTTCCACACGCCCATTCCTTGACCATTTGACCGTCGGGCTGTCTGCTGGGGCGACAACAGGAAAGCACAGATGCCCCAGACCCCGCACGACGTCATAGACACCCTGGTGGGCATCATGCCCGGCACGGCGCTCGATGCAATCCGCGCGCGGCGGCCGGAAGCGCGCAAGCATGCCCAGGCGAGCTATGTCGGCCTGCTCGTGCCGAACGAGCCCGGCGGGGTCAGCTTGCCGGAGCGTTTCGCCATCGCCGCCTTCGTCGCCGGCCTGCATGGCGAGCCTCAGACCAGCGCTTTCTATGTCGAAGGACTGAGATCGTCGGGCGCCGCCGACGCGCTCAGCGCCGCGATCGCGCAGCAGGTCGACAAGGCGCGCGCCGTCGGCCCCTATGGTCGCTACCCCAAGGGTCCGCTCAGCGCCGAGGACCAGGACGGACCGCTGCACCGCGTCGCCGACGACGAACGGGCGGCGCTGGGTGCGAAGCTCGCGGCGGCGCTGGAGCACGTGCACATGCTGGTACTGCATCCGCGCGACGCCGCGCCGCCCTCGCTGCAGGCGATGCTCGACGCCGGCTGGAGCACGACCGATGTCGTGATGATCTCGCAGCTGGTGTCGTTCCTGTCGTTCCAGATCCGCATCGTCGCCGGCCTGCGCACGCTGGCCAGCCACCCCGCCTGAGCCGGAGCCCGCCATGACTGACAAGACGCTGACGCCCACGGGCCACGCCGAGCCTGTCACCTTCACCCGCGACATGCTGGAATGGCTGCCCTGGCTCGAGCCGCTGAGCGAATCCGAACTGACTCCGCGCCACATGGACGGCCTGGTCGACGCCGCGCGCGCGAAGTCGCCCTACTTCCGGCTGCTGGCGCGCGACCCCGATGTGCTGGGCGCGCGCACCCGCACCGACAAGGACATCTTCTACAACACCGATGCCGGCCTGCCGCGCGCCGAGCGCGAGCTGGCGGCCGCCGCGACGTCACGACTCAACGGTTGCATCTATTGCGCCTCGGTGCACGCACGCTTCGCCGCGACCTACTCCAAGCGTGTCGAGGACGTCGACCGCCTGCTGGCCGAAGGCACGGGGGCCCAACTCGACGAACGCTGGAACGCCATCGTCGCGGCGTCAGTAGCCCTGACGTCGATCCCGATGACATTCGACACGACGCACATCGACCGCCTGCGCGCGGCCGGCCTGGACGATCTGTCGATCGCCGACGTCATCCAGGCCGCATCGTTCTTCAACTGGGCCAACCGCCTGATGCTGTCGCTGGGCGAACCGACGCGCTAAGGCCGGATCACTCCGCCGCCTGTTGCTGCGCATTGGGCGCCGGTGTGACGCCCACGGGTGGGGCGACCGTCGGCATTGGCACCGCCGGCGCGGCGATCAACGCCTCGGTGATCTCCATCACCTGGCGCTGCAAGGCGACGCTGTCGTCGGCCATGCGCTGCAGGGAGCCGCTGGCCCATTCCTGGTATTCGCGCACCGCGTCGACCGGTGTCTTCGCCGTGCATATGCGCTGCGCCGCCTCGAGCGCGGCGCGTGTGCCCGTTTGCCGCCGATCGAACCAGCCGCCGGCGAAGGCCTGCATGCTGTCGAGAACCTTCTGCTGGCCGCGCCAGAATTCACCGGCCCGGTTGCTCGCCGTCTCGGCGTTCGATGCCATTGGCTGCAACATGGATTGCATCGATTCGTAAACTTTCGTCACATTGTCACGCTCCATGGCGTCCTCCCTCACACGACTCTTCCCTCAGATGGCATCGACGGCGCCCTGCGCAAGGAAAGGAATGAAGGCATGGTGAAGAACCTGCTGATCACGGGCGGTGCCAGCGGCATCGGCGCACAAACGGCGCGTCGAGCTGCCGCACGCGGCTATCGTGTGGTGATCAATTACCGCTCGCGCGCGATGCAGGCCGAGGCGGTTGCCGCCGACATCGTGCGCGCCGGCGGCCATGCGGTAGCGCTGCCCGGCGACATGGCGCGCGAGGCCGACATCGTGCGCCTGTTCGAGGAGAGCGAGCGCGCGCTGGGGCCGATCACCCATCTGGTGAACAGCGCCGGCATCGGCGCACGGGGACGCGTCGCAGACTATGACGCCGCGGTCATCGCCAATCTCTTCGCGGTCAACGTCACCGGGCTGATGCTGTGCTGCCGCGAGGCCGCC
>JAFAZJ010000151.1 GCA_019239835.1 Alphaproteobacteria bacterium | reverse complement strand
TGCAGCGGCAGCAGCGAAGGCGGGCCGGGCTACGTCGTTACCCTGGGCCGGTAACACTGGGTTGCGGCCGGTTACACTCGGCCTCAGACTGACTATATTCGCGATGCGCTCCTCGACAGCGCTTACCCGACCTGTTGCATGAGCGATCTCGCACCCCTACCCCGCTACCCCCAACCCACCACGCTGATCGCCAAGAGCGGCGTGCAGTTCCTCGACTTCGGCCTCGAACCATCGAAGCTGGTGGTCAAGGAGTGGCGCTTCATCGATTCGGGCCAAAAGAAGGGCGCCGACGACCTCGTGCAGTTCGAGTACGACGCCACGCGCGGCGTCTACGAGGTGATCGAGGATGGCCGCCGCGTCGAGAAGCCATCGAACCTCGACATCGGCATCAAGGACGCGCTGGTTCCCTTCATCGACAAATGGGTGCCGGTGCCGTTCTTCCAGGTGAGACCGGGTCGCACCTTCAAGGACGGACCTGGAGACTGGGCTCGCGTGCGCGTGGTCGATCTCGAGGCGCGCCACGGCGAGGGCTTCCGCGACGAGCACGGTTTCCGCTACCGCGTCGTGCTCGCCTTCGACACCGGCTTGCTGCCCGAGACCGAAGGCCGCGCCTATCTCGCGCCCTCGGCCAAGGACGTCGCCGCCGGCGCCATCTTCTCGCTAGCCCATCGCCAGGCCGACAATCACTGGTTCCTGCGCCAGGACTGGCTGCGCCAGTGGGTCGACGAGCTGTTCCGCGAGCTCTATCCCAAGCTCAACGCCGAGCAGATCGAGACCGACGTCAAGCGCACGCCCGAAGAACCGATGGGCCGCTACCTCGGCTTCATTGGCCTGTTGCACGAGTCAGGCATCCTGCCGCCGGTGAAGCTGGTGGGCGACGCCGAGCGGCCGGGCCGCGGCGCGATCGATGTCGACCTCGTGCTCGACGTCGGCAATTCGCGCACCTGCGGCATGCTGATCGAGTCGACCGGCGACGGGCCGGCGAACCTCAATGATTCCTACGAGCTGGCGCTGCGCGACCTGACGCATCCCGAGCGCGTCTACGCCAAGCCCTTCGAGTCGCGCATGGAGTTCTCCCAGGCGACCTTCGGCAAGAACCACCTCTCACGCCAAGGCGGCCGTACCGACGCCTTCATCTGGCCGACGCTCGCGCGCATCGGGCCCGAGGCGACGCGGCTGGCCTCGCGCCGGCGCGGCACCGAGGGCAACACCGGCATGTCATCGCCCAAGCGCTATCTCTGGGACACCGAGCCGCAGCGCCGCGAATGGCTGTTCAACAATTCGCAATCCGGCGAGCCCTCGACGCAGGCGGCCAATAGCGGCCCACTTGCGCAGCTGGTGAATACGCGTGGCGAAGCGCTGCATCGCCTGCCGCCAGGCGACGAGGACGATCTGCCGGTGTTCGAGCCGCGCTACTCGCGCTCCTCGATGATGACCTTCGCGCTGTGCGAGATCCTGCTGCAGGCGCTGGCGCAGATGAACTCCGCCGCGCAGCGCGGTCGGCGCACCCACGCCGAAGCGCCGCGTCGCCTGCGCCGCCTGGTGATGACCGTGCCGCCGGGCATGCCGCTGGCCGAACGCCAGATCTTCAAGCGCCGAGCCGAGACCGCGCGCGATCTGGTGTGGAAGGTCCTGAACTGGAAGCTCAACGATCCCGAGGCGCCGGCGCCCGACGTCTTCCTCGAATGGGACGAGGCCAGCTGCACCCAGCTTGTCTACCTCTACACCGAGGTGGCCCGGAACTGGGGCGGCGACGCCCGCGCCTTCTTCGAGGCGCGCTCGCGGCGGCGTGGCGGCGATGAGCTCGGCCTGCGCGTGGCCAGCATCGACATCGGCGGTGGCACCACCGACCTGATCATCAACAACTACACAGTCGAGGGCCGCGGCACCTCGGTGACCCTGCATCCCGAGCAGAATTTCCGCGAAGGCTTCAACAAGGCCGGCGACGATCTGCTGCTGCGCGTGATCCAGCAGCACGTGCTGCCACCGATCGAGGCCGGCATGCATGCCTCGGGCGTCGCCAACCCTGAGGATCTGCTGGCCGAATTGCTGGGCGGCGACCGCGGCGGCGAGGACGTCGAACAGCGCAATCTGAGGCGCCAGTTCGCGCTGCAGATCGCCACGCCGATCGGGCTCGCAATGCTGTCGGCGGCGGAGACCTACGCACCGCTCGATGGCGTCGCTTCTTCCGAAGCACGGCCCTTCACGTCGTTCTTCGATTCCGCAAGCCAGCCCTCGCCCGAGGTGATCAACTTCATCAACGAAGCGGCCAAGCGCCGTGGTGCGAAGGACTTCGACCTGCGTCAACTCAGCCTGCCGGTCGACATGGTGGGCATCGACGAGACCATCCAGGCCGAGCTGAAGAACGTGCTGACGCCGCTCTGCGAGCTGATCCACGTCTATGCCTGCGACGTACTGCTGTTGACCGGTCGGCCCTCGCGCCTGCCGGCGATCCGTACCCTGATCCTGAAGCTGCTGCCGCTGGCACCCGATCGCGTCATCACCATGCACGATTACCGCGCCGGTGCCTGGTATCCGTTCCGCGATCCGCGCCTGCGCGTCGGCGATCCCAAGACCACGGTCGCGGTTGGCGCAATGATCTGCGCGCTGGGTCAGTCGCAGCTTGCCGGCTTCGCCTTCCGTAGCGACAAGCTGGTGGCGCGCAGCACCGCGCGCTTCATCGGCAAGATCGAGGGCGGCGGCCGCCTGCTGCGAGAGGACGTCTATTACCGGGACGTCAATCTCGACGAGCCCGAGTATATCCTGCCCGAGGATCAGAGCATTCCCTTCCGTGGGCCGATGACCTTGGGCTTCCGGCAGATCGACCTCGAGCGCTGGCCGACGACGCGGCTCTACGCGCTGGAATATTCCAGCAAGCAGCACGGCGATCGCCTGTCGCGCCGTACGCCGCTGCAGATCGGGCTGCGCCGCGCGCGGCCCAGCGAGAAGGGCGGCGTCGATGTCGAGAACGTCGAGATCGTGCGCATCGTCGATGCGACCGACTCGCCGGTCGATCGCGCCGCGGTGGTCTTGCGCCTGCAGACACTGGCGCATGCCGAGGGGTATTGGTTGGACACTGGCACGCTGAAGACGGTGTGAGAGGATGGAAGACGTCGATCTGAAGCTGTCCCAATCCTGCGACTCCGCCGCAGATGCGGCGGCGCGCGCCATCGCCTGGATTCGCGACGTGTCACCGGGTGCCGCCAGCATCGGCCAGCAGGCCGGCTCGCTGATCTCCGAGATCCAGAAGGTGCGCAACCAGAGCCGCAAGCTGGCGCGCGCGGCGCGGCGCAAGATGTGCGTCGGCGTCTTTGGCCCCAGCCAGGCCGGCAAGTCTTACCTCGTCTCGATCCTCGCCAGCCGCGAAGGCCGGCCGCTGACCGCCCGCTTCGACGGCAAGGGCTACGACTTCCTGCGCGAGATCAACCCGCCGGGTGGACGCGAATCCACCGGTCTCGTCACGCGCCTTACCACCGATCCGGGCGACGCACCGCCGGGCTTCCCGGTGCAGCTGCGGCTGCTGACCCAGACCGATCTGGTGAAGATCCTCGCCAACTCGTTCTATCTCGACTTCGATCACGACAAGGCCGATTTCAGCCCACCCGATGCCGAGGCGATCCGCAAGCGGCTGGCGGAGCTGCGCCCGAAGGCGAAGCCGAGCCCCGTCGATGCGCTGTCCGAGGACGACGTGCTCGACCTGATCGAGTATTTCGACACCTACTTCAAGGGCAAGACGGCGGCCTTCCACGTCGATTTCTGGCGCGAGGCAATCGAGCTAGCGCCCAGGCTGAGCGGTGGCGACCGCGCGCGACTGTGGTCGCTGCTGTGGTACGACTTCGAGCCCTTCAACAGGCTCTACAGCATCCTGTTCGACGGCCTGCGCAAGCTGGGCTTCGCCGACGAGGCGTTCTGCCCGATGAACGCGTTGCATCCGCGCGAGGACAGCATCATCGACGTGCTGATCCTCGATCGCCTGGGCACCGACAACGCCGACCTGCTGAAGGTGCGCCCGCGCTTGGCCGGCGCGGCCGATGCCGAGCTGCCACGCTCGCTGGTCTGCGCGCTCACCGCCGAGCTGCGCATCGCCATCGGCGAGAAGCCGTGGCCGTTCTTCGACCACACCGACCTGCTCGACTTTCCCGGCGCGCGCTCGCGCCTGAAGCTCGAGCAGCTCGAGGACGCCGGCAAGAACGCCGACGGCACGCGCGCCGCCAATCCGCTGCGCGAATTGCTGCTGCGCGGCAAGGTCGCCTATCTCTTCCAGCGCTATTCGTCCGAGCGCGAGATCTCGGCCATCCTGCTGTGCATCCCCGACGGCGTGCAGGAAGTACGCGACCTGTCGCCGATGATGGAGGGCTGGGTTAACGCCACCTTCGGTGAGCTGCCGCAGACGCGCGCCAGGCAGCGCTGCGGCCTGTTCCTGGTGCTGACCAAGATGGACCGCGAGTTCGAGCAGAAGGCGGGCGAGGTCGGCGACGACATCCGCATGCGCTGGACCGCGCGGCTCAACAACTCACTGCTGAAGAACTTCCGCGGCGAGTGGCCGACCAACTGGGACGGCAAGCCGTTCCACAACACTTTCTGGCTGCGCAACCCGACCGTGAAGGACGAGCGCCTGATGCGCTACGGACCCGACGGCCGCGAAGCCGGCATCGCCGAACTCTTCACCGAGCGCAGCACCAAGCTGCGCCAGTTCTTCCTCGAGAACGAGACCGTGGCACAGCATTTCATCGAGCCGTCACGCGCCTGGGACGAAGCATTCCGTCCCAACGACGGCGGCCTGTCCTACATCGTCGAGAAGCTCACGCCGGTGTGCGATCCGGCGATCAAGCGTGCCCAGGTGCAGGGCCAGCTCGAGACCCAGGTCTCGCGCCTGGTCGACCGCCTGGTCGGCTTCCACAACGGCGACGACACCGGCGCGCGGCAGAAGAAGCAGGTGCTGGTGCAGCAGGTGCTGCGCGGGCTGGCCGGCTGCATCAAGACGCAGCGTTTCGGCGAGCTGGTCGACCGGCTGCAGATCGCCGAGGAGGATCTGCGCGGCATCTATTTCCGCGCCGCCACGGCCAAGCCAGATACCGCCAAGGCCGGCGCGCCACGCGACGAGGCGGTGGGCGCGGCGGTCGATCTCGGCGACATCTTCAGCTCGGTGTTCGGCGACACCAACGTGCTCAGCAAGCCAGTCACCGGCTCGCTGCAGGACCGTGCGGCGCATTTCGCCTACGACGCCATGCAGCACTGGCAAGAAGGCCTGCGCCGCCTGTCGGGCGACGAGCGCGCCGCCTCGCAGTTCGGCATCGACCGGCAGCATTTCGGCTGGCTGGTCGACGAGCTGGTGGTCGGCGCCAACCGGCTGAAGGTCGCCGACCAGCTCGCCGGGCGCGTGCGTGCGGTAGAGAACAATGCCAACGCCAAATGGGAGGACGTGGCCGAGCGGCAGGTGCAGGCCACCGCCACCATGATCAACCGCTTCGTCGACTGGCTGGGCTTCGACCAGGTGCCGCGCGACGAGCGTCCCGGGCTGCCGCCCCAGGCGCCGACGCGCCGCGTCTTCGATCTCGACGCCCCGCCCGCCGGCGCCGCACCGGCGCTGCGCGAGGAGCCGATCCCGATCTACAACACCTTCTGCGCCGACTGGATGCGCGCCTTCCTGCAGCTGGCGCTCGATAATGTCGGCTACG
Source organism: Alphaproteobacteria bacterium (assembly GCA_019239835.1). GTDB lineage: Bacteria > Pseudomonadota > Alphaproteobacteria > Reyranellales > Reyranellaceae > JAFAZJ01. Next base: position 5,025 of record JAFAZJ010000151.1, on the reverse strand, counting down.
AGGGCGGTCGCGACATCACGCCGGAGCAGAACGACCGGCTGGGCATCATCCTCAGGCAGGCGGAAACCGCCCGGCAAACCGTGTAGGCTGCGGCAACAATTCCCGCCGGCGCCGACCAAATTGGCGCCGTAATCCTGCACGTATAGAGTTGAGCGATGCGCGCCGAGGTCTTTCCCAAGCCCGAGCTGCCCGGCCATGCCGTGCTGCGGCTGTATGGCACCGACGCCTCTCCCGAGGGCATGACCCTGCTGATCGAGCGTCGGCAGGGTCCGGACCGATTCCTCTCGGAAACCGGCTGGCAGCGCACTGAAAGCTGGTTGCAGCCGCAGCGCATCGAGGGCTTCAACGGCGGGCTGGATCTGCATGTCGGGCCACGTGTCTGCGATCTTGTCGCCGGTATGACGGTGCGGCTGGCGATCCGCGAGCCGGACGTCGGCATGGTCGACACCACGGTCGCGGCCTGGCCGGCAATGCAGACCTCCGGCGCGCACGATCCCGATCGGCAGACGTCGGACGACGAGGCCGGCCGCACCGACAAGGAGTTGCGCCAGGCTCGGCCACGCGAAGAGCAGGCCACCGTGATCGCAGCTCGCCCGGTACAGCCCGAACCTCTGCCTGAACCGGAACCGGAGCAGTCGCCATTCATCGAGCCGACCTTGCCGGCCTCGTTCACGCCGTCGCCCGATCCGCTCGAGCGGCCATCGGTGCTGAGCCAGCGCGAGGCGCCGCGATCGAACCTGCCGCTGATCCTCGGGCTGGTCTTCGGCCTTATCTTCCTCATCGCCGCAGCCGGCGGCGCCTATTGGTGGTTCGTCCTGCGCGACAAGGGCACGACGGTCGTCGACAAGACGGACAAGACCGACAAGACGGATAAGACCGACAAAACGGACAAGACTGACAAGACCGGCCAGGACGCGGCCCAGGGCAAGCCGGACTACACGACGCCGATCCGCAAGCAGGTCGACGACGTCATCGCCGCCAAGCCGACGCCCCAGCAATTGGTCGAGCGCGGCAAGCAGTTCGTGCGCTTCGGCCAGCTCGAAGGCGCGTTCCTGGTCTGGCGCGAGGCCGCTGACCAGGGCTACCCGCCGGCGGCGTTCGAGCTCGCGGGCTTCTACGATCCGATCAACCCGATCCCCAACACGCCGTTCAAGCTCAACGCCGAGCGCGCGGCGGGGCTGTACGAGACCGCGGCCAAGGCCGGCATCGTGCCGGCGATGACGCGGCTGGGCATGCTCTATGCCAAAGGGGGCGATGGCTTCCCGGCCGACAAGGCCAAAGCGCGCGACTGGCTGAAGCAGGCGGCGGACAAGGGCGACGCCGACGCCAAGAAGGCGCTCGACACGCTGTAACAGGAGTCCAGGCAATGCACGCAATCGCCCGGATCGCCATCGCAGCCGTGGTGGCTATCGCCACCATGTCGACGACGGTCGCGACCGTCAGCGCGCAGAGCGGCACACGCGCGCCTCTGCTGATGGAAAAGAAGAAGACGCTGTTCCAGCGGGTGCTGACACGGCCCGAGGCGAAGCTACACGACAAGCCGGGCGGCACGCCGGGCCAGGCGCTGGCGCCGATGAGCGCGCTCTACGTCTATGACCGCAAGAGCGACGCCGCCGGCGAATGGCTCGAGGTCGGCCCGGGCAGCGACGGCAAGACCACTGGCTGGCTGAAGGCGATCGACACGGTGCCGTGGAAGCAGACGCTGACCCTGGCCTTCACCAATCCCGCCAACCGCGAGCGCACCCTGTTCTTCAAGGAGAAGGCCGAGCTGCAGAAGCTGCTCGAGTCGGAGCAGCGCGCCCAGCTGGCGGCCGCGCTCCGTCAGCGCATCGTCGATCTCGGCCAGCTGCCGCCCGACTTCCCGGTGATCTCGATCGAGCCCTCGACCCATATCGACATCACCAAGCAGTTCTACCTGTTGCCGATCCTTGAGGCCGGCGAGACCTATCTGTCGAACAACATCAAGGCGCGCATGCTGCGCGTCGCCTCGCTCTCGCTCAAGGATGACGCCGAGGATCCGCTGCGTCCCAAGGTGCGGAAGAATCTGTACGACTCGCTGAAGAACTTCCGGCTCGGCGTGGTCTTCGTCGTCGACACCACGACCTCGATGGGCCCCTATCTCGATCGCGCGCGCGAGGCGGCAAAGAAGTTCTACGACTCGATCGAGCGCGCCGGGCTGAAGGCGAATTACGGCCTCGTGGCCTATCGCAACAACGTCGAGAAGACGCCGGGGCTGGAGTACCTCACCAAGATCTTCGTGCAGCCCAAGGACGCGCCGGACGGGCCGACCTTCATGGCCAAGCTCAAGGAGCTGAAGGCGACGACAGTGTCGAGCCACAGCTTCGACGAGGATTCGATCGCCGGCCTGAAGGCGGCGATCGACGAGATCGACTGGTCGCCCTTCGACGGCCGCATCGTCATCCTGATCACCGACGCAGGCGGGCTGCGCAGCAATGACCCAGCCTCGTCGACCGGTCTGGACTTCGACCGCGTCCGCGACCTTGCCGACACCAAGAAGATCCACATCATGGCCGTGCATCTGAAGACGCCGGCCGGCCGCGCCGATCACAGCGAGGCGGAAAAGGAGTACACCGGCCTGACGCAGGGCAAGAACCTGCCGCGCGCGCTGTACTACGGCATCGACGCCGGCGACCTCGCCGAGTTCGGCCGCGGCGTCGACGGCGTCGCCGAGGGCGCCACGACCCTGCTGAAAGCCTTCGCCGCCGGGCAGGCACCGCCGCCGGCCCCACCACCGCCACAGCGACCCGGCACCGGGGCGCGCATCCAGCGTGATTTCCAGATCATCGGCAACGCCATGGCGCTGGCCTATCTCGGCTCGCAGCAGGGCACGCAGGCGCCGAAGATGTTCGAGGCCTGGGTGGGCGATCGCGACACCGCGACGCCAACCTCCGCCGTGTTCGACGTGCGCCTGCTGCTGACGCGCGACCAGCTCTCCGATCTGCAGGAGACGCTCAAGCGGGTCATCACCACCGGACGACGCAACCAGATCCGCCCGCAAGGCTTCTTCGACGAGCTGCGCAGCGCCGCCGCCGCGATGAGCCGCGATCCCGCGCGCATCGGCCGGCGCGACACCGCGCGGCTGGCCGAGATCGGCCTGATGGGCGAGTACCTCGACGACCTGCCCTACCGCTCGGAGCTGATGGGACTGGACCAGGACACCTGGTCGAGCTGGAGCGTGGCGCAGCAGGAGGACCTGCTCGACCGGCTCGAGGCCAAAATCAAGCTCTACCAGCGCTTCCACAACGAAGCCTCGTTGTGGATCCAGCTCGGCGGCCCCGGCGCGCGACCAGGCGACGCCGTCTACCCGGTACCACTCGACGCCCTGCCGTGAGTCGCCGCTTTCACGCCTACCTTCCTCCGGAGGGGGAAGGTGCCCGAAGGGCGGATGGGGATGCCGAAGACGGACTCCTCCGTTCGTCTTCGACATCCCCCATCCGCCGCGCTCCGCGCGCCACCTTTCCCCCTCCGGGGGAAGGTATCTTGTAGCGCCGCCGTGAACCAAGCTGTTGGTGCCGGTGCATCGGTCATCGCGCTGCGCGATCTGATCAAGAGGCGCAGCGCTTCCGGCACCACCTTCGAATTGTCCGTTCCCGCGCTCGATGTGCCGCGCGGCGGCTGTCTTGCGCTGTGCGGCGAGAGCGGCAGCGGCAAGAGTACCCTGCTCGACATCCTCGCGCTGGCTTCGCGGCCTGACTCGGTGAAGGCATTCGCGCTCAGCGCCCAGGCGAGACAGCGCAGCGACGTCGCCGCGCTGTGGCAGCGCGGCGGCACCGACCGGCTGGCGCCGTTGCGCGCGCGCCATCTCGGCTATGTGCCGCAGACCGGCGGCCTGTTCGCCTTCCTGCGCGTGCGCGACAACATTGCGCTGCCACGCCGATTGCTGGGCATGCAAGACGACGGCACGGTCGAGCATCTCGCCGAGCGGCTGGGCGTCGCCGATCAGTTGCGCAAGAAACCCTCAGCCCTGTCGGTCGGCCAGCGCCAACGCGTTGCCATTGCGCGCGCTCTGGCGCACGGGCCGGCCCTTGTGCTCGCCGACGAACCTACGGCGTCGGTCGATCCCGCGACAGCCGAGACTGTCATGGCGCTGCTATTGGAACAGGCAGCACAGAACGGCGCGGCCGTTGTCGTGGCCTCGCATGACTGGGCCCGCATCCAGAAACTCGGCCTGCCGCGCCTGCATCCGCGCATCGAGCGGCACACCAAGGACGGCGCGACGCTCGTTCGTTCGATCTTCGATCAGGCGCACCGATGAGCGCGCGGCCGCGTCGCGTGCGCGACATGCGCCGCATCTTCGGCCTGGCGCTGGCCGACGCCACGCATGAATGGCGCTCGACGCTCTGCCTGGTGCTGGCGCTGGCCGCCGTGCTGGCGCCGCTGCTGATCCTCTTCGGCCTGCGCTATGGCGTGGTGCAGACGCTGGCCGATCGCATGACCCGCGATCCGCGCAACCTCGAGATCGTGCCGATCGGTGCCGGCCGCTTTGACGCGGCCTTCTTCGAAAAGGTCGCCAGCTGGCCCGATGTGGCCTTCATGATCCCGAAGACACGCTCGATCTCGGCCACCATCGACATCTTCCGCGAAGGCGGCTCACCGCTGCCGGCGGAGATGATCCCGACGAAGAGCGGCGATCCGCTGCTCGCCGGCCATCCCATCCCCACATCGGACCGACAGGTCGTGCTGACCGCCGACGCCGCGCGCAAGATCGGCAACGTCAAGGCGGGCGCGCGCATCCATGGCGTCATCGGCCGCACCGTCGATGGTCGTACCGAGAACGTACGACTTGAGCTCGAGGTTATCGCCGTCCTGCCTGATGCGGCGCTCAATGGCGAGGCCGTCTTCCTGCCGCTGCAGACGCTGGCCGACACAGAGTCGTTCCGCGAGGGCTTCGCGGTGCCGGCCTTCAAGGCCGAAGGCCCGCAACGCCCCGCCGATCCGCGCCTCTATGCCGGCTTCCGTCTCTACGGCCGCACGATCTACGACATCCCGGTGCTGCGCGACCGC
>JAFAZJ010000275.1 GCA_019239835.1 Alphaproteobacteria bacterium | reverse complement strand
CCCGCACGTCGGCGGCGATCCCGAAGCGACCGCCGCCGCGCACAAGGCCGTGACCGATTTCATCAGGGCCCTGTTCAAGACCGGCTGAGCTTACTGTGCGGCGATACGCGCCGCCGGCCCGAAGCTGCTCTCCATCTCGCGGCGCAGCCGCACCGCCAGCAGCGACTCGTCGATCGCGACGTCGCTGTAGTTGATCGACTGCCCAGCCTTGATCGGCTTCAAGAGCTTCACGTTGTGCGCCAGGCCCAGCGGCAGCGCACCGACGCTCATCGACTTGGGCGCCGGGAACAGCTTGCCGTAGACCGTGTAGCCGCCCTCGCCGTCGAGGATCTCGCCGGCAGCGAGGTCGCGCTTGGCAGTGGCGATCACGTCGGCATGGAAGCCGATGGCACAGCCGGTGGGCTCACGACGCAGGCCGACCGATGCAACGGAGATGCCAACCTCCAGCCCGATGAGATGCCAGCGCTTGTACATGACGGAGTGCCGACCGCTCGGGTCGGTGCACAGCATGTACTCTTCGAAGCAGTTCTTCTGGTACTCGGTCGACGCTTCGAACACGACCCACACACCCTTGCGGATCTCGTACTCGATCGGCGTGCCATCCAGCCGCATCGAGCTGGCGCATTCGACCTGGCCCTTGTGGTTCAGCAGACCGCCTTCCGAACGCGGCCGCATGATCGTCGGCAGCTCCTCGACCGAGCACGGCGGGAAAGCGAGCCCATCGGGCGCCGGCGTCAGCCCGGTGGCATTGCACACCGCAGTGCTCTCGATCGCCGGCTTCGAGCCATCGAGGAAGGAGTTGAACATCTTGGGGTTCAATCCGCCGCGCTTGGCCTGCTCCTCGTTCAGCCCCCAGTGTTGCCACACCGTCTCGGGCGTCGATTGCGCGTAGTGCGGCAGCCATTTGTGGCCGCGCCCCGCCGCCGTCACCGAGAAGCCCGATGCGCGCGCCCAGTCGACCAGCTCGCAGATCAGCGCCGGCTGATCGCCATAGGCGAGGCTGTAGACCACGCCGGCCTCGGCCGCGCGCTTGGCCAGCAGCGGACCGCAGAAGGCATCGGCCTCGACCGTGACCATCACCACGTGCTTGCCGTTGCGGAAGGCTTCGAGCGCATGATCGACCGCAGCGATCGGATCGCCGGTGGCCTCGACGATGATGTCGATCTCGGGATGCGCGACCAGCGCACGCCAGTCGTCGCCCAGATGCGTGTTGCCGTGGCGCCGCGCTTCGGCGAGCGACACCGCGCCGGTGACGTCGGGCTTCCAGCCCAATCGCGCAAGGTTCTCCTTCGCGCGCGTCGGCGAGAGGTCGGCGATACCGACGAGGTGGATGCCCGGCGTGGTCGGGATCTGCGACAGGTACATCGAGCCGAACTTGCCGGCGCCGATCACGCCGATACGCAGCGGCTTTCCCTCGGCCGCGCGGCGCTGAAGCATGCTGTGAAGGTTCATTGTGCTTACTCCTACTCGGCGGCGCGGCGCGTTGCGGCCTGGAAGACACAGTCTTCGCTCCAGGCCTCGAGCGGCGTGAAATCACGATGCGCGATATATTCCGGGCGCTTGAAGCGGCGGATGGCGTTGGAGACCGCATTGTAGGTCACATAGACGATCTGGCGGTCCCACGGCGACATGTTGGGCGGGCTGCCGTGCACCAGCGTGCCGTGGAAGAAGATCGCCGAGCCCGGTCCGCCCTTGGGTGCGACGATACCGCCCTGCTTCACCAGCTTGGCGATGACGTCGTTGTCGATCACCCACAGCGGATAGGACGTGGTTGTCAGGTCGTGCTTGGCCTCGATCGCGCCCTTCTTGTGCGACTTGGGAATGAAGTACAGCGGGCCGTTGAACTCGTTCACCTCGTCGAGGAAGACCGCCAGGTTCATGGCGCGTGCCTCGGGCATGTCGTCGTCGGCTTTCCAGGTGCCGTAGTCCTGGTGCCACTGCCAGACGTCGCCGTCGAAGGCGGCTTTGCCGTTGAGCTTGAACTGGTGGATGTAGGTGCGGTCGCGCAGCAATTGCTCGGCCGGCTCGACGAAGCGCGGATGATGGATCAGCGCTTCGAAGACACGGTTGTACTTGTGCACGGCGAAGGCGGTGCGCACCACGTCGCCGGTCTTCTCCCGCACATTCTCCTCGCGACGCTGCGAAAGGATGCCGGGCACCTCGCCCTTGAGGATCGCCATCTCTTCGGCGGGAAAGTAGTCGGGGAAGAAGAGGTAGCCCTCTTCGTCGAACTGCCTGAGCTGCTCGGCCGTGAGTTTCATGGTGTCGCTCCCTTGGCTTCGTCCGTGGTTTCCAATGATGGCGCCAGCCGTTCGGCGCCGCCGTGGGCATGTGCGGTCGCCAGCGTCGCGGCGCGCTCGCCGTCGCCTTCGATCAGCGCGGCCAGGATTGCCGCGTGCTCGCGCCAGACCCATTCGTAGGCTTCGGGTCCGCGCAGCACCGCGCCCATCACCCGTCGCAGATGCCGCCAATGCGGTGCCGCTGTCTCAGCGAACAGCGGATTGCCCGACGCCTCGTAGAGGAACAGGTGGAAGTCGATATCGGCAGCGAGCAGCGCGGCCGCATTACCCGACTCCATCGCGCGATGACCCGCATCCAGCAGATGCTGCCCACGCGCGCGCAACCCATCGTCCATGCGCTCCGCCGCCAGCCGGCAAGCCGCACCGTCGAGCGCCGCGCGAACTTCGTAGAGCCGACGGACATGCACCGGATCGAGCGGCGCCACCATCACGCCCTTGCGCCCGGCATCGACGATCAGCCCTTGCCGCTTCAACAGCAGCAGCGCCTGCAGCACCGGCTGGCGCGACACGCCGAAGCGCTCGGCCAAGCCTTCCTGGGTTACCCGCTCGCCGGGCGCCAGAGCGCCGGCCGCGATCGCATCCGACAGCGCGTCGTAGACACGTTGGGCGAGATCGGGTGGCGCGGCGAGGCGATCCAAGGGCATCGCCGTATTCTGTATACGGAACTCAGACGCACACAAGTGCCATATAGGACAGGATCACTTACCGAATTCCGAGATTGCGCAGCCGGTCGATACGGGCGGCGGTGTCGGGATGCGTGGCCATCAGCGCCGAGGTTCTCTCGGTCATCTTGTGGATCGGGTTGATGATGAAGAGGTGCTCGGTGGCCTTGCTGACGCCGGAGAAGCTGTTGGCGCCGGTGTCGATCTTCTGCAGCGCCGAGATCAGGCCGGCCGGGTTGCGGGTGAAGCGTACCGAGGTGGCGTCGGCGAGGTATTCGCGCTGACGTGACACCGCCATGCGCACCAGGTTGGCCGCCAGCGGCGCCAGCAGCGCGACGACGAAGAGGATCAGCATCAGGATCATGGCGGCGCCACCGCCCTTGCTGTCGCGATCGCGCCGCCCGCCGATGCCGAACTGCGTACCGCGCAGGATCAGGTCGGCGATCAGCGCGATCAGGCCGACGGTGACGCCGACGATGGTCATGTAGCGCGTGTCGAGATTGGCGACGTGGCCCATCTCGTGGCCGATCACGCCCTGCAGCTCCTCGCGGTTCAGCGTGTTCAGCAGCCCGCGCGTCACGCCAATGGTGGCGTTCTGCTCGGACGTGCCGGTGGCGAAGGCGTTGAGCGCGTCGGTCTCGATGACGTAGATGCGCGGCGGCCGGCGGCCGGCGGCGATCGCGAGCTCCTCGACGATGTTGTAGAGCTGCGGCTCCTGCTCCTTGGTGACCTCGTTGCCGCCGGTCATCGCCAGCACCATGCGATCGCCGAAGCGCATCGAGATCCAGCTCCAGCCCAGGCTCACCGCCGCGACGGCGATGGCGCACCAGAAGCCCCACTTGCTGAAGAACCAGATGGTACGCGGCGCGTAGGACGACGCCGGCGCCGCGTGATTGGCCTCGAGCGCCCAGCCGGCGAGATAGCCCAGCCCGCCGGCCAGCAAGGTCAGCGTCGCCAACAGAATGGTCGTGGCGCGCTGGTTGGCCCGCTGCGCGGTGAAGAAGTCGGTGGCACCGACCGCCGCAGGCGCGAGGTTGACCACTGGGGGCCTAGCGCAGCTTGACCTGTGGCACTTCCTTCTCGGTCTCCGGCACCGCGAAGTGCTCGCGCGGCTGGAAGCCGAACTGGCGCGCGATCAGGTTGTTGGGGAACATCTGCAGCGCGTTGTTAAAGGCCATGACGCTGTCGTTGTAGAACTGGCGCGCGAAGGAGATCTTGTTCTCGGTCGCCGTCAGCTCTTCCTGCAACGCCATGACATTGGTGTTGGCCTTGAGGTCGGGATAGGCCTCGGTCAGCGCCAGCAGCCGGCCGGTGGCGACGGTCAGCGCGTTCTCGGCCTGCGAGACCTCGGCCGGGCCCTTGGCCGTCAGCGCGGTGTTGCGCGCCGCGATCACGGCCTTGAGCGTGTCCTGCTCATAGCCCATCGCGTCCTTGACCACCTGCACCAGGTTGGGGATCAGGTCGTGGCGGCGCTTGAGCTGCACGTCGATCTGCGACCAGGCGTTGTCGACCTGGTTCCTGGAGCCGACCATGCGGTTGTAGGCGCTGATCGCCCACAGCACGATGGCGACGATCACGCCCAGAAGGATCCAACCGCCCAATCCCATCGCTCTCCCCCGCTCCGCGCTCAATGTGAGCATGCGCCCATTTTATCGCGAATGCAGCCGAATTCGCCCTGTGCCGGCTATCGACCGGCAAGGGGTTCATTTGGCACCAATCATGTAATATATTACCCGCGGAGGGCCAGCGCATGGGGCTCCTTCCGGGGATAGTTTGGGGCCATACCAACATGAACAGAATACTCACTTGTCTCGCGATCGCACTGGCGGTCGGCGCCTGCGAGCCGCGCGGGGGTGCGCCGGCAGCACCGCCTGCGGCACCGGCCTCCAGCGGGCCGGCCTCGATCCAGTACCAAACGCCGACGGGCGCGCAGACCTATGTCCTGCCCTCGACGGAGAATGCCTGCGCGCCTGATCCGCAGCGCTTCGTGTCGGTGATCGGCGAGGTCACGTATCGCGTGAAGGACTGCGTCAAGGACGAGTGGGATTACTACCCAGAGGCGCAGCGCCGCCGCATCGATGCGCTGGTGAAGCAGTGCCAGGCCAAGTGCGCCGCCGCCGCTCCGGCACCGGCTGCCACGCCGGCTCCGCCGCCTGCAACGGCTCCTGCTGCGGCTCCCGCCAAGCGCTGACGCTCGACCCTATACCGTCCGCTCGACCATCATCTTCTTGATCTCGGCGATCGCCTTCGCCGGGTTCAAGCTCTTCGGGCAGGTCTTGGTGCAGTTCATGATGGTGTGGCAGCGGTAGAGCCGGAAGGGATCTTCCAGCGCATCGAGCCGCTCGCCCGTCGCCTCGTCGCGCGAGTCGACGATCCAGCGATAGGCCTGCAGCAGCACCGCCGGTCCAAGATAGCGCTCGCCGTTCCACCAGTAGCTCGGGCAGCTCGTGGTGCAGGAGAAGCACAGGATGCACTCCCACAGCCCGTCGAGCTTGGCGCGCTCCTCCGGCGACTGCAGCCGCTCGCGCTCCGGCGGCGGCGTGTTGTTCTTCAGCCACGGCTCGACCGAGGCGAGCTGGGCATAGGCGACGTTGAGATCCGGCACCAGGTCCTTGATCACCGGCATGTGCGGCAGCGGCGCGATCTTGATGTCGCTCTTCACCTCGTCGATGAACTTGGTGCAGGCCAGCGTATTGGTACCGTCGATGTTCATCGCGCACGAGCCGCACACGCCCTCGCGGCACGAGCGGCGGAAGGTCAGCGATGAATCGACCTCGTTCTTGATCTTGATCAGCGCGTCGAGAACCATCGGGCCACAATCGGCGAGGTCAACCTCGTAGGTGTCCCAGCGCGGGTTCTTGCCGTCGTCGGGACTCCAGCGATAGACCTTGAACGCCTTGACGTTCTGGGCGCCAGCGGGCGCCTTGTAGGTCTCGCCGTCCTTGCGGATCTTCGAATTGGCGGGCAGGGCGAACTCGGCCATCTCTTCCTCTTTGCGTCCGCGCTGCTCAGTACACGCGTGCCTTGGGCGGGAACGACTGAACGTCGTTGGACATCGGCTGCAGCTTCACCGGCCGGTAGTCGATGCGCGTCTTGCCGTTGTCCTCGACCCACACGATCGTGTGCTTCATCCAGTTCACGTCGTCGCGCTCGGCGTAGTCCTCGCGCGCATGGGCGCCACGGCTCTCCAGGCGGTTGGCGGCCGAGCGGATCGTCGCCTGGGCCTGCAGGATCAGATTCTCGAACTCCAGGGTCTCGACCAGATCGGAGTTCCAGATCAGCGAGCGATCCTTCACCGCGATGTCGGGCTTGCCGCTGAAGACCTGGTCCATCTTGGCGCAGCCTTCGTCGAGCGACTGCTGGGTACGGAACACCGCGCAATCGTTCTGCATCGTCTTCTGCATCTTGTCGCGCAGCTGTGCCGTGGGCGAGCCGCCCTTGGCGTGACGCAGGCGATCAAGGCGGGCGATGGCGTTCTCGCCGGCATTGGGCAGCGGCTTGTGCGCGGCGCCGGCCTGCACCACCTCGCCGGCGCGGATCGCGGCGGAGCGGCCGAACACGACGAGATCGAGCAGCGAGTTCGAGCCCAGCCGGTTGGCGCCGTGCACCGACACGCAGGCGGCCTCGCCGATCGCCATCAGGCCGGGCACGACGTGGTTGGGATCGCCGTCCTTGATGGTGACGACCTCGCAGCGGAAGTTCGTCGGCACGCCGCCCATGTTGTAGTGGCAGGTCGGCAGGATCGGGATCGGCTGCTTGGTGACGTCGACGCCGGCGAAGATGCGCGCGGTCTCGGCGATGCCCGGCAGCCGCTCGTGGATCACCTTGGGATCGAGATGCTCGATGTGCAGGTCGATGTACTCGCCCTTCGGTCCGCAACCGCGGCCCTCACGGATTTCGATGGTCATCGAGCGCGAGACGACGTCGCGCGAAGCGAGGTCCTTGGCCGATGGCGCATAGCGCTCCATGAAGCGCTCGCCATTGGCGTTGGTGACGTAGCCGCCCTCACCGCGCACGCCCTCGGTGATCAGGCAGCCCGCGCCATAGACGCCGGTGGGATGGAACTGGATGAACTCCATGTCCTCCATCGGCAGGCCGGCGCGCAACGCCATGCCGCCGCCGTCGCCGGTGCAGGTATGAGCCGAGGTCGCGGTCTGGTAGGCGCGGCCATAGCCGCCGGTCGCCAGCACTACCATGTGGGCACGGAAGCGGTGGATCGTACCGTCGTCGAGGTTCCACGCCATCACACCGCGGCAGGCGCCCTCGTCCATGATCAGGTCGAGCGCGAAGTATTCGATGAAGAACTCCGCGTGGTTGCGCAGCGATTGCTGGTAGAGCGTGTGCAGGATGGCGTGACCGGTGCGGTCGGCGGCGGCGCAGGTGCGCTGGGCGATGCCCTTGCCGTACTCGGTGGTCATGCCGCCGAACGGGCGCTGGTAGATCTTGCCCTCCGGCGTGCGGCTGAACGGCACGCCGTAATGCTCGAGCTCGATGATCGCCGGCACCGCCTCGCGGCACATGTACTCGATGGCGTCCTGGTCGCCGAGCCAGTCCGACCCCTTCACGGTGTCGTACATGTGCCAGCGCCAGTCGTCCTGGCCCATGTTGCCCAAAGCCGCCGAGATGCCACCCTGTGCCGCCACGGTGTGGCTACGGGTCGGGAACACCTTGCTGATGCAGGCGGTCTTCAGGCCTTTGGCCGCGATACCGAAGGTGGCGCGCAGACCCGCGCCGCCGGCGCCGACCACGACGACGTCATAGACGTGATCGACGATCTTGTAGGAACGGTCGCCGATATTGACGGTACCGGGCGTGCCGGCGGGCTTCTTGGCTTCGTCGAGGGGCATCGTACTAACCTCCGAACGCCATGCGGAACATGGCGACCACCGCCGCCACCGCGAGCAGGACAGCGAGGCACTTGATCAGCAGGACGGAGCCGATCTTGGCGCCTTCGTGATGGACATAGTCCTCGATCACCACCTGCATGCCGAGCGCCGCATGCCACAGGCCGAACAGGATGGTCATGATCAGCATGACCATGGTCACCGGCGAGGACACCCAGGCGCGCACATGCGCCTGGTCGGCCGGTGCGTTGAGGATCAGCGAGACCGCGAACCAGATGGTGAGCAGGATCAGCGGGACGGCGGAAACGCGCTGATGCCACCAGTGGCTGGTGCCGGATTTGGCGGAGCCGAGGCCGCGCACGCGCGCGACGGGGGAGCGAAGGTCGGCCATCGGATCACCTCACCGCGTAGGCGAGCAGCCAGGCGCCGACAGTCGCCACCGCCGACCCACCGACCACGGCCCAGCCGGAATTGTAGGCAGTCTT
>JAFAZJ010000187.1 GCA_019239835.1 Alphaproteobacteria bacterium | reverse complement strand
GGCGAGATCGGCGTTGCTGACCATGGCACCGATGCGCAGGCCGCCGGCATCGGTCTCAGAGACCTCGCTCAGCGGCAGGCGCGAGACGTCGATGAGATGCGCCGGCTTCTCGACATCGATCTTCATCAGGTCGAGCAGATTGGTGCCACCGGCGATGAAACGCGCGCCCGGCACGCTGCCGGCTGACGTCGCATTGGCGATATCGGCGGGACGCTCGTAGGTGAAGGGTCTCATGTCGGCCTCCCGGCCGAAGCGGCCATGATCGCGGCGACGATGTTGGGGTAGGCGGCGCAGCGGCAGATATTGCCGCTCATGCGCTCGCGGATCTCCTCGGCGGTCAGGGCCGGCGTCGCGCGCAGATCGCCGCTGACGGCCGAGGGCATGCCGCTCTTGACCTCCGCCAGCATGCCGACGGCTGAGCAGATCTGTCCCGGTGTGCAATAGCCGCACTGGAACGCGTCCTGGCGGACGAACGCGGTCTGCATGTCGTGCAGCGTCTCGCCCTGCGCCAACCCCTCGACGGTGACGATCTCGTCGCCGTCGCGCGCCACCGCCAGCGACATGCAGGCGTTGCGGCGCGAGCCGTTGACCAGCACCGTGCAGGCGCCGCACTGGCCGTGATCACAGCCCTTCTTGGTGCCGCTCAGCCCAAGCTCCTCGCGCAGCGTATCGAGCAAGGTGGTGCGGGGATCGACGATCAGCTCGTGCCGGGTGCCGTTGACTCTGAGCTGGATCTGCATCGACGCCAGCCGCGGCCGGGCCGGCGGCGCTTCGGGCGGACTGGCTGGTACCTGACCGTAGACCCGCGTGGTGCTGCCCACCGCGGTCAGAAGCGCGGCGATCTCCAGGACGCCGCGTCGGGTAAGACGCTCGAGCAAACTCATGACGCGCTACGGCGCCGACACGCGCCGCTCCTGCCGGGAGTGGGAAACGATCGACAGCCGGCAGGGCGGCGCCTGTGACAATCAGCGCGCCGTCCGCCGGCCGCCTCCAGCTGCCTCAATCGTGGGCGCCGGAAACACGGGAGGACGTCACTCCTCCATCATGCCCTCGTCCTTGTCCTGCTGCTGCTTCTTGTCCTGGCGCTGACCCGACTTGTTCTTGTCCGGGTTGCGCTGCTGGTGCTGTTGCTGCTCGCGCTGGCGCTGGCTTTCCTGCTGCTCCTGCGAGCGATTGCGATCCTGCTGGCTCTGGTTGGGGTTGTTCTGGTTGGCCATCATTTCCCTCCTCCGGCGGATAAAAAGAAACGCCTCCGCCGCGCCGACCTAACGCCCCGTCGGAGAAGGATGTTCCGCTCGGGAATCTCCCCGGGGCGCAACTCCGCGCGTTGCCGGTCGTTAGCTCACTGTCGCCACATTCGAGGACGATCAGTGAATCGCAATCCCGGCCCCCGCACCGCGCATCTCTGCGTCGACATGCAGCGCATGTTCGCCGAGGAGTCGCCGTGGCGCATGCCGTGGATGGAGAAGGTCGTGCCGCATGCCGTCGAGCTGACGCAGCGCCACCCCGATCGCACGATCTTCACCCGCTTCATTCCACCGTCCGCGCCCGAGGACGTGCCCGGCGCCTGGCGGGCGTACTACGAGCGCTGGGAAGAGATGACGCTCGACCACATGGACCGCGCGCTGCTGGGCCTGGTCGAGCCGCTGCAACGCTTCGTGCCGCCCGCCCGCATCGTCAACAAGCGCTACTACTCGGCATTCCGGCAGACCTACCTGCGCCGCATCCTGGCCGAGGGCCACTACGACTCCCTGGTGATCTCCGGCGGCGAGACCGATGTCTGCGTGCTGGCCACGGTCATGGCCGCGATCGACCTGGGCTTCTTCGTCTTCATCCCCGACGACGCAATCTGCAGCAGCAGCGACAAGTTCCACGACTGCCTGCGCGAGCTCTATGACAAGCGCTTCACCTCGCAGATCGAGGTCACCAACTCCGAGATGGTGCTGAGCACCTGGGTGTAAGCCGCCCGTTCAGTCCCACGCCGCGTCGTCGATCAATCCCGCGTCGAGCCAAACCCGCAGAAGACCGGCGGCCCGCTCGGCTGCCGCTTCAGGTGATCCCGCGTGCTCGGCCAGCACCGCGCACATCATCGGAAAGCTTGCGCCGCCATACATCGCGTCGAGCGCGACGACTTCGTCCGGCGCCATCGAACGGAACTGCGCATCGGCATCGGCCATCGGACGCCAGATCAGCCAATCGACAGCGGTTTCTTCGGCCGGCACCTCAAGCTCGCCCGGTGCGACCGCATCTCGACGCTGAAAGGCCTGTGGTACCTGATACGACAGCGTCAGGCGCCGCAACGACGGCACGAACGACAGGCGCAATGACCCCCACGCCTCGGCGGGCGCAGCGGCGAGCTGCTCGAAGGTCAGCGGCTCGGCGTCCGCCGCGTCGAAGGCCTCGCCCAGCGCCCATTCGAAGCGCGCCATGTCGGCGGCGGCCGGCGTTGCCGAGAATGGCGGCGTGTGCGCGAGGAAATCGGCGAGGTTGCGGCCGAACCAGCGCACCGATGGATGCGTCGAGGGATGCGCCGCGATATAGGCGCGCGCCATCAGGTCGAACTCGGCCGGTCCGGCCATCGCCAGCAGGCCGGGGAAGTCGGTGGTCAGCGCCTCAATCAGGCGCAGCGCATAGGCGTCGCGATAGACCGCCAGCAGCGTGTCGCGATCGGCCTTCTCGGTATCGAGCACGCGTGCGCGCAAGGCATCGGCGCTCTCGGGCGTGCTGCGCATCCACGCGGCAAATTCCTCCTGCAGGGCGCTGAGCGCGCTCACGCCGCTTTCTCCGGCGTCATCAGTGTCGCCTGGGCGATGCGGCGCGCCTGATCGAGCTCGGCGACGAGATCGGCATAGGGCGGGATGTCGTCGTCGCGTTCGATCATCGTTGGCACGGGACCGAAACGCCGCAGCGCTTCGGCATAGAGCGTCCAGACATCGTCGATCACCGGATGGTCGTGGGTGTCGATGATGTGCGTGCCCATGTGGCTGTGGCCGGCGAGATGGATCTGCTTGACCCGCGCCGGCGGGATCGCCGCGAGATAAGCGTGCGGGTCGAATTCGTGGTTGAAGGCCGAGACGTAGATGTTGTTGACGTCGAGCAGGATGTCGCAATCGGCGCGCTCGGCCAGCACCGCCAGGAACTCCCACTCGCTGAGCTGCGAATCGGCATAGCGCACGTAGCTCGAGACATTCTCCAGCAGGATGCGGCGACCCAGCACGTCCTGCACCTGCCCGACGCGCGCGGCGACGTGCGCCAGTGCCTCCTCGGTGTAGGGCAGCGGCAACAGGTCGTGCAGGTTGATGCCGGCGTGGCCGGTGAAGCACAGATGGTCGGAGACCACGCGCGGCTCGACCCGCGCGGCCAGCGCCTTCAATTGCGCGAGGTAGCCGAGATCAAGCGGATCGCTGGCGCCGATCGACAGCGACACACCGTGCAGCGCCATCGGATAGTCGCGGCGGATGCGATCGAGCCAGACCAGCGGCCTGCCGCCGGCGACCATGTAGTTCTCGCTGAGCGCCTCGAACCAGTCGACCCGGCCCGGCGCGTCGGCGATCTCCTGGTAATGCTGATGGCGCAGCCCGAGGCCGAACTGCATGTCCGTGACCGTCGTCATGGGCCCAGTGTAGCGCCAAGACGGAACGGGCGCCGCCGGTCTCCCGGGGCGCCCCTCCGTACGGCGCGATGCGCCAAGATCAGCCGGCGACCTTGCCGCCCTTGCTGGTGCATTCCGCCTGGTCCTTGACCGAGATCCAGCCCTGGCCCTTGCAGGCGTTCATGCCCTTGCAGCTCGACGAGGCCGTCTTGCAGGCGCTGGTGCCCTTGCACGAGTTGATGCCGGCGCACTTCACGCCGTCTTCGGCATGGGCGACGGTCGCGATCGTGCCGGCGGCGAACATCGCGGCGGCGGCGGCGGCGATCACGGCAACGGTCCTGGTGGTCATTGATGGAGCTCCCTTCTTGATGATGCGGTGCCGGTCCCCCCGGCACACCACACACCATGCCGCGTTGCCTTGCTCACCGTGAAGTAACAGCTTGGCGAGACGGCGACACAAGCGTGTGAAGCTTTTTTACAGCGCAATCGGAAGATACGCAGCACGCGTCCCGACGGATGTCGAGGGCGTGGTCGGGGCTGCGGGACTCGAACCCGCACGGGCAAAAGCCCAACGGATTTTAAGTCCGCTCTGGCTACCAGTTTCAGCAAGCCCCGGCGAAACCTTCCTAGCACATCCGCCACATCTTGTGGCGGGTTCACCGCCCGTTCTCCTACCGATGGCGCGCCACAAGCCCTTGGAACGACTCGGTTTTTTGCGAGTTGAGACTCGTTCCACAGGAGGCGGCGATGGCGGTGAGACCAACGTGGCAAGGGCATCTGCGGCTGTCGCTGGTGACCTGTCCAGTGGCTCTCTACAAGGCGGTCGAGGCGCGCACCGGTGTCAGCTTCAACCTGATCAACCCGCGCACCAAGAGCCGCGTGAAGCAGGTGCTGACCGATGCCTCGACGGGTGAGCCGATCGAGCGCAAGGAGCTGGTCAAGGGCTTCGCCATCGCCAAGGACGAATACGTGCTGATCGAGCCCGAGGAGATCGACGCGCTGAAGGTCGAATCGACCAAGATCATCGACATCGAGCGCTTCGTCGAGCTGCAGGCGATCGACCGCATCTACTGGGACGAGCCCTACTACCTGATGCCCGACGGCAAGACCGGCATCGAGGCTTTCGCTGTGATCCGCGACGCCATGCGCGAGAAGGACCGCGTCGGTCTGGGCCGCGTCGTGCTGAGCCAGCGCGAGCGCATCGTGGCGCTCGAGCCACGCAACGACATCATCCTGCTGACCACCCTGCGCGCCCATGACGAGGTACGCGATCCCGATGATCTCGTGACCATGCCCAATGTGCCGAAGACCGCGCGCGCCATGCTCGACATCGCCGACAAGATCATCGAGCAGCAGGAGGGCGACTTCGCGCCGGCGGAGTTCGTCGATCGGTACGAGGACGCGGTGCGCGCGCTGATTGAGCGTAAGCGCAAGGGCCAGAAACCGGTGCGCGCCGAGAAGCCCTCGCACGACGAGGACAGCAACGTCGTCGACCTGATGGAGGCGCTGCGCCGCAGCATCGGTGCCGCGCCCGCGTCGGCGGCGCGGCGGCGGGAGAACGTGCGCACGGCGCCGGCGCCGAAGAAAGGGCCGCCGAAGCGCTCGCGCAAGGCGGCCTGAACGCAAAGCGGGCGTCGCATCGCGACGCCCGTTTCACGTGAAGCCTTTGACCTGGTTAGTACGTCGCGCGCTCGGTGCGCCAGACGCCGTAGGAGTCGTAATATCCAGGCGAATAGTAGTTGTAGTAGCGCGGCTCGCGCACCGTCACGACCGGGGCGACGTAGTAGCCGCTCGTGTAAGCAGCCGGGCGCGGGGCGTCGTAGTACACGGTGCGGGTTTCGACGGGACCGCAGGCAGCCAACAGCGCCGCGGCGATCGAGCTCACAACCAACGTTCGAATCATTGCGAGGTCTCCTTGCTAGGCGTTTGGCGTCCCGTTGCGCGGTGACGCATCGACGCATGCCCGGTCAACGCCGATCCGGCGAAGCAGGTTGCCGTCATGGGCGAGGCGATGGTGTGGCGGAGTCATGGCGCGCGGAACGCGCTGGCCGCGCAGGGCGTTAGACAGCCGATCCGCCGCGACATCGGGCGCTGGGAGGAAGTTCCATGAACAGCAGCGATCTGCCGGCCCAGCATTTGGCGGGCGGAATTCTCATCGGCAATCTGATCATCGTCGGCTTGGCGCTCGGCAGCACCTTGATGCTGGCCGCGGCCGTCTGGATTGCCGCAACGTCGTAAGCCTCAGCTCCTGAGATGACACGACACCCAATGGCCCGGCGTCGTCTCCTTCAGGTGCGGCACGTCCCGGGAGCAGCGCTCGACGGCGATCGGGCAACGCGTATGGAAGTGGCAGCCTGAAGGCGGGCGGATCGGGTTGGGTACGTCGCCCTGCAGCACGATGCGTTTACGCTTCGCCTTGGGATCGGGGATCGGCACCGCCGAGAGCAGTGCCTCGGTGTAGGGGTGCTTCGGGTTGGCGTACATATCCTTGGCCGAGGAGATTTCCACCACACGGCCGAGATACATCACCGCGACACGATCGCTGATGTGCTCCACGACGCTGAGATCGTGGGCAATGAAGAGATAGGTAAGGCCGAACTTCTCCTGCAGATCCTCGAGCAGGTTGATCACCTGCGCCTGCACCGACACGTCGAGCGCCGAGACCGGCTCGTCGCAGACGATCAGCTTGGGCTCGACGGCGAGTGCGCGGGCGATGCCGATGCGCTGGCGTTGGCCGCCGGAGAACTCGTGCGGGTAGCGGTGCATGTACTCCGGGCGCAGGCCCACCGTTTCCAGCAGCTCGACGACGCGGGCCTCGATGTCCTTGTTGGTCTTGGCCAGGTTATGGATCTGCAGCGCCTCGCCGATGATGCTGGCGACAGTCAGCCGCGGGTTCAGCGAGGCGTATGGATCCTGGAAGATGATTTGCATGTCGCGGCGCAGCGCGCGCAGCTTCTCGCCGTCCATCTTGCGCACGTCCTGGCCCTGGAACCAGATCTCGCCCGACGTCGGCTCGATCAGGCGCAGGATGCAGCGGCCGGTGGTCGACTTGCCGCAACCGGACTCGCCCACGACACCCAAGGTCTCGCCCTGTGCCACCTCGAGGCTGACGCCATCGACGGCGTGCACGTGATCGACCACGCGCGACAGCACGCCGCCGCGAATCGCGAAATGCTTCTTGAGGTCCTTGACCTTCAGCAGGGGCTCGCTCACGCCGCCGCCCTCCCGCTATCGATCCCCTGCCCTTCATAGAGGATGCAGGCGACGCGATGGTCAGGCGCGACCTCGATCAGCGGCGGTTGCCCCTCCAGGCATTGCGCGCGTGCGAACTTGCAGCGCGCGGCGAAGCGGCAACCTGGCGGCGGATTGAGCAGGCTGGGCACGGTGCCGGGAATTTGCTCCAGCCGCTCATGCCCGCGCTGGCTGGAATCGACGCGCGGGATCGAGCGGATCAGGCCCTGGGTGTAGGGATGACGGGGGTTTTCGAACAGCGACTCGACCGGTGCTTCTTCGGCCACCTTGCCGGCATACATCACCACCACGCGCTGCGCCGTCTCGGCCACCACGCCCATGGCGTGGGTGATCAGCATGATCGACATGCCGAAGCGCACCTTCATGTCGGCCAGCAACTCGAGGATCTGCGCCTGGATGGTGACGTCGAGCGCCGTGGTCGGCTCGTCGGCGATCAGCAGCTGCGGCTTGCAGGCCAGCGCCATGGCGATCATCACGCGCTGGCGCATGCCGCCGGAGAACTGGTGCGGATAGTCGCCGACACGCCGCGCCGCGTTGGGGATCTGCACCAGGCGCAGCATCTCGACCGCGCCCTCCATCGCCGCCCGCCGCGACATCTTCTCGTGCAGGCGCAAGGATTCGGCGATCTGGTCGCCCACGGTGTAGACCGGGTTGAGCGAGGTCATCGGCTCCTGGAAGATCATGCCGATCTCGCGGGCGCGGATCTTGTCCATCTCCTTGTTATCGAGCGGCACCAGGTCGCGACCGCGCCACAGCACCTGGCCCTCGACGATGCGGCCCGGCGGCATGTCGATCAGCTTCATCACCGTGCGCGCCGTGACGGTCTTGCCGCAGCCGGATTCGCCCACCACCGCGAGCGTCTCGCCCTTGGCGATGTGCAGGCTCACGCCGTCGACCGCGCGCACCAGGCCGCCCTCGACGGCGAACCAGGTCTTCAGCCCGCGAATGTCGAGAAGGGGCGCTTCCTTCTGGGTCGCGCCCGCATCACTTGCCGCAGCCATGTTCATCCAATCACCCGACGCGGATCGAGGGCGTCGCGCAGGCCATCGCCGATGAAGTTGATGGCGAGCACCGCGAGGAAGATTGCCGCGCCGGGAAACAGCGCCCAATGCGGCGCAATGTCCAGATAGTCCTTGGCGTCGAACAGCACGCGGCCCCAGGTCGGCGTGTCGGGCGGGAAGCCCAGGCCGAGGAAGGAGAGCGTCGATTCGGCGAGGATGGCGGCCGCCACGTCGATGGTGCCGGCGACGATCACCGGGCCCAGCGCATTGGGCAGGATATGCCGCACCACCTGGCGCAGCTTCGACGCGCCCAGCGCACGCGCCGCTTCGACGAATTCCTTTTCGCGCAGGGACAGGAACTGCGCGCGCACCAGCCGCGCCACCGGCATCCAGCGCAGGCCGCCGATGATCGCGATCACCAGCACGAAGGTGCCGCCTTCCGGTCCGATGATCGTCTTCAGCTTGTCGCGGAACAGGTAGATCACGAGCAGCAGCAACGGCAGCTGCGGCAGCGACAGGAAGAGGTCGGTGACCCACATCAGGAAGGCATCGACCCGGCCGCTCGACATGCCGGCAAGCGCGCCGACCAGCACGCCGACGGTCACCGCGACCGACATCGCCGCCAGACCGACGGCGAGCGAGATGCGCCCGCCATAGAGCAGGCGCGCCAGCAGATCCTGGCCGAGATCGTCGGTGCCCAGCGGATGGACGAAAGTCGGCCCTTCGAGCTTCGAGCCGAAATCGATCTCGTTGATCGGCACGCGCCAAATCAGCGGGCCGAAGATAACCGCGAGGATCAAGGTCGTGAGCACGCACAGGCTGACGAAGGCCAGCCGGTGGCGCCGGAAGCGACGCCAGGCGTCGGCCGCCGGCGAGAAGCGCCGGACAGGCTGGGCCGGGGCGGATTGCGCCGGGGCCTCAGCGGAAAGCGATGCGGGGGTCGAGCCAGCCATAGAGGATGTCTGCGATAAGGTTGAACATGATCACCAGACAGGCGAACACGAAGGTGACGCCCATGACCACGGGAGTGTCGTTCGACTGCATGGCCGAGATCAGCAGCGAGCCGATGCCCGGCACGCGGAAGATCTGCTCGGTGACGATGGCGCCGCCGAACACCACCGGCATCTGCAGCGCGACAAGCGTCACCACGGGGATCAGCGCGTTGCGCACGACATGCTTGACGATCACCTTGCGCTCGCCGATGCCCTTGGACCGGGCGGTGGTGACGTAATCGAGCTTGATCACGTCGAGCACGGCGGAACGCACATATCGTACCAGCGAGGCGGCCTGGAACAGGCCCAGCACCGTCACCGGCATGATCGACTGCTTCACGTGCTCCCAGATCCACGGCAATCCCGAGCCGGGTATGTCGGCGCGGTAGACGAAGGGCAGCCAGTCGAGCTGCACACTGAAGACCAGGATCAGCAGCAGGCCGGTGAAGAACGTCGGCAGCGAGAAGCCGATGAAGGCGAAGGTGTTGGCGATCTGGTCGAAGATCGAATAGGGCCGCCGCGCCGCCAGCACGCCCACCGGGATGGCGACGATGATGGCGAGCAGCTGCGAGGAGCCGATCACCACCAGGGTGGTCGGCAGGCGCTGCAGGATCAGCTTGTCGACGTCCATACGGCTGGTGAAGGAGAAGCCCCAGTCGCCCTGGAGCATCGCCAGCAGCCAGTGCAGGTAGCGCTGCCAGATCGGGTCATCGAGCCCGAACTTGGCGCGCAGCGCCATGCGCACCTCCGGCGGGATCGCCGGATTGGTCGCCAGTTCCTCGAAGGGATCGCCCGGCGCCATCGCCAGCACGGAAAACAGCACGATGCTGATGCCGAACACTGCCGGGATGGCGATCAGGAGGCGGCGGATCAGGTACTGCCTGGACACCCGTCACCTCCTCTCATCGCATCGATGGATCACGTGGACTGTCTCAGGCTTCCTTGTACCAGTCCGACAGATCCCAGGTGTTGTTGTCCCAGCCGCTGATGACGCAGTTCAGCTGGTTGCTGTGGCCGGCGACGCCCGGACGATAGACGACCGGGATGACGACGAATTCGTTGACCGCCATGTCCTGGACGCCCATCAGCATGGCGGCCCGCTTGACCGGGTCGAGCTCGACCTGAGCCTTCTTGAACAGCTCGTCGAGTTCCTTGCTCTGCATGCGCGTGATGTTGCGGCCCTGCCACTTGTTCTCCTTGGTGGCGGCCTCCCACGAGCAGAACTGGAACAGGAACTGCTCCGGATCAGGCTGCGACATGGTCGTCGTGTACATCTGCAGATCGCAGTAGAACTTCGTGTAGGTGTCCGGGTTGGCCACGTCGGAGCTGAAGAACACCGAGGCGGTCACCGCCTTGATCTCGATGTCGATGCCGGCCTTCTGGCAGGCCTGCTTGACGATCGCCTG
>JAFAZJ010000165.1 GCA_019239835.1 Alphaproteobacteria bacterium | reverse complement strand
TGGTGACGATCATGTCGCCTGCCTCGCACAGCATCGGCACCGCGCCCTCGATGCGCTCGGAGCCCGACTCGGCAACCTTGCGGCGGATGTCGGCCTTGCCGAGCTTGTGGCTGCCCGGCAGCACCCACACGCCGTTGCCCGCGGTGCTGGGATAGAGCTGGGTCATGGTGTTGAAGCCATGCGCGCCCTGGTCCCAGTCGGGCGCGCTCCAGTGCGTCGTGCCGTCCTGGTGCCAGGCGACCGACGGTCCCAGTCCCGGCTCCTTCACGAACGTGACCTCGTTATAAGGCACGAAATCGTCGCCCAGCAGCGAGGCCACGACGCCGAGCAGACCGGGATGGCCGTAGAGCCTCAGGCACTCGTCCATAAGATGCAAATTGCCGTCGAGCAGCTCGACGACCCACTCGGGATCGTCCCTGCCGGGCTCGGGCTGCGCCATCTGCACCGGATGGCGGCCGTTGTTCTTGCTGGTGCCACCGACGGGATCGGAAAGCGGCCGCGCGATCTTGTACGGCGGCCGCACGATGCCCTCGCCCAGCGCCTTGCGGCCAAAGCGATCGAGCTCGGCACCCGGCGCGACCGGCGCCTGCGCCAGCACGCGATCGACGGCGGCGCGCAGCTCGGCCAGTTCCTCCGCGCCGACAACGCCTTCGAAGACGTAGAAGCCGTGCGTCCAGTACGACTCGACGATCTGCGGCAACAGCTTGCCGTCGGCACCAAAGCGAATCGGCCCGCGATTGCCCAGCGCCCTCGCGCGTGCTTCACCCGCACGGCTGTAGGCTGCCATCACGCGTGCATGCTCAGCCGCCGTCAGCGGTGCGGTTTCGGTCATCGCCATCGAATGCTCTCCATCGACAACGCCTTATCTTCCCCCGGAGGGGGAAGGTGGCAGCGCGAAGCGCTGACGGAAGGGGGATGTTTCAACGCACTCGGTATTCGTCTTCGACATCCCCCATCCGCCCTTCGGGCACCTTCCCCCTCCGGGGGAAGGTAGAGCTAACCGCGCAGCACCTTGCCGGCCTTGGACTGGTGCAGCTGGCCCTGCTCCCAGGTCACGGCGCCGTTGACGAGGGTGTACTCGACGCCGCGCGAGGGCATGACGATGCGCTTGGCGCCGCCGGGCAAATCGTAGCGCCGCTCGCCGTGGTTGGATGAGCCGATGGCGGCGGGATCGAAGATCGCCACGTCGGCCGGGACGCCCTTCGCAAGACGGCCGCGGTCCTTGAGGCCGAACAGGTCGGCCGGGTCCGATGTCAGGCGACGTACGCCTTCCTCCAGCGTCAGCACCTGCTTCTCGCGCACCCAGGTGCCGAGCAGGAAGGTCGGATAGCCGGCGTCGCACAGCATGTCGACATGCGCGCCGCCGTCGCCCAGCGCCATCAGGATCGACTTGTTGTTGAGCAGCTCCTTCATGCGGTCCTCGCGGGAGTTCCACGAAGCCATGGTCAGCTCGCATTCGAGATTGTCGGCCAGCACCAGGTCGAGGAAGGCATCGACGCCGTCCTTGCCCTGCTCCTGGGCGATGGCCGCGATCGACTTGCCCTCGAGCGATTTCAGCGCCGGGTTCTTCACCGCGTAGACGCCGATGCGGCCCCAGTTGCTGAAGCCAGTCGGGTTCTTGAGGTCCTCGCGGAACTCGTTGCGGAAGGCCGGGTCGGCATAGACCTTCTTCTGCGCCTCCGGATTGGTGTCGGCGAACACGCGCTTCCACGCCGGGAAGGCGGCGAAGGAGAACGGGTTCTTCATGTCGACTTCGCGCGTCAGCGGCAGCGGCGAGGATTGCGGCCGCGCACCCTTGGCGACCTGCGGCGCACAGCGGCGCAACGTGTCGCGCACCGCCTCGGAGATGTCGTCGCGATCGAACAGCGCGATGAAGGTCACCGGCCGGCCGCTCTCCTCGAGCAGGAAGTCGAGCAGCTCGCACTGATCCTGCTCCAGCACGCCGACCTGCCGCGTGAGCGCGATCTCGATGGCGCCCTTGCCGCGCTTCTTGAGCTGGTTGGCGTAGGCTTTCATCTCCTCGCGGCTGGCGTTGCGGCAGGCCAGCGGCTTGCTCTCGAAGCCCATGTGCTGGTTCAAGGTCGTGCTGGAGAAGCCCAGCGCACCGGCATCGACCGCCTCGCCGATCAGCTTGGCGATCTGCGCCGTTTCCTCGGCATTGGCCGCACGCTCCATCGAGGCTTCGCCCATGACGTAGTGCCGGAACGGGGTGAGCGGCGCGATGAAGGCGAGGTTCAGCGACGGCTGGCGCGCGGCGGCGGCGTCCATGAACTGCGGGAAGGTTTCCCAATCCCAGGTGATGCCCTTGTTGAGCACGTCGAAGGGAATGCCCTCGACGTTGACGAGGTCCTTCATCGCGATCTCGCGCGTCTGCGGCTTGCACGGCGCGATGCCGACGCCGCAATTGCCCATCACGACCGAGGTCACGCCATGCCACGACGAAGGCGTCACCGCGCCGTCCCAGCAGATCTGCGCATCGTAATGCGTATGCGGATCGACGAAGCCCGGCGCGACGACGAGACCGTGCGCGTCGATGGTGCGCTTGGCGCCCTCGGTGACCTTGCCGATCTCGGCAACCTTGCCATTGGCGATGGCGACATCGGCCTGATAGCGGGCAGCGCCCGTGCCATCGACCACCGTGCCGTTCTTGATGACGACGTCGTAGCTCATGGTGTCCTCCCTAAAGGAACCGCGCGGACAGGGTAGCACTCTGGCGAAGCCGGGCCACCGCAACTCTGCATAGCCCCTCCCTGCGAAAGAGAGGCGCCGGCCGGACGCTGCGCGCTATGTCCGCCCAATCGCGCGACGGTAGTCGGCCAGAATGGCGGTGCCATCCGCTCCCATGGCGCGCGCCCAACTTTCGACGTCAGGCTCGGCGGACATGCGCAATGTAGCCAGCAGATCGGCGGGCGGTGGTGCGGTGACCCGAACGCCGCGCGCGGCGATCTCCTGGTGATCGCGGGCCAGAAGCTCTCTGGTGTAGGTCCACAGCGCCAGCTCGGTATCCCTGCCTGCCGCGATCAGCACCTGTCGCTGCGCCTGCGTCAGCGACTCGAATACCGCCCGGCTCACGGTCAGGAAGTTGAGCTGTGCCGCGAAAAAGATCTCGGTGAAGTGGGAAAATTCCTGGGCGAACTTGAGATTTCCGCCATACCCGCTGGCAAGCATGATCTCCGCGTCGAAATAGGTGACGTAGCGCGCGCCGATTCTCACGAAGGTTCTCTCCCATCCCGCCCGCGAGCCGACATAGGTCGAGTGCGTGAATCGGGCATCCTTGAAGTCGGCAGCCGAGCGAAGTGGAAAGGTGCTCCACAGCGTCGCCGGCCGCCAGGGCTCTGTCGCCAGTAGGACCTGGCCATGTCGCGCGAGAACCGTCTCGTAGTACGGCCGCGCGATCCGAAGCAGGGCTTCGGCTTCATCGAAGGTCGCCACGAGCATGGGCAATGCCGAAAGCCCGAGCACGCGTTCGGCATCGGCGAACTCCGTCGCATAGTAGTGCGCCAGCGCCGAGGCCTTGGCCATCATCTGAAACGGCATCGTGGGTGCGACCGTCTCGAGTGAAATCTCCAGCGTGCCCGCCGAGCCTTCGGTCGCCTTGTCGGCGAAGAGCTGCACGCCCTTGCCGACCAGCGTCGGGCCAAGAAAGTAGGAAGACAGCACCAGTTGCCTGGGCTGGGCCTCGCTGCGGCGGCTGAGAAGCGCCGCAGGAAACGAGCCGAGCAGTCCAACAGATCGGCGGCGCGTCACATCCATCTTGCGCTCCCCCATGAGCACCTCCCCTCAACCTATCGCGCCCACCGCCGGCCCGACCATGCGAATCCAGCCGCATGGAGGGCAGGGTCAGAGCCGTGGATCGACCGGCTCGCTTTCCAGGGCCAGCACGGCGAAGACGCATTCGTGCACGCGGCGCAGCGGGTCGCGGCGGACGAAGCGTTCGAGGCCTTCGATGCCCAGCGCGAACTCGCGGGCGGCGAGGCCGCGCTTGGCGCCCAGGCCGCGCTCGCGCAGGCGATCGAGATGGCCCGGCAGCGTGTAGTCCGGGCCGTAGATGATGCGCAGGTACTCCGGCCCGCGGCACTTGATCGCCGGCTGCAGCAGGCCGCGCTTGCCGCGCACCGTGAAGTCGAGCGGCTTCACCACCATGCCCTCGCCGCCTGAGGCGACCAGCGACTCCCACCACGCCGTCGCGGCAGCGACTTGTTCAGCGTCGCCGAGATCGATCACGCGGCTGGGCGTCGCCGTCAGCACGCCGCTGTCATCGGCCGCGACCAGCCGGGACAGCAGCGTCATTTGCCAGTCGTGCGTCTTCTCGACATGCACCGCGCCTTCGCTCGCCATGAGATGGAATGGCGCCAGCCGCAAATCCTCGATGCCGGCGACCGGCCGTACGTACCGCCGCCACGCTGCGTCGTAGGCCGTGGCGTTGGCAGCGCGGGCGTCGAGACGCGTCGAGAGATCGCCGAGATCGACGCCGCGTGCCATCGCCTGCGCGATCGTCGTCGATGCGGCGCGGGTGCCGGCAACACCGGCCTCGCCCACCGGGCGGTACTGGCCGTCGATCAGCGCCTGCGCCTTGGCCGACCACGGCATCAGCTCGGCGTCGAGGCAGAGCCAGTCGGTGCCCAGCTCGTCCCACAGACCGGCCTTGCCCGCCGCCGCGCCGATGCGCGCCACCAGCGCCGCCTCCAACGCATCGTCGGCGAAGAAGGCGCGGCCGGTGCGGGTGTAGATCACGCCCGCCTTGCCGTCCTCGACGGCGAAGCGCCGGCGCGCCGCCTCGGCATCACGCGCGACGATCGCCACGGCGCGGCTGCCCATGTGCTTCTCCTCGGCGATCACGCGCGCGATGCCGAGCCTGGCGTAGTAGCCGAACGCCTCGTCGGGATGCTCCAGCAGGCCTTCGCGCTTGGACGTCTCCGGCGGCGACATGGTGGGCGGCAGGTAGATCAGCCAGCGCGGATCGATGGCGAAGCGGCTCATCACCTCCAGCGCCGCCGCCGCGTTCTCCGGCTCGACGCGCACCGCGCCGCCCAGCCGCGTGGCGATGGTGCGCTTGCCGTGCACATCCTCGATGTCGAGCATGGCGTCGGCGTCCTGCTGCCCCGTCGCCTCGCGCTCGGGCAGCAGCGGCCGCACCGGCTCCATATAGACGCGTGCCGCCGGCACCTCGACCAGCTCGCGCTCGGGATAGCGCAGGGCCGTGAGCTTGCCGCCGAAGACGCAGCCGGTGTCGATGCAGATCGTGTCGTTGACCCACTCCGCGACGGGCGTTGGCGTGTGGCCGTAGACCACGGTCGCCTTGCCGCGATATTCCGCCGCCCAGTTCAGCCGCACCGGCAGGCCGAACTCGTCGATCTCGCCGGTGGTGTCGCCATAGTAGGCGAAGGATCGCACGGCACCCGAGCCGCGACCCTGCATCTCCTCCTTCATGCCGGCATGGGCGACGACCAGGCGGCCACCATCGAGCCACAGATGGCTGACCAGCCCGTCGAGAAAGTCGCGCACGGCTGCGCAGAACGGCCCGCGCTCCGCCTCCGGCATCGCTTCGAGCTGCTCCAGAGTCTGCGCCAGGCCATGCGCGATCTTCACGTTGCGGCCGGCGAGCTTGCGCACCAGCTTGATGTCGTGGTTGCCGGGCACCGCCTGCGCGCTGCCCGAAGCGACCATCGCCATCGCCAGCTTCAGCACGCCGGGCGAGTCCGGCCCGCGATCGACCAGGTCGCCGACGAAGATCACGCGCCGCCCCTCGGGATGTGCTCGCACGCCGTCTTCATCGGCGACATAGCCCAGCCGGTCGAGCAGGATCTCCAGCTCCTCGCGGCAGCCGTGCACGTCGCCGATGATGTCGAACGGCCCGGACTGATCGCGCCGGTCGCACCACAACGGCTCCCGCTCGACGCTGGCCGCATCGACGGCTTCCGGCGAGCGCAGCCGGTGCACGCCGCGGAAGCCCTCGCGCTCCAGGCCGCGCATCGACTTGCGCAGCCGCTGCACGTGATCGTGCACCACGCGGCCGGGAATCTGCCGGTCGGTGCGCGCCTTGTTGCGCTCGAAGCACAGCGCCTCGGGCAGGTCGAAGACGATCGCCACCGGCAGCGCGTGGTAGCGCCGCGCCAGCTCGACCAGGTGCTTGCGATCCTCGGGCCGCACGTTGGTGGCGTCGATCACCGCCAGCCGACGACGCGCCAGGCGCTTGCCGGCGATGGCGTGCACCAGGTCGAAGGCGTCCGACGTGGCGCTCTGGTCGTTCTCGTCGTCGGCGACCAGCGCACGGCAATGGTCCGACGAGATGATCTCGGTCGGCAGGAAGTGCCTGGCGGCAAAGGTCGACTTGCCCGAGGAGGTGGCGCCGATCAGCACCACCAGCGCGAAGTCGGGGATCTTCAGCTGCATGTGAACACGCCCATCTGCGTCGGCGCACCGACCTCGGCATCGACCTCGCCGATCGGCTCGATGCGCAGGCCGTAGCCGAATTGCTGCGCGGTCTTCTCCGCCCAGGCCTGGAACTCAGCCCGCGACCACTCGAAGCGATGGTCGTGATGGCGGAAGGACTCGGGATCGAGCGACTCGTAACGCGCGTTGTACTCGGCGTTCGGCGTCGTCAGCACGATGGTCTTGGGCCGCGCGAGACCGAACACGGCATCGGCGAAGGCGCCGAGCCGCGGCGGATCGATATGCTCGATCACCTCGACGATGGCCGCCGCGTCGAAGCCCGCCAACCGCTTGTCGCGATAGGTCAGCGCGCCCAGCACCAGCTCGATGCGCGCGCGCTGCGCCGGCGCCATCTCGGCGAAATGCAGCCGCTCGGCCGCCATCGCCAGGTCGC
Source organism: Alphaproteobacteria bacterium (assembly GCA_019239835.1). GTDB lineage: Bacteria > Pseudomonadota > Alphaproteobacteria > Reyranellales > Reyranellaceae > JAFAZJ01. Next base: position 8,083 of record JAFAZJ010000165.1, on the reverse strand, counting down.
GGCTCGAGGCGTCGAGGCCGAGGATGCGCTCGAACTGCCGCTGCCGCAGCAGCATGCCCAAGAGCTTGCCCGAGCCACAGCCGAGATCGAGCACCGATTTCGCACCGCTCTGCTTGAGCTCGGCCAGCACCCGCTCCAGGCGCTCGTCGTTGAGCCGCTTCTTCGGCGCCGACGGCTCGGCGGCTTCCTCCTCGGCCTCCGCCGCCGGCGGGTCCTCGGCCTCCAGCCGCTCCAGCGCCAGCCGCGCGAGCCGCGTCTGGTGCTTGAGGTAGCGCCGCGTGATCAGGTCGCGCGCGGGATGAGCCTGCAGCCAGCCCTCGCCGTGGCGCATCAGCTTCTCGATCTCCTCGTCGCCGACCCAGTAGTGCTTCTGGTTGTCGAGCACCGGGATCAGCACATAGAGATGGCTCAGCATGTCGCTCAGGCGGCGCGTGCCGCGCAGGGCGACGTCGAAATACGTGCCCTCGCCCACCGGCTCGGCGCTGAGCGTGTAGCCCAGCGGCTCGAACAGGGCGCGCGCCACCTCGATGCCGCCGCGACAGCGCAACGGCGTCAGCCGCGCCTCCAGCGCGATCGTCTGCTCGGCGAGCTCCGGCCGATGCGTCGAGCGCCCGCCCAGCGCCGAGTTGAAGACCCGCGCCAGCGCCACGCTGAGAAACGACGAGGCGGCATAGGGCCGATCGTTGACGTACTGATCGAGCAGCCCGGCATCGCCCACCGCGCCGCGCCGGCCGCGTACCAGCGACACCGGATCGACGTCGAGCAGCAGCGCCACCGTGCAACGCTCGGCGTCGGCCTGCGGGAAGAACACGTGCGCCACCCCGAACGGCAGATCGTAGGTGAGATGCCGGTCGGGATGCTTGCCCAGCAGGAAGCCGAGATCGGTCGCCGGCTGGTGCGTCGTGGTGAGGGTCAGCAGCATGGTTCGTCACCCAGGACGATAGAGGCAAACAACGCGTCGGCCCGCGCGGTGATCTCGCGGCGCGGGACCGGCTCGGCGCGCTCGGGCTTCTCGGCCAGCGCCTCATCGATCAGCGCGTCGAGCGCTGTGATGCGGGCCGTGGTGTCGCGTTCCGTCGCCACGATCTTGCGCGCGATCAGCTCGTCGATCGCCGTCGACACGTCGGCGCCCAGCGCGAGACCGGCGCGCAGCGAGGGCAGGTCCATCGGCGGCGCCTCGCGCCGGCGCCGCAGCCACAGCACCGACAGCGCGGTGCGCAGGGCGTAGCAGTAGGTCTTGAGGCGCACGGCATCGCCCGCCGCCGCGATCTCCTCGGCGGTGCGCCGCGTCTGGCGGTCGTAGTGATAGGTGAAGCTGGTCAGGTCGGCGCCGTCGCGTGCGAGCTGCAGCAGGTGAGCCGCCGCCTGCCCGCCGGCGCGATACACCACCGGCGAGGTCAGCCACTCGATCAGCACGGCGTTGGAGCGCAGCAGCAATTGCAGCGCCTTGCGCAGATCCCAGCCGTTGACGTCGAGCGTCGCATCCAGCGGCCGCTCGATCACGTCCCGCCCGGGCCACACGGTGAGATAATCGCGTGGCGGCCGCGCGTAGACGAAGCGCACGTCGTAGTCGCTGTCGCGCGACGGGAAGCGCCAGCCGCGGCTGCCCGACTCGACGGCGAACAGGATGCGCACGCCGTGCTCGCGCTCGACCGCGTCGAGCTCGCCCTCGATGCGCGTCCACATCTCAGGCGAGACATGGATATCGCCCGTCATCGCCCCGCCTCCAGCACGACCGCACGGTAGGTCCGCGCCACCAGCGCGTCGATGAACCCCTGGTCCGGCGTTTCCGGTAGCGGCGAAGCGCTGGCCGCCGCTTCGACCTCGACCAGCAGCCGCTCGATCGTCTCGGCTACGATGCCGTACGCCACCTCGCCGCGCTTGATCGCCAGGATCTCGGCGGCATAGGGCAAGGGCAAGGTGATGCGGCCGCTCGACAGCAGCTCCAGCGCCTCGCGGCCCACGCGCACGGCGTGCGACAGCGCCTTCCAGTCGATGCCCTCGTTGCGCTCCGCCTGCAGCGAGCGCGCGCCATACTCCTCGACCAGACGCTCGGCGATCTCGCGCGCGAGCTTGATCGAGGCGCTGAACGGCATCTTGCGGCCGCAGACCTCGAGGTGGCGCAAGGTGCCACCGCCGGGCGTCGACAGATCGACCAGCGCGATGTGCTCGCCCAGCTGGGCCAACGGCACGATCTCGGCCTCCGCATCGGCCAGCCGCGCCGTCGTGCCGTAGGTCGCCTCGGCCACAGTCAGCGTCGCCAGCGCCTGGCGCGCCGCCGCGACGCGCGAGCCGCGGATGCCGTAGCGGTTGGCCTGCTGACGGCAATAGCGCACGAACAGCGAGGCACGGCGCGTCACCAGACGCGGCGCATTGGCCTGGATCTCGCGCCACAGCGGCGCGGGTGCGCGCATCATCGCCGCGTCGGGCGCGAACAGCATGTCGAGCGCCACCGTCTGGCCGGCCGCCAGCAACGCCAGGTAGCGATGCAGGGCGAAGGTCTCGCGATCGACGTCGCCCGCCACGTTGCGCTCGCCCGTCACCTTGGGCCGCGTCTCACTGATGGTGTCGCGCACGCGCTGCAGCAGGATGTCCTCGGCCGTCGGGACGTAGACCGCCTTGTAGTCGACGTCCGATGCCTCCGTGGCGGTGCCATAGAGGTGCGAGCCGGCGCGGATCTCGACGATCAGGTTCATCACCCCGCCTCCGTCTTGCCGAAGCTCGCGATCACCTCGATCGGGCCGACGATGGCGGCGTTGAACGCCGACAGTTCCTCGGCCGGAATCCAGTACTCGCGATAGGCGCGGCCACCGGCCTCCTGCACCGTGTAGGCCTGCAGGAACGACACCCGCACGGCGAAGCGCGTGACATAGCCCGCGCCGGAAGCCGGCACGTTCCAGTCGCGCGCGATCTTCACCGCGTAATCCTCGGTCAGCACCGGATAGAAGATCGGCTGCTCCGGCAGGCGCGGCGGGAATTCCCGAAAGCCGCTCTGCCGGATCAGCTCGAGCTCCGCCGGGCCGACCGGGCGGTACAGCGTCGTGGTGGTCTCGGTGGTCATGGTCAGCGTTCGTAGTGGTCGCGGTCGATGAAACCGGTTGGAGGTGATGCAGCAGGCCTTGAAACCGGCGACGCGAGCCGCAGGGGCAGAGGTCGTTGCGGCCGAGCTTTTCGAGAAGCTCCTTGTCGCCGTGGACGATCCTGAGCCCGCGTTTCACGCGCGTCTCAGAATTGAAAGCCCTTCCGGCGCTTGCTCATCGGTTCGATCGAGAACCCCTCTTGGTATTTGCGGGACATGGGACACCTCTTGGTTCGAGCAACAAAAAACCCCGCCAGGCTGGAGGCCGGTGGCGGGGCTCGGAAAGTTCCTGATGGAACCGCATGCGCGATGATCAGCTCATCGCGCAGGCACCGAGCCCGCGCCAGGCGGCTGGCTATGAAATTCGCCGGGCCGTCCGGCAGGCCACGCCGCGACCACCGCGGCGGGCGCGGTCATCTGCGAATAGGGGTGGCGTGACGGTTCCATGACGAGCTTCAATGAGAAAGGCGGCGTCCTCTACTGGGGTCGCCCGGTTCGGTCAAGCCGCGGTTTTGCAACCAGCCTGAACCCGCGCGGACTGTGTCGTTGCCGCAACAGCGTTTTACAGAGGCAGTCAATCGCCTCTATGCTGGCGGGGGAATGGGTCCACGGGAGGGACCCGCACCGCATTACCAACAGGACCGAACGATGAACGACGTTAGGTATAGTGCGCCCAGTACACTGGACGAGGCATCCAAGGCCATGCTGGCGGCCAATGGAACGGGCTGGATCTTGGCCGGCGGGACCGATCTTCTGGTGCAGATGCGCTCGGGCATGCGCAAGCCCGGCGTGATCGTCGACATCAAGAAGATCGACGAGATGATGACCGTCCAGGACCTCGGCGGCGGCTCGTACCGGATCGGCGCGGCCGTCTCCGGCGCGGTCCTCGGCGAGCACAAGGCGCTGAAGAAGGCGTGGCCCGGCGTGATCGAGGCCATCAACCTGATCGGCTCGAAGCAGGTGCAGGGCCGCGCTTCGGCCGGCGGCAACCTCTGCAACGCCTCTCCGGCGGCCGATAGCGGCCCGGCGCTGGTCGCCGCGGGCGCCATCCTCGCCATCCACGGCCCCAACGGCCGGCGCGAGATCCCGGTCGAGAAGCTGCACAGCGGCCCCGGCCGCACCACCCTCGCGCCGGGCGAGATCCTGGTCAGCTTCACCCTGCCGGCGCGGCCAAAGGGCTCGAGCGACGCCTACCTGCGCCTGATCCCGCGCACCGAGATGGACATTGCGGTGGTCGGCGTCGGCGTCAACCTGACGATCTCCGGCGGCAAATGCACCGCGGCCCGCGTCGGCCTGGGTGCCGTGGCGCCGACCGTGCTGCTGGTCGAGGATGCCGGCAAGGCACTGGTCGGTTCGTCGCTCGATGACGCGGCGATCGAGAAGGCGGCCGCCGCCTGCCGCGCGGCCTGCAAGCCGATCAACGACAAGCGCGGCACCATCGAATACCGCACCAAGATCGCCGGCGTGCTGCTCAAGCGCTCCACCGCGATCGCCATCGAGCGCGCGAAGGGGAATTGATCACCATGTCCAAGATGCACATCACGACCACGATCAACGGGGAGCCGACCGAGTTCCTCTGCGATCCCTCGCAGTCGCTGCTCGACGTGCTGCGCGACAATCTCGGGCTGACCGGCAGCAAGGAAGGCTGCGGCTCGGGTGACTGCGGCGCCTGCAGCATCACGCTCGACGACCGTCTGGTCTGCTCCTGCCTGGTGCTCGCGCCGGAAGCCGAGGGCAAGAAGATCGAGACCGTCGAAGGCCTCGCCCAGGGCGAACACCTGCATCCCCTGCAGAAGAAGTTCGTCGAGTTCGCGGCCCTGCAGTGCGGCATCTGCACGCCGGGCTTCCTCGTCGCATCCAAGGCCCTTCTGGCCAAGAACCCCAACCCGACAGAGACGGAGGTCCGCTTCGGGCTCGCCGGCAATCTCTGTCGCTGCACCGGTTACGACAAGATCATCCGCGCGGTCATGGAAGTGGCCGCCGAAATGAGAGGAGCCGCCCGATGAGCAACGGCAAGTACAAGTGGATCGGCACGCGCGTCGATCGTCCTGACGGCGCCGACAAGGTGACCGGCCGCGCCCGCTTCGGCGCCGACTTCAACCTGCCCGGCCAGCTGATGGGCCGCGTGCTGCGCAGCCCGCACGCCCACGCCATCATCAAGTCGATCGACACCTCGGCGGCAGAGAAGCTGCCGGGCGTGAAGGCCGTGATGACGGCCAAGGACCTGCCCGACCAGCCCAACCTGATCGTGCCCACGGGCGAGATGCAGGTAAACATGCGCGACATCACGCGCAACATCCTGGCGCGCGAGAAGGCCTTGTTCGAAGGCCATCCGGTCGCTGCCGTCGCGGCCGTGACTGATGCCATCGCCAAGCAGGCGATCGATCTGATCAAGGTCGACTACGAGGTGCTGCCGCACGTCATCGACGTCACCGAGGCGATGAAGCCCGACGCGCCGGTACTGCATGACCACCTCATGACCGAAGGCGTGAAGCCGCCGCCGACCAAGGCGTCGAACATCGCCAAGCGCATGGACAACGCCAAGGGCGACATCGAGGCCGGCTGGAAGCAGGCCGAGGTGACGATCGAGCGCGAGTACACCACGCAGGCGGTGCACCAGGGCTACATCGAGCCGCATGCGGCTCTCGCCAGCGCCGCGGAAGACGGTCAGCTGCAGATCTGGTCGACCACGCAAGGGCACTTCCAGGTGCGCGGGTTCTGCAGCCGCCTGCTGGGCGTCGAGGTCTCGCAGATCCGCGTCACGCCGACCGAGATCGGTGGCGGCTTCGGCGGCAAGACCGTGGTCTATCTCGAGCCGATCGCGGCGCGCCTGTCGCAAAAATCGGGCAAGCCGGTGAAGATGGTGATGACCCGCGAGGAGGTGTTCCGCGCCTCCGGTCCGGCTCCAGGCGGCACCGTGAAGGTGAAGCTCGGCGCCAAGAAGGACGGCACCATCGTCGCCGCCGAGTGCGAGATCGCGCTGCAGGCCGGCGCCTTCCCGGGCTCGCCGCTCGGGCCGGCGTGCTGGACCAGCTTCGCCTGCTACGACATTCCCAACATCAAGGTCGTCGGCTTCGACGTGGTGAGCAACCGCGCCAAGGTCGCCGCCTACCGTGCACCGGGCGCGCCGATCTCGGCGTGGGGCGTCGAGTCGACGCTCGACATCCTGGCGCAGGAGCTGGGCATGGATCCCATCGAGCTGCGCCTGAAGAACGCGGCGAAGAAGGGCACCAAGACCAGCTACGGCCCGACCTTCGACACCATCGGCTTCGTCGAGACGCTCGAGGCGATCAAGAACTCCGCGCACTACAAGACGAAGCCCAAGCCGGGCTATGCGCGCGGCGTCGCCGCCGGCTTCTGGTTCAACGTCGGCGCGGACTCCAGCGCCGCGGCGCACGTCGCCGAGGACGGCACGGTGACGGTGATCTCGGGCAACCCCGACATCGGCGGCTCGCGCGCCTCGCTCGCCCTCATGGCGGCCGAGGAGCTCGGTGTCGACTACAGCAAGGTGCGCCCGATCATCGCCGATACGTCGTCGATCGGCTTCAACTTCGTCACCGGCGGCAGCCGCGTCACCTTCGCCACGGGTCTCGCCGTGGTGAACTCGGTGCGCGACATGATCCGCGAGCTGAAGGTGCGCGCCGCCAAGACCTGGGGCGTCGATCCGGAAGCCGTGATCTGGGAGGACGGCATGGCCAAGCCCGCCGGCTCCAACGTCGGCGAGTTCGAGCCGCTGTCGCTGGCCCAGCTCGCGGCCAGCGCCGGCAAGACCGGCGGCCCGATCAACGGCCATGCGCAGCTCAACGCGCAGGGTGCGGGTCCGGGCTTCGGCGTGCACGTCGTCGACCTCAAGGTCGATCACGATACCGGCTGCGTGCACATCGACCGCTACACCGCGGCGCAGGACGTCGGCACGGCGATCCATCCGAGCTACGTCGAGGGCCAGATCCAGGGTGGTGCCGTCCAAGGCATCGGCTGGGCGCTCAATGAGGAGTACATCTACAACGCCAAGGGCCGCCTCGATAACGCGGGCTTCCTCGACTACCGCATGCCGGTGGCCTCGGACCTGCCGATGATCGACGCGCTCGTGGTCGAGGTGCCCAACCCGCACCATCCCTACGGCGTGCGCGGCGTCGGCGAAGTGCCGATCGTCCCGCCGCTCGCCGCCGTCGGCAACGCGGTGTCACGCTCGATGAACATCCGCATGACCGACCTGCCACTGTCACCGCCGCGCCTCTCGGCGGCGATCGACGCGGCGACGCCGAAGATCGCGGCGGAGTAAGCCAACACCTCACAACCCGGGGAGCGCCGCCCAAGCGGCCTCCCCGGACCGAGGTCCGATGCTAGGGTTCGCCGATGCGAGCCCTTTTCTTTTGTCTGCTGCTCAGCCTGCTCGTCACGGCCCCGGCGTCGGCCGACGAGGCCGCGGCCTGGGCCGCGCTGCGCACCGGCAATATCATCGCCCTGATGCGTCACACAGATGCGCCGGGCGGCACCATCGACCCGCCGGGCTTCAAGCTCGAGGACTGCGCCACGCAGCGCAACCTCAGCGCCCAGGGCCGCGCCGATGCCGTCGCGGTCGGCAAGGCAATGCGCGATCGCGGCGTGAAGCCCGCGCGCTTCCTGAGCTCGCCGTGGTGCCGCTGCCGCGATACGGCGCAACTGATGAATGTCGGCCCTTTCGAGTTCGAGAACGCCTTCGGCCATCCCCTCGTCTGGACTGACCGTCGAGCGGCGCTGGCGCGCGACAGCCGCGCCGTGGTGCGCGGCTGGAAAGGACCAGGCGTGCTGCTCGTGATCACCCACGGCGCCAGCATCACCGCGCTGACCGGCTACAACCCGGCGTCAGGCGAGATCGTCGTCATCGACAACACGGTCAAGCAGATCGGCCACATCCCGGTGCCAAAATAATCTCTACCTTCCCCCGGAGGGGGAAGGTGCCCGAAGGGCGGAAGGGGGATGTCGAAGACGCACGCAGGAGTCCGTCTTCGACATCCCCCTTCC
>JAFAZJ010000087.1 GCA_019239835.1 Alphaproteobacteria bacterium | reverse complement strand
CGCGGCCTGTCGTGAAGCACAGCACGTTGGCGCCGCCCGCCACCTGGCCGGTTGCCGCGACCGGGTCGTAGCCGGGCGTGTCCATGTAGACGAAGCCCTTGGCGGTGATCGGCTCGGCGTATTTGTAAACCTCGACCAGATTGGTCGTGCCGCCCTTGGCCACCGCGCCCAGCGACTTTTCGAGAATGGTGGTGAGACCACCGGCCTTGTTGCCGGGCGAGGGATTGTTGTTCATCTCGCCGCCGGTGCGCGCGCAGTGGTCTTCCCACCATTTGATGCGCTCGACGATCTTCTCGCCGATCTCGCGGCTCACCGCCCGGCGCGTCAGCAGATGCTCGGCGCCGTAAATCTCGGGCGTCTCGCTCAGCACCGCCGAACCGCCGTTGCGTACCAGCAGGTCGACCGCCGCGCCCAACGCGGGATTGGCGGAAATGCCGGAGTAGCCGTCGGAACCACCGCATTGCAGCGCGAGGATCAGCTCGCTGGCCGGGATCGGCTCGCGCTTGACGCTGTTGGCCTCGGGCAGCAGCTCCTTCAGGAACGACACGGCGCGGCCCACGGTCCTGGCCACGCCGCCCTCCTCCTGGATCGCCATCGGGATCAGCTTGGGGCCTTCCTTGAGACCCTCGGCGTGCATCAGGCCGGAGATCTGGTTGGTCTCGCAGCCCAGGCCGAGCACGACCACCGCGGCCATGTTGGGATGACGGGTGTAGCCCGCGAGCGTGCGGCGCAGCACGTCCATCTCCAACCCGGACGCCGCCATGCCGCAGCCGCCACCGTGGGTCAGCGGCACGACACCGTCGACGTTGGGATAGGCCTCGAGCACGGGCGCCAGCTTGGCCGCGATCATGCGGCTGGTGGCGGCCGAGCAATTCACCGTGGTGACGATGCCGATGTAATTGCGCGTCGCGGCGCGGCCGTCGGCGCGGCGATAGCCCTGGAACGTCGCGGGATTGGCGACGTAGTCGGTGGGCCGTGCATCGGCGCAGAACGCGTAGTCGCGCTCGAAATCGCCCATGGCGCAGTTCTGCGTGTGGATGTGCGTGCCGATGTCGAGGTCGGCGGTCGCGAAGCCGATGATCTGGTTGTACTTGCGGATCGGCTCGCCCTGCTTCACCGCGCGCGTGAGCATCTTGTGCCCGGCAGGGATGGTCTGCGTCGCCTTGGCGCCGGGCTCGACCTCGGTGCCGGGCAGGATGTCCATGCGTGCGACCACGACGTTGTCGGCGGCGTGCAGGCGGATGGCGAGAGGCGCGGCCATGGGTTTCCTCCGATCGGCGAGCCTCAGCCTAGACCGAACCGGCCCGGCTCGCCTAGGCTGGCCGCATCGACGAGCAGGAGATCCGACCATGATCGGCTATGTGACTCTGGGAACCAGCGACCTCGCCCGCGCGGCGAAGTTCTACGACGCGATCGCCGCCGAGATGGGCGCCAAGCGCTTCATGGAATTCGACGGCTTCATCGCCTGGTCGGGCGGCGGACCCGGCATCGCGCTCACCAAGCCTTACGACGGCAAGGCGGCGTCCGTGGGCAACGGCGTAATGGTGGCGCTGGCCGCCAAGGACAAGGCACAGGTCGATCGTATCTACAATGTGGCGATGTCGATGGGCGCGACCGACGAAGGCAAGCCCGGACCGCGCGGCGAAACTTTCTATGCCGCCTATTTCCGCGATCCCGACGGCAACAAGCTCAATGCTTTTGTGATGGGCTGAGCGCATACGACAGAACGCCGCCGGCGATGGCTCGCCGGCGGCGTTTCTTCGTTCGAACCTGGATCAGTCGTACGTCCAGTAGCCGGGGTTGTAGCGCCAGCTGCTCGGCTGCTCGCGATAGGCCGGAACCTCGCGATAGGTCGGCGCCTCGCGATAGGTCGGCGCCTCGCGATACTCGACCACGCCGTTTCGAGGGCTGGTGTCTACCCAGTGACCGGACACCCACACCCGCTCGCCCCTGCGGTAAATCCACATGCCTGGCTGCCAGTAGCCCAGGGGCTTCACATCCTGGCCGGCGGGGCGCGACGGCACCACCTCGACACGCATCGGCGGCGGCGAGTTGTAGTACTGCGCGGCCACCGGTGTCGCGACCGCTGCCAGCGCCACAGCACCGATCAAAGCGTATTTCAGCATGAATGCCTCCTGGCTGATGGGGTGCCGAGTAAACGTCCGGCACCGTCATCAGCACCCGCCCGGGGCACACGATGGCGTGAGGCACTGACGTGGTTTTGCCACGTCATGGTCAAGGTTTCGCCTCAGCAGACCTTGGTGCGGCGCCATCCCGCCGCCAAGGCTTCCGCCTCGTTGCAGAACCAGCGCTCGCCGCGCGCGGGATCGATCTTCGTCGAGTCGTAGTAGCGGCAGCCCGGCGGATGATAGATGCGCTCGCCCCGGGCGGAGACATTGCCCTTGATCAGGCAAGTGGGCGACGGTGGCGGCGTGTCCTGCTGCGGCGGACGCGCGGGACGCGTCTGGGCCAGGGCTGCCGGTGCACCCGACGCCAGAAGCGCGAGCAGGAGCGCCAGTATCCGGCCCGTGATCACCATCATCGGAGCATAGCGCCGTTTCCGCATACGCGGACCCGGCCCCTTGTCCGTCGGCCATTCAGTGCATATACACATATTTGACCTGCCGACAGGGTGCGACTAGGGTCGGCTCTAAACGCCAAGGAGAGTTCCATGACCGCCTGCATCGTGGGCTGGGCCCATTCCAAGTTCGGCAAGCTCGATGGCGAGACCAGTGAGTCGCTGGTGGTGAAGGTCGCCAGCGAGGCCATGGCGCATGCCGGCATCGAGCCGAAGGACGTCGACGTGATCTATGTCGGCAACATGAACGGCGGCTTCGTGAAGCAGGAGTTCCACTCCTCGCTGCCGCTGCAGACCCACCCCGACCTGCGCTTCAAGCCCTCGACCCGGGTCGAAAACGCCTGCGCCACCGGCTCGGCGGCGATCCACATGGGCATCAACTCGCTGGCGGCCAAGAAAGCGCGCTTCGTGCTGGTGGTCGGCGTCGAGAAGATGACCGAGCTCAACAGCACGCAGGCCGGCGACGTGCTGATCAAGGCGTCCTATGTCGCCGAGGAGGCCGAGATCGAGGCAGGCTTCGCCGGCATCTTCGGCAAGATCACCTCGACCTATTTCCAGCGCTACGGCGACAAGTCCGACGCGCTCGCACGCATCGCCGTGAAGGCGCACAAGAACGGCATCAAGAATCCCTACGCGCATTTCCAGCGCGAGTTCGACTACGCCTTCTGCCGCAATCCCTCGGACAAGAACCCCTTCGTCGCCGGCCCCCTGAAGCGCACCGATTGCTCGCCGGTGACCGACGGCGCGGCGGCGGTGATCCTCGCCGACAGCGACACGGCGCTCGGCATGAAGCAGGCGATCGCCTTCCGTGCCGCCGAGCACGTCAACGACTTCCTGCCCATGAGCAAGCGCGACATCATCCAGTTCGATGGGCCGACGCTCGCCTGGCAGCGCGCGCTCCAGTCGGCGCGGCTCGACCTCTTGGATCTCAGCTTCGTCGAGACGCATGACTGCTTCACCTCGGCCGAGCTGATCGAGTACGAGGCGATGGGGCTCACCCCGCGCGGCCAGGGCGAGCGCGCCATCCTCGAGGGCTGGACCGAGCGCGACGGCAAGCTGCCGGTCAACGTCTCCGGCGGCCTGAAGGCCAAGGGCCATCCCGTTGGCGCCACCGGCGTGTCGATGCACGTGATGAGCTCGATGCAGCTCGCCGAGGCGGCCGGCTCGATGCAGCTTGCATCGCCCAGGCTCGGCGCCGTGTTCAACATGGGCGGGGCCGCGGTGGCGAACTACGTCAGCATCCTCGAGCGCGTGAAGTAGGCTCAGCCGGCGACCCGCCGGTAGATGTCCTCGAGCGCGCGGCACAGGCTCGCGCAGTCGCAAACCGGCGACGCCGCGAGTCGCGTGCGCATAATGGTGCGCATCTCGCCCAGCATCCCCGGCGTCGCCGCATCGCTGGCGAGCGCGACCGCCCGCTCGATGTAGCCAGCTTCGTCGGCCAGGCACCATTCGCCCAGGCCGGCCGCGACCAGCAGCGACTTGCTGGTGCGCGAGGCCCAGCGATCGCCGTCGAAGCTCAGCACCGGCACGCCCTGCCACAGCGCCTCCGTCGTTGTCGTCCCGCCGTTGTATGGGAAGGTGTCGAGCGCGATGTCGACACGCGCATACGAGGCCAGGAAGTCGAAGTGACCGGCGCGGCCTTCCATGTCGATACGCGCGCTCTCGATGCCAACCTTGGCGAATCGCTTCAGCACCGCGATCCGGCTCGACTCGTCCGACAGCTCGCCGTTGCGCAGGTAGAGCCGTGACATCGGCACACGCCCGAGGATCGCGGCCCAGGCGGCGATCACGCCGTCGGTGATCTTGTACTGCGAGCCCAGGCAGCCGAAGGTGATGTGGCGCGCCTCGAGACACGGCGGCGGCGCGACATCGGGCACGCGATACGCCACCTCGAAGGCGAGATAGCTGCCGGGCACACGCCAGACGCGCTCGCTGTAGTGCCGCTCCTCGCGGCGCGCGATCACCTGCTCGTCGCCGACGATATGGCCGTAGCCTGGCATCCCCGAGGTGGCGAACATATTGAACCAGCCGATGATCGCCGGTGCCGGCCGGCGCAGATAAAGGCCCAGGCGGCCGGGCACGCTGTAGCCGTTGAGATCGACCAGCACGTCGACGCCGATGCGGCGGACGTAGTCGGCCAGCTCCGCCGTGCTGGCATTGCGGATGCGGTGCACGATATCGGAATCGTGGTCGCGGTAGCCCACCTCGGCCGACGGCAGGCCGCCATCGCAGAACAAGTGGACCTCGAAGGCCGCGCGGTCGTGCCGGTTGATCACGCCATAGACCGGCTTCATCCAGTTCGCCGCGGCGAAGAACGAGGAGACGTAGCCGACCTTCAGCCTTTCGCCACGCGCCCGCTGTCGGCGTGTCGCACCGGGCGCCGCCTTGATCGTCGCGGCCTCGGCGCGCGCCCAGTCACGACGCGCGCGCAGCACGCTGGCGTTGTCGGCACGCGGGTCGCCCGGAATCGCCACGGCCTTGTTCATCAGCGCCATCACGCCATGCGCAGGATCGGGAGCTTTCTCGATGCGCGTGTACTGGTCGATCGCCGCCTCGACCTCGCCCAGCGCGAACAGCGCGCGGCCCAAAGCGAGATGAACAGGCGCCGCGTTTGCACCGCAGTCGATCGCCCTCGCCAATGCGGCGACGGCCTCGCCCTGCGCGCCCAGCGACAACGCCGCCGATCCCAGGCCGTACCAGCCCTCGCCCGAGCTCGGGTTGGCCTTCAGCGCCTCGCGGTAGAGCGCGACAGCCTCTTCCAGCCGGCCCGCCTCGTGCGCACGGTCGGCGTCGGCGACGCTTGCGCTCATGAGCGGCCGTTGCGGCGCGCGGACTTGCGCCGCGCGGCGAGGCCGGCGATCACGCAGTCGATCAGGAAGTGCACCATCTCGGGCGCCGGCGCCGCGTCGAGCCGGCCGATGCGGCCATCGCCTTCGACCAGGGTCACCACGCCGTGCAGCGCGCCCCAGGTCGACAGCGCCGCGACCCGCCGCTCCTCCTCGCTGGCGCCGGGATCGAGGGGCTTGAGCGCGTCCTGCAGCAGCGCCAGCGGCCGTTCGAGCGTCGCGCGATACCACGCCTCGCGCGTCGCCGAGGCCTTGGCCAACGGCTCGAACGCCGCCGCCCACAGCCTGCGGTTCTTCGTCGTGAAGGCGATGTAGGCATCCGCCATGGCGTGCAGCTGGCGCACCGGATCGGTTTCGCTCACCGACGACAGCGCCGTCGCCAGGCCATCGACCGTGCGCGCGGTGACGTGGCGGATCAGGTCGTCGAGATTGGCGAAGTGATTGTAGATCGTGCCCGGCGTGTAGCCGATCGCCGCGGCGATCTCGCGCGCATTGGCCGCCGCCGTGCCGCCCTGCGCCACCAGGCGCTCGGCAGCATCGATGATCATCGCACGCAATTCCTGCGGGCTGTGGTCGGAGCGTCGGGCCATTGCATTCAGTTGGAATGAACGACGTTCAATATTTCCGTTGACTCGCGCTATCGCAAGCACCATTATTGAACGGTGTTCAATATCGTCATTTCATAGGAGAAGACGATGATCACGGTACGTAACGAGGCATGCTGGACGCGCGAGGCGATCGCCGACATCGTGACGGCGCTGGGCCGCCCGCCGGTGAATCTCGACGAGGCGACACCGATGCCCGAAGCGTTGGGCGATTCGCTGGATGCCATTGAAGTTGCGCTCGGCGTCGAGCGCCGCATTGGCGTGGCGCTGAGCGACGACGACCTCTCGCACGTGCCGACCTTCGGCGCCCTCGTCGACCTGATCGCCGAGCGCACCTAGCGGTGCTTATCACTGCGTCGTGATCTTGCAGATGACATGCTCAAAGCCTTGTGCGCCGTGCGGGGACGCGGCTAGATCGTGTCTGACATGTCGCTTACCTCGCCCGCCATCACACCCTTCACCATCGCGCGCGTCGAGACCTTCGTCTTCCGCGTGCCGATCGAGAAGCCGGTCGTGGCCAGCTTCGGTACCTTCACCGATCGCGTGGCGGCGCTGGTGCGCGTCGAGGATCGTGATGGCGCGCATGGCTGGGGCGAGATCTGGAGCAACTTCCCGTCCTACGGCGCCGAGCATCGTGCGCGCGTGCTGCATGCCGCCGTGGCGCCGCGCGCGTTGCGCCAGACGGTCAGCGATCCCGCCGCTTTCTGGCGCACGCTGAGCGCTGCGACCCATGTCTGGGCGGTGCAGAGCGGCGAGCCCGGGCCATTGGCCGCGGCGCTGGCCGGTCTCGACCAGGCGGTGTGGGATCTCGCGGCGCGGCGCGCCGGCAAGCCGCTGTGCACTTTGCTCGGCGGCACGCCGGGCGCGGTGCCGGCCTATGCCAGCGGGCTCAATCCCGGTGACGGCCCGGCGATTGTCGAGCGCAAGCGCAGCGAAGGCTATCGCGCTTTCAAGCAGAAGATCGGCTTCGGCGAGGACACCGATCTCGGCAACCTCAAGACCTTGCAGCAGATGCTCGACGACACCGAGCGGCTGATGGTCGATGTCAATCAGGGCTGGGGCGTCGAGGAGGCGGTGCGGCTGGCGCCCACCATGGCCGAGTTCGGTCTCGACTGGGTCGAGGAGCCGATCGTCGCCGACCGGCCCGAGGTCGAGTGGCGCACCTGCGCCGCGGCCTACGACATCCCGCTGGCCGGCGGCGAGAATCTGCGCGGTGGCGACCTGGTCGCCGCGGCGCGCGGCGGCGTGTTGCAGGTGATCCAGCCCGACATCGGCAAATGGGGCGGTGTCAGCGGTTGCTTCGCGGTCGGGTGCGCTGCGGTCGATGCCGGCAAGCGCTACTGTCCGCACTGGCTGAGCGGCGGCGTGGGATTGATGCAATCGGCGCACGTCCTGGCCGCGTCCGGCGGCGCCGGCCGTCTGGAAATCGACGCCAACGACAACCCGCTGCGCACCGCGCTGGTCGCCCTGCCGCCGCTGCGCGATGGCGCGCTGCCAATTCCGCACGCGCCGGGCATCGGCATCGAGCCCGACCTGATATCCTGCGGCCGCTGGCTGACGGAGCGGCGCGAGAGTCATTGATGGCGGCGGACGAGCCCGATCTGGGCGAGGTACGGCTCTTTCTCGAGGAGATCTGCGGCGAGCTCTGCCGCATGGACCACGTCGCGCGCGACGGCGCCGCGGCGGAAGCCATCGTCGTGCGCCGCGAGGTGTCGTTGGGGCAGCCCGGCGCCTTCGCCGACCTGCACATCGCGCCGCCGGCCACGGCGCCCTATTTCGTCGAGGTGAAGTGGGGCTTCAGCGGCCGCGAGCTGGTCGAGCGCTTGGCGCGCAAGTACGACCGCAACCCGGACTCGAAGGCACGCCGCCTGCTGCTGGTGAGCGACCTGGTCGATGACAGGGATTGGCCGGCGACGCTCGCCCAGCTGCGCGAGCGCCTGTCGTCCGACCTCGCAATCGAGGCTTGGGGCGAGCAGGAGTTGCTTCGCCGCGTGAAGACCTGTTTCGATCTCGACCTCGACGGCTTCACCGGTGGCAGCCTGCGCCTGATCCGCGATGCGGTGATGCGGGCCGAGTGGCAGGCTGCCTTCGGCAAGGCCGCCGACGAGCGCATGATGCCGACGCTGCTGTGGCACTTCAGCCCGTGGACCCTGTCGCATCTGCATCGCGAGCGCGGATTTGGGCCCGACGATGTGATGCAGCCGGGCGCCTACCGCGACATCATCATCGTCATCGCCGATCTCTGCGCCTTCTCGAGCTACGTGCGCGACACGCGGGACGACGCGCTGGTGCGCCTGGCGCTGACCTCGTTCTACTCACAGGCGCGCCAGGCGGTGCTCGACGCCGGCGGCATGATGGACAAGTTCGTCGGCGACGAGGTGATCGGCGTCTTCGGCTATCCTGCGCCGCGGCGGGGCGACGCCGAGGCGGCGCTCGCCTGCGCGCGCCGGCTGGTCGATATCGGCGAATCGGTCTCCGACCACTGGCAGCGGCGCATCGATCGCGTGCAGGACGCCAAGGGGGTGCATCTCGGCATCGCCATGGGCGACCTCAACCTGATGCGCCTGCGCGCGTTCTCCTCGCGGCACTACGGCTTCATCGGCGACGCGGTGAACATGGCAGCCCGTCTGATGGCGACCGCCGGCCCGAGCGAGATCGTCGTCAGCAACCGCTTCCACCAGGCGCTGGGCGACGTCGCGGCGGCGCAATTCGCCGAGACACCGCCGATCGACGCCAAGAACGTCGGCCGGATCAAGGCGTGGAAGTTTGCGGGCTGACAATCGCCTTCCCCCGGAGGGGGAAGGTGCCCGAAGGGCGGAAGGGGGATGTCGAAGCCGAACGCAGGAGTCCGTCTTCAACATCCCCCATCCGGCGCTGCACGCCACCTTCCCCCTCCGGGGCAAGGCAAAAGGCTACATCGACTTCCAGTCGCCCGACTGCTCGAAGGCGTAGGCCGCGCGATAGATCGTCGGCTCGTCGAAATGCTTGCCGGTCAGCATCACCGAAGCCGGCAGGCCGTCGATGAAGCCGCAGGGCAGCGCCATCGACGGATGATGCGTGATGTCGAACGGCGCGGTGTTGGAGATCATGTTCAGCGCCCGCTCGACGTAGAGCTCGCGCGGTGCGTCCGCTGCCGGCAGCTCCGTCGCCTTGATCGGCGTCGTCGGCATCAGCAGCAGATCGTACTTGGCGAGCGCCGCATCGTAGGCGGCGGTGAGCAGACGGGTGATGTTCATCGCTTTGCCGTAGTAGCGGCTGCCGTAGTTCTTGCGGATGTAGGTGCCCAGCATCAGGAAGATCTTGGTGGTCTCCGACAGCTCGTTGGCGCGGGTGCGCCAATGGCGGTGGAAGTCCATCAGGCTGGTCACATAGAGGTCCGGCCGGCTGACGCCGTAGCCGTCGCCGTACATCATCGTCTGCGTCATGCCCTCGGTGCCGATCGGCGTCCACAGTGCCGGCGCGATCAGATGCATCGGGATCGACACCTCCTCGACGCTGGCGCCCAGCGATTCGAAGTGCTTCGCCGCCTTGCGCACCTTGGCGTTCACCGCCTGCTCGGCGTTGGGCTGCTGGAAGCCCTCCTTCACCACGCCGATCTTCATGCCCTTCACGCCGCCCTCGAGCGACTTGGTGTACTCGTGGGTCTTCACGTTGTACTGGCGCGGGTCGTAGCCGTCGGGTCCGGCCAGCACTTCCAGCAGCAACGCGCTGTCGGAGACCGACTTGGTCATCGGGCCGGTGTGATCGACGTAGATCTCGATCGGCATGATGCCGGTATAGGGAACCAGCCCATGCGTCGGCTTCATGCCGTAGATGCCGCTGAACGACGCGGGCATGCGGATCGAACCGCCCTGGTCGCCGCCCAGCGCCATATCGGCCTCGCCCAGCGCCACCACGACGGCACTGCCCGAGGACGAGCCGCCGGCCGAGTAGCCCATCTTGTGCGGGTTGTGCACGGCGCCGGCGGCGTTGGTGTGGCTGCCGCCGGACATGCAGTAGTACTCGCAATGCGTCTTGCCGACGATCGTGGCGCCGGCATCCAGGACACGCTGCACGACGGTGGCGTCGATGTCGGGGACGTAGCCTTCGAGCGTCGAGGCGCCGTTCATCATTGGCACGCCGGCCAGCATGATGTTGTCCTTCAGCGCCACGGTCTTGCCCTTGAGCTTGCCGTTCGCGGCGCCTTTCACCGTGGTCTTGTAGTACCAGGCATTGTGCTTGTTCTCCTCCGCCGACGGCCGCCTGCCCGGCGTGCGCGGATACTTCACCTCGGGCAGGTTGTCGGGCATCGCATCGACGACGTTGTAAGCGCCGATGCTGGGACGGATCAGCTCGATGAACGAGCTGACATCGGCATCGGTCAGGGACAGGCCGATCTCGTCGGCGGCTGCACGCAACTGTGTCGGCGTCGGTACTTGCACAGCCATGGTTTCCTCCTCAGGGCGCGAGATGCGTGATGAGAGCGGGGTCGGACTTGACTGCTGACGCGGCGCCTTCGAGCGCGATGCGGCCGCGATCCATGACGTAGGCGTAGCCGGCGAGGTCGAGCGCGAGCTCGATGTGCTGCTCGACGATGATCACCGTCATCTCGCGCAGCAGCAGGCGCAGGCGATCGGCGATCTCCTCGATGACGCCGACCCAGACGCCTTCGGTCGGCTCGTCGAGCAACAGCAGGCGCGGCCGGCCGAGGATGGCGCGGCCGATGGCGAGCATCTTGCGCTCGCCGCCCGAGAGCGTGCCCGCCGTCTGGTCGAGGCGCTGCGCCAGCTTGGGAAAGAAATCGAGCGCGTCGTCGATCGCGTCGCGCTTGGGCTGGCGGATGGCGCCCAGCAGCAAATTCTCGCGCACCGACAGCTTGGAGAAGATCGCGTAATCCTGCGGCACGTAGCCCAGGCCGCGGCGGATACGTTCCTCGGCCGGCAGCGCGTTGACCGGCGCGTCCGACAGGATGATCACACCCGACAGCGGCGGGAGCTCACCGAACAGCGTGCGCAGCAGGGTAGACTTGCCCGCGCCGTTGCGGCCAAGCACGGCGATGCCGCCGCGCGCCGGCGCCGTCAGCGACACGTCGAACAGCACCTGGCTGCGTCCGTATCCGGCGCAGAGGTTCTGGACGGTGAGGAGCGCGGTGTCAGACACGGGTCGTGTACACCTGCTGGACCTTGGCGGAACGCTGGATCGATTCGACGTCGCCCTGGTCGAGGACCTTGCCCTGGTCGAGCACCGTCAGCCGATCGCAGATGTCGCGGATGAAATGCAGGTCGTGCTCGACGATCACCAGTGCGCAGTCCGACTTGATCGGCTCCAGCAGCTCGCCGGTGACGCGGCGTTCCTGCGGACTCATGCCACCGGTCGGCTCGTCGAGCAGCAGCAGCTTGGGCTTCAACGCCAGCGCCGTCGCGATCTCCAGCCATTGCTGCTGGCCGTGGCTGAGGTCACCGGCGAGATCGTGCGCGCGGTCGGCGAGACGGAAGCGCTCGAGCAGCGACCACACCTCGTCGTCCAGCGCGCGGCGGCGGCGCGAGAACAGCAGGCTGGTCAGCGACTCGCCCGATTGCGCGGCCAGCAGGATGTTGTCGTACGCCGTGATCTCCGGCAGCACGGCGGTGATCTGGAACTTCAGGCTGAGGCCTGCGCGGGCGCGCTCGTAAGGCGTGGCGCGGGTGATATCGCGGCCGGCGAAGGTGATGCTGCCGCTATCGGCGAAATGCGCGCCGGCGATCGCCTTCAAGAGCGTGCTCTTGCCCGAGCCGTTGGGGCCGATCAGGCCGTGGAACGAGCCGCTCTGCACGTCGATATCCACGCCGTCGAGCGCGCGCAGCCCGCGAAACGATTTGCCGACGCCCCGGATCTCGAGCAGCGCCATGGCTCAGCCCTTGTCCTTGCGGCGCACGCCGTAACTGCCGATGCGCTCGCGTTCGGACACGAACAGGCCAAGGATGCCGCGGGGCTGGAACATCACGACGATCAGCAGCACGCCGCCCAGGATCACCGGCCAGATGCGCTTGATCGCGTCGATGTCCGCGAGCACATAGGACAGCACCTCGACCACGGCGGTGCCAAGGATCGGCCCGATGATCGTGCCCGAGCCGCCGAACAGGCAGTAGATCACCGCCGCGGTGGACAGGCCGGGGCCCATGTTGCCGGGGCCGATGAAGCCCTGATGGTAGCTGTAAAGCGCGCCGCCCAGGCCGGCGACACCGCCGGCCAGCGAGAAGACCAGCGCCTTGAACAGTTGCACGCGGTAACCGTAGAACGCCAGCCGCTCCTCGTTCTGGCGCATGCCCGCCAGCACGAGTCCCAGCTGCGAGCGCTTGAGGTAGCGGGCGCCGCCATAGACCAGCAGCAGGATTGCCAGCGCCAGGCAATAGAACGCGGTGCCTTCGACGAACTCGTAAGCGCCGATCTTCAGCAGCTTGACCGACGACAACCCGTTGCCGGCGCCGACATATTGCCAGCCCGAGACCAGCCGCTCCGCGGCGTAGGAGCCAGTGAGCGTGCCCAATGCGACGAAGATCGTCGTCGGCGGCCTGCGGCCGAGCAGCAGGAATGCCGCGAACAGGGCCGAGAGCACCAGGCCCACCAGCACCGCGAGCGGCAAGGTGCCCCATAGCTCGCTGAACTCGAGGTCGCGGCCGACCAGCGCGATGACGTAGCCGGCGACGCCGAAGAACAGCGCCTGGCCGAAGCTCATGATGCCCGACAAGCCCCAGCACAGGTCGAAGCTGATGGCCAGCAGCGAGAGGATCAGCACGTTGGTGGCCAAGGTCACCAGATCCGTCCGCTGGGCAAAGACGAACGGCACGGCGATCGCCACCAGCAAGGTCGTACCCTCGACGAGCGGCAACACGCCGGTGGGTAGCCGGCGCCGGGAAGCAGGCTTGCTGCTGCCCGGCGCTGTACGCGTATCACTCATGGGCGCCGCCTCTGCGCCGGCACCGACCTCGTTCAGCATTCCTTGGGATCGACCATCTTGGCCGTGCTGATGACGTCGTAGCGGGTCTTGCCGGCGTCGACTTTGCACTGCGCGACGTACATGTTCATCTTGCAGTGCATCTTGCCCGGCACCATCTCGGCGCCGCCGCCCGGGCCCTGCTCGATCTTGGCCTTGTCCATCGCCGCCGAGACCGAGTCGCGATCGAGCTTGCCGCCGGTCGCCTTCACAGCCGCTTCGTAGAACTTCACGCCGCGATACATGCCGGTCGCCGCCGAGCCGGCGGTGAACAGGTACTTGGTATCGGGGAACTTCTTCATGTAGTCGACCTGCAGCTGCTTGCTGAACGGATCGTCGATCGACTGGAAGTAGTCGAGGCAGCTGTAAAGGCCTTCCATCTCCTGCGCCGGATGATAGTTCAGCAGGTTCTCATCGTAGTAGACGCAGGACAGCACGCCGCCGTTCTTCTGGAAGCCCGACTCGTAGAGCTGCTTCACGAAGGGCTGCAGGCCGGGCGGGATCACGGTGTTGAACACCACGTCGACCTTGCCGTCCTTGATCTTGCCGATGGTCGCCGAGTACTCGGGCTGATCGAGCGGGTAGTACTCCTCGAACACCACCTCGCCGCCGTTGGATTCAATGACCTTGCGCGCGTACTTGTTCAGCAGCTGCGGCCAGACGTAGTTGGCGCTGGGCATGGCGAAGCGCTTCTTGCCCAGCTTCTTGATGATGTAGGGGATCAGCTCGTCGCATTGCTGCGCCGGTGTCGGGCCGGTGCAGAACAGGTTCTTGGTGCACTCCTGGCCTTCGTAGAGCTGCGGATAGATGTATAGCGTGCGGCCGCGGTTGACGATCGGGTCCTTGATCGCCTGGCGCATCGCCGAGGTGATGCCGCCCAGCACGACGTCGACCTTGCGCTCCTGGATCAGCTTGCGGACGTTGCCGACGGCGATCTTTGGATCCGACGCGGTGTCCTCGAGGAAGAGCGTGATCTGCCGACCGGCG
>JAFAZJ010000039.1 GCA_019239835.1 Alphaproteobacteria bacterium | reverse complement strand
ATGCCCGCCTGCGCACGCGCCATGCCGTGTCGGTCATCATCCATCGCGCCACCATTGGGCTGGACATCGGCAATTTCAGCGACGCCGATTTCCGCTTCGAGGAGCGGCTGGGCCTGGCGGCGGCGCATGGCTACGGCATGGGCGCCTATCACGTCGGCACGCGCACCGGTACCGGCACGCAGCAGGCCGACGATTTCCTCAAGGTCGTGAAAGCTGCGTGCGACCGGCTGTCTTCGGCGAACCGGCGCATCCTGCTGGCGGTCGATTGGGAGCCCACGAGCAGCGATCCCGACAACTACATGTCGGCGGTCGAGCTGGGCAATTTCATCCGCCGCGTGATCGCGCGCACCGGCAAGCCGATCCTGATCTACAGCTACGAAAACTTCCTGAGAGATCGCCAGGGCGACATCGCCGAGCGACCGGGCCTCTGGCAATTGCTTGGCAGCCAGCCCTTGTGGGTCGCCAGCCTGCGCGCCGAAGGTGCCGGCCTGTTGCGCGACGGCTCCGGCCCCAGGCTCGACGGCCTGCCGTGGCGCAGCTTCGTGCTCTGGCAATACACCGATGGCGAGCGCACTGCGACCGAGCTCTTGCCGGTCTCGCGCATCGACGGCCAGCCGGTCGATCGCAACGCCTTCAACGGCAGCCGATCGGCGCTCGACGCGTTCATGCGCGCCCATGTCTGGGATTGCGTCTACCGTATCCGCTGAGTTTCAGACCCAGCCGAGGATCGAGGCGACGCCGATCAAGGTGAAGACGATCATGATCAGCATCTGCGCCCATGACGCCTGGCTTGGCGGCAGGACGACCGAACCGGGCAACGGCGTGCCTTCGCGTGCGACGCCCCGTGTGACCGAGATCTGCAACGCCGCGACGGTCAGGCCGACGACAAGGACGTCGGCGGGCACGCCGGCACCATAAGCCGCGCTGATCATGATCAGAATGAGGGCCACGCTCACCAGCGGCGTGGCGAAGGACGCCACGATGACGTAGCCGATGAACGTCAGCCCGAGCATGGCCGCAGGCATCACGCCGGACAGTTCCCGCTTCACCTCGACGATCGGGGAAATTGACGACAAGAGAACCGTGACGAGGTTCAGCGCCATCAGCGCGAGGATCAGCCCACCGAGATCGGTGGCCGCGCGCTCGAGCCAGACGCCGCGTACGGGCGGCGGCGCGCCCAGGTAGCCGACGATCCCCGCCGCGATCCCCGGCACCAGCAGGATGGCGGTCAGCTCGCTTGCCGTCAGCAGCCCCGATATCAGGACAACGGCGAAGCCAGCGATGGCGACGGCGGCGGCCGGCCAGACTGCCAGCGCCGGGCGGCGGCCGTGGATCACCGCCGGCAGGAGTGCGCCCGCGCAGAGCAGCATCGGCAGGCTGGCGGTCAAGGTCGAGCCGGCGATGCTGACGTTCAGGATCAAGGACAGCACGGTCAGCATGATCAACGGCGCCGCCAACAGGGCACCGGCCGCCGGCCCGGCCCGGCCGGCCATCGCCAGCAGACCGAGCAGCAGGAGCATGACGGGCAACGCCTCGACCATGCCGCCGAGATTCATCGACAGGTGACGGGCGAGCGCCTCCAGGAGGTTCTCCCCGCCGTAGAGAATGGGCACTGCACCCGCTGTGAGGACCAGCGCGGCGGCGATCACGGCGCCGGGACCGGCGAATAGCCACGGCCTGCCGGCGTCGGACGAGTCGGCTGCCAGGCGGACTTGCAGCGGCAGGCTCAGCAGCGCGCCTGAGACGAACAGGATCGAGACGGCCTGCGCCAGCCACGCCGGCTCCAGCGTGAACAGCAGGCCGGACAGGTGCTGGACGAGGGTGAGCAGGTCCGCGCCCAGACGCAGGGCCGCACCGCCGGCAATCAGCGCGCCGCAAACCATCGCCAGTGCCCGCATTCCGCTCAAGGGACCTCCGTTCTGCCGCCCTGCCGTAGGATGCCACAGGTTGGGTACCGGCGTCCGCAGCGCGGTCCGGCGCGGCTGGCGCCGGGCGAAAGGCGATGCTATGGGCAGGCGTTTTTCGTCGGGCCGCCAATGGTATAGCGGAAGGATCGGGGATCGCCCATGCTGGAAAACCTCCAGATGCTCGAGAAGAAGCGGGCTGCCGCGCGACTGGGTGGCGGCGAGCGCCGCATCGATGCGCAGCACGCCAAGGGCAAGCTGACCGCGCGCGAGCGCCTGGAGGTGCTGCTCGACGAGGACTCGTTCGAGGAGTTCGACATGTTCGTCGAGCACGACAGCACCGATTTCGGCATGGCCGACAACCGCATCCCCGGCGACGGCGTGGTCACCGGGCATGGGAGGATCAACGGGCGCCCGGTGATGGTGTTCAGCCAGGATTTCACCGTCTTCGGTGGCGCGCTGTCGGCCGCCCATGCCGGCAAGATCTGCAAGGTCATGGATACGGCGATGAAGAACGGCCTGCCGGTGATCGGGCTCAACGATTCCGGCGGCGCGCGCATCCAGGAAGGCGTGGACTCGCTGGCGGGCTATGCCGACGTCTTCCAGCGCAACGTCATGGCCTCCGGCGTGATCCCGCAGATCTCGGTGGTCATGGGCCCCTGCGCGGGCGGCGCGGTCTATTCGCCGGCGATGACCGATTTCATCTTCATGGTGAAAGACAGCTCCTACATGTTCGTCACTGGTCCCGACGTCGTGAAGACCGTGACGCACGAGACCGTGACGCAGGAGGAACTGGGTGGTGCGATCACCCACACCTCGAAGTCCGGTGTTGCCGACCTCGCGTTTGAGAACGACATCGAGACACTACTGCAGCTGCGCCGCTTCTACGATTTCCTGCCGCTGAACAATCGCGAGAAGGCGCCGCAGCGGCCGACTAACGACACCGCGCTGCGCGACGACTTCTCGCTCGACACCCTGGTGCCGGCCAACTCGAACAAGCCCTATGACATCAAGGAGCTGATCCTGAAGGTCTGCGACGAGGGCGATTTCTTCGAGCTGCAGGCCGACTATGCCGGCAACATCGTCATCGGCCTGGGCCGCATGAACGGCGACACAGTGGGCTTCGTCGCCAACCAGCCGATGGTGCTGGCCGGCTGCCTCGATATCGACTCCTCGAAGAAGGCCGCGCGCTTCGTGCGCTTCTGCGACGCCTTCAACATCCCGATCGTCACCTTTGTCGACGTACCGGGCTTCCTGCCGGGCACGGCGCAGGAGTTCGGCGGCATCATCAAGCACGGTGCCAAGCTGCTCTACGCCTATGCCGAGGCCACGGTGCCCAAGGTCACGGTGATCACCCGCAAGGCCTATGGCGGCGCCTACGACGTCATGGCGTCCAAGCATTTGCGCGGCGATATGAACTACGCCTGGCCGGGCGCCGAGATCGCGGTCATGGGCGCCAAGGGTGCGGTGGAGATCATCTTCCGCTCCGACATCGGCGATGCCGGCAAGATCGCCGCGCGCGAGAAGGAATACCGCGAGAAATTCGCCAATCCCTTCGTTGCCGCCAACCGCGGCTTCATCGACGACGTGATCATGCCGCACGGCACGCGCCGGCGGATCTGCAAGGCGCTCGAGCTCTTGAAGAACAAGAAGCTCGACAATCCCTGGCGCAAGCACGGCAACATCCCGCTGTGAGCCGTTTTCGACAGTCCGCGTTCGTGCCGCCGCCGAAAGCGGCCGAGGTTCCCTATCGCCACGCCGATGGACGTGACGATCCCTGGCATTGGCTGCGCGATCCCGGTTACCCGGACGTCAAGGACGAGCGGGTGCTGTCATACCTGCGTGCCGAGAACACCTACTGCAACACGGTGCTGGGCGGCGCGGATGACATCCGGCCGGCGCTGCTGGAGGAGTTCAAGGCGCTGGTGATTCCCGATGACAGCGCACCGCCGGAATGGCTGCACGGTCGCTGGTACGGCCACCGCTTCGTGCCGGGCAAGGAATATCCGCTGTGGTATCGCCGCACGACGTTCACAGACCCAGAGCAGGTCTTTCTCGATGCCAACATCGAGGGGGCAGGGCAGTCCTACTACGCCGTGCGCGATTGGGCGGTATCGCCGGATCATCGGTGGCTGGCGATCCTCGATGATCTCGATGGCTCGGAACGTCTGCGACTGCGCATCCGCGATCTTGATACGGGCACCGATGTCGAGACGCTGAAGGTCGAATGCTCACCGGGCCTGGGATGGTCGAGCGATTCGCGCACCGTTTTCTACATCCGCCAGGACGACAAGCAACGGCCGCGCTGGCTGCACCGTCACGAGCGCGGCGCGACGGGCGATGATCCGATCATCTACGAGGAGAGCGATCCCGGCTTCTTCCTCGGCATCGGCGAAAGCGCCTCCGGCCGCTTCCTGATCATCGAGTCGGCGGCCAAGAACAGCAGTGAGACGCAGCTGATTGCGCTCGACGACCCGATGCGCGCGCCACGCATGATCCTGCCGCGTCGCGCTGATCATGAGTACGACGTCACCGATCGCGGCGAGGAGCTGCTGATCCGCACCAACGACAAGCACCTGAACTTCCGCATCGTGCGCGCACCGTTGGCCGACCCGGCCGAGGCGAACTGGCGTGAGGTCGTGCCGCCATCTGACGACGTCTTCATTGCCGGTTACGGCGCAGCGCGCGACTTCTGGTGGATGGTCGAGCGCGCCGAGGGCATGAAGCGCGTGCGGGTCGTACCGGGCGGCCATGAGAGCGCCGCCGACGGGCGCGTCGTGACCTTTCCCGATCCGGCTTTCACCGTCTCGGCGATGGGCGGCCATCAGTGGGATCGCCCGACCTTGCGGCTGATCTACGAGTCG
This sequence comes from Alphaproteobacteria bacterium, assembly GCA_019239835.1. Taxonomy (GTDB): domain Bacteria; phylum Pseudomonadota; class Alphaproteobacteria; order Reyranellales; family Reyranellaceae; genus JAFAZJ01. The sequence continues at coordinate 624 of JAFAZJ010000039.1, read as the reverse complement.
CCGGCTCGTCCGACGACGTGGTTTGACTATCACGTCGCCGCATCGCGCCTCGACGTCGTGCAGGAAAAGCACGTGCCGGGCCACGATCCGGGCGCTTATGTCGTCGAGCGCCTGTGGGCGACGGCCAGGGATGGCGTGAAGGTGCCGATCTCGCTGGTGCGCCATCGCGATACGCAGCCGCACGGCGAGGCGCCGCTGCTGCTCTACGGCTACGGCTCCTACGGCGCGTCGATGGATGCCGGCTTTTCGGCCAACCGCATCCCGTTCCTGCGCCGTGGCATGGCCTGGGCCATCGCCCATATCCGGGGCGGGCAGGAGATGGGCCGCGCCTGGTATGAGACCGGCAAGCTGCTCAGCAAGCGCAACACCTTCGACGACTTCATCGCCTGTGCCGAGTATCTGATCGAGAACAAGCGCACGGCACCGGGCCGCATCGCCGCGATGGGCGGCAGCGCCGGCGGCATGCTGATGGGCGCCGTGGCCAACATGCGGCCCGATCTGTTCGGGGCGGTGCTGGCGATGGTGCCGTTCGTCGACGTGCTGTCGACCATGCTCGATGCGACCCTGCCGCTGACGCCGCCGGAGTTCGTCGAGTGGGGCAACCCGGCCGAGCCGAAGTTCTAC
>JAFAZJ010000142.1 GCA_019239835.1 Alphaproteobacteria bacterium | reverse complement strand
AGCTTCTTCAGCGCTTCCCACTTCTCGTCGAGCGCCGCCTTCTTGGCCGGACGATCGGCCTCGTTGGCCTCGCCCTCGAGCTCGGCGCGCAGCTTGGTGACCTCGTCGACGAGGACCTTCTCCGCCTTCCAGCGCTCTTCCATCGCCACCAGCTCTTCCTTGAGCTTGGCCAGCAATTCCTCGCCCTCGGTGATCTCTTCCTGGTGGTCGGTGCCCGCCTGCTGCTCGCGCTTCTGGATGTTGATCAGGTTGTCGAGCAGGCCGATGCGGCGGCGCAGATCCTCTACCGCCGGCGGCGTCGAGGCGAGGCCCATGGCGACACGCGCGCAAGCGGTGTCGAGCACGCTGATCGCCTTGTCGGGCAACTGCCGGCCGGCGATGTAGCGGTTGGATAGACGCACCGCCTCCTGCACCGCTTCGTCGAGCACGCGCACCTGGTGATGCTTCTCCATCACGTTGGCGATGCCACGCAGCATGTCGATGCCGTTCTTCTCGTCCGGCTCCTCGACCTTGACCACCTGGAAGCGGCGGGTCAGGGCGGGGTCGCGCTCGAAGTACTTCTTATATTCGGCCCAGGTCGTGGCCGCGATCGTGCGCAGCTCACCACGCGCCAGGGCCGGCTTCAGCAGGTTTGCCGCGTCGCCCTGACCGGCCGCGCCACCGGCGCCGATCATCATGTGGGCTTCGTCGATGAACATGATGATGGGCTGCGGCGAGGCCTTCACATCCTGCAGCACGCTGTTCAGGCGGTTCTCGAACTCGCCCTTCATGCCGGCGCCGGCCTGCAGCAGGCCGAGATCGAGCACGCGGATGGCGCAGTTCTTCAGCTTCTCCGGCACGTCGCCATCGGCGATCTTCAGCGCCAGGCCGTCGACCACCGAGGTTTTGCCGACGCCGGCCTCACCGGTGAGGATCGGGTTGTTCTGGCGGCGGCGCAGCAGGATGTCGATGCACTGCCGGATCTCGTTGTCGCGGCCCAGCACCGGATCGAGCTTGCCGCTCTTGGCGCGCGCCGTCAGATCGGTGGTGTAGAGATCGAGCGCGCCGGTCTTGGCGCCGGTCGGGCGCGGCCCGGTGGCACCGCCCTGGCCGGACTGCACGTCCTGCGCCACTTCGGCCGCCTTGGCCTCCGACGAGCCATCGGTCGCGGCATCGAAATCGCGCGCCAGCGCTTCGACGGGGATCTTGGAGAACTGGCTCGATGCGTTGCGCGCGGCGATCGCCATGGTCTCGTCGGTCAGCATCGCGACGAGGATGTGGCCTGAGCGAACCTGCGGCGATGACTTGTTGACCGAGGCGAAGAGGTAGGCCTCGCTGGCCAGCTTGACGATCTGCGGCGCGAGTGCCGGCGGACGGCCATTGCCGGTCTTGAAGCGATCGATGGCGCGATTGAGATCGGCGCTGAGGCGGCCGACATCGGCCTCGTACTTGCCCATGATCTTGGCGATATCGTTGTCGGGCACGTCGAGGATCTTCAGGAGCCAATGCTCGATCTCGACGTTGTAATTGGTCCTCGACATCGTCAGACCGGCAGCCGCTTCCAGGGCTTTGCGGCAGGGATCATTCAGCTTGGTGACGAGCGACTTGAGATCAACGGCCATAGGTCAAATCCCCCCGGGCGCGAGGCGCACTGGCGACTACGTAGCGCATCGGCATTGCGATGCTGTAACAGTCCGCGGGCTGATCCTCTCCCAGGATGCGGCACGGCGCGAACTCGGACGAAACAATGAACAGAAACCATCGCAGAGTCGAGGGGGTGTTCAATCGGAAAGCGACTTTGGTCGCTATAATTTTTTCCGGCGTGCTCGGCGCATCGGGAGTGGCGCTCGGCGCCTGGGCGGCGCATGGGCTGGAGGCCAGCCATGGCCGGCATGCGGTCGAGCTGGTCGATACCGCCGTGCGCTATCAGCTCGTGCACGCCGTGGCCGTGTGCGCTGCGGTAGCGCTGGCCTATCTGCTCGAGAGCAGACCGGGCGTTGCGCGCTGCATGGCAGCGGGCGCCTGGTTATTTGTCATCGGCGCTGCCTTATTCTGTGGTGCACTGCATGCGCTGGCGTTCGGCGCGCCGCGCTGGTTGGGGATGGTGGCGCCCATTGGTGGCCTTGCTTTGGTCGGCGGCTGGCTCGCCGTAGCGCTGGGCGGCTGGCTGGCCCGGCGATCCATCGATTGATCCGCGCGCGTCCGGCCTGCGATGCTGCGTCCGACCGAGCTGGGGGAAATGTCATGAGCGATACGCCAATGTGCCCGACCGTGAGAGAGACGCTCTCGGGTCTGCGTGCTGGCAGCCTGACGGCGCAGGGCGTGCTCGATGCGTGCTTCGCGCGCATCCACGCCCGCGAGGATGCGGTCGGCGCCTGGCAGACGATCGATGAGGCGGCGGCCCGGCGGATCGCCGACATGAACCTGGCCGGTCCGTTGGCCGGCCTGCCGGTGGGCGTGAAGGACATCATCGATACCGTCGACCTACCGACAGGTTACGGTTCGAAGGCATTCGTCGATCATCGTCCGGCGGCCGACGCGGCCTGCGTTGCCGCCCTGCGCTATGCCGGGGCGGTGGTGCTGGGCAAGACGGTGAGCACCGAGTTCGCCTCGATGCATCCGGGCAAGACGCGCAATCCGCACAATCCCAAGCACACGCCCGGCGGCTCCTCCAGCGGCTCGGCCGCGGCGGTGGCCGACGGCATGGTGCCGGTGGCGCTGGGCACCCAGACTGCCGGCTCGGTGATTCGCCCGGGATCGTTCTGCGGCGTGGTCGCCTACAAGGGCTCCTATGGCTGGACCGATACGACCGGCATCCATCCGCTGGCGCCGTCCTTCGACACGCTGGGCTTCTACGCGCGCGCCGTAGGCGACATCGCGCCGGTGCGCGCGGCGCTAGCCAAGGGCGCACGCGACCACGCGACGGCGCGCAAGCCGATGATCGGTCTGTGCCGCACGCCGCAATGGGAGCAGGCCGGCCCGGGCACCAGGCGCGTCGTCGAAGCCGCGTTCGAGAAGCTGCGTGCGGCGGGTGCCACGACGTTCGAGGTCGTCTGCCCGCCGTCCTGGGACCAGCTGGTCGAGACGCATCGCCGCTTCATGCTGCGCGAGATGCCGGCGGTCTTCGAGAAGATCATCAGCGAGCGGGGCGAGAACATCAGCAAGGGCTTCAAGGCCCAGGTCAACGAAGGTGCCTCGATCAGCGCCAACGACGCGGCCGTCCTGGCGCACGAGATCGCCGATCGGCGCGGCGACTTCGTGCGCATGATCGGCCATGGCGAGATCTGGCTGACGCCCGCGGCGCCCGACGAGGCGCCCAAGGGCATCGAACGCACCGGCGATCCGCTGTTCAACCGTCTGTGGACGTTGCTTGGCGGACCGCTGATGTCGCTTCCCGCCGGCACGGGCAAGAAGGGCCTGCCGATCGGCGTGCAACTCGTCGGCGCACCCGGCAGCGACGACGACCTGATCGACGCCGCCGCCTGGGTCGAGGCCGCGCTGGCGGCTGCGTAACGATCTTCCTTCTCCCCGCGCAGGCGGAGAGAAGGTGCCCGAAGGGCGGATGAGGGGCTTTCGCGGAGTCTCTACGACACCGATCGCTGTCGTTGCACGAGGAAGCCCCTCATCCGCCTCGCTGACGCTCAGCACCTTTTCCCCGCCTACGCGGGGAGAAGGGAACGCGATAGACCCGCCTAGCACGAGTCTTGCACAGGCCAGCGCATCCATCCCAGGAGCCCTGCATTGACTCGCGCGTGGCTCGATCTTAACGTGTTCGAAATATGGAACCTCGTTCCATTTCTCGGGACCCCTAGATGAGCGCGCTGTCGAATGTCGTGGCCATCCTGCGCTGGGCGCGCGGGCGGGAACCCGACTTCGGCGTTGGCGAGGTGGCGCTGGGGCTCGACATGCCGAAGAGCACGGCCTCGCGATTGCTCAAGGACATGGCACGACAGGGTCTGCTCGAGCGCGATGCCGCCACGCAGCGTTACAGGGTCGGCATGCTGCTGCTCGAGCTTGGCCGCCAGTATCGCGCCGGCCAGCCGTTGGTCGAGGCGGCCGATGCCGCGCTGATCGATCTGACGCGCCAGACCGGCTACGCCACCGGCATCAGCCTGCTCGACGGCAGCGAGATCGTCGTGCTGCGCTCGCGACCCGGCACGCATCCGCTGCAGGTGGTCACGCCGCCGGGCACGCGCGGGCCGGCCTGGGCCAATTCCACGGGGCGCAATCTGCTGGCGCGTTTGTCCGACGCCGAGATCGCGCGCCGCTTCACGCCTTACCCCGCGCTCGATCGGTCGAACGCGCCGTCGAGCCTGGCGCAGCTGATGGAACGCATCGCCCGCGCCCGCGCTCTCGGCTACGACGAGTCGGATGACGAGGCGTTGCCGGGGGTCGCCGCGGTATCGGTGGCGATGGCCGATCCGCAATCCGGCGATGCGATGTCTCTTTATATTGCGTTCTCCGGCCTGCACGTGAACCGCCAGCGCCGCCGCGAGCTCGCGACCCTGCTGCTCGACGTCAAGGCCGCGCTGGTCGCGCGCTTCGGCGACGAAGCGGTTGTCGCTGCACCGAGGCGTGCGCATGGCTAGCGTCGCGCTCGACGATGTCGCGCCCCATCAGGCGATGCGCCGCCGCGGCGTGTCGCCGATCGCCTGGCTCGCGGCGCCGGCGCTGCTGCTGTTCGTGATCTTCTTTGTGCTGCCCTTCGGCGCGATGGCGGTGCTCTCGCTGCTGAGCGGCAATCCCGCGACCAACCCCAACGTCATCTGGACCACGCGCCACTACGAGCGCTTCCTCGGCGACGACCTTTACTCCGACGCGCTGTGGTCGACCCTGCGCATCGGTCTGATCACCACCGTCTTCTCGCTGCTGGTCGGCTATCCGCTGGCGCACTGGATGGCGCGCATGAAGTCGCGCATCGGCCATGCGGCGCTCTTGATGGCGGTGATCGCGCCGATGCTCACCGGCATCGTCGTGCGCACCTTCGCCTGGATGACGATCCTGCAGGACAAGGGCGTGATCAACACCACGCTGATCGGCATGGGCCTGATCGCGAAGCCGCTGCCGCTGATGTACAACGAGTTCGGCACCATCGTCGCCCTGGTGCACATCTACGTGCCGTTCATGGTGCTGACCTTGACCGGCGTGATCGGCCGCATCGACGAGCGCCTGGAGCAGGCGGCACGCAATCTCGGCGCGACGCGCATGCGCGCCTTCATCGAGGTCACGTTGCCACTCAGCATGCCGGGCATCCTCGCCGGCTCGCTGCTGGTCTTCGCGCTGGCGATCAGCGCCTATGTCACGCCCTTCCTGATGGGCGGCACCAACGTGCTGACCCTGCCGATGCTGATCTATCAGCAGGTCAGCTCGTCCTTCAACGTCGGCTTCGCCGGCGCGCTGGGCGTCGTGCTGCTGGTCGTCTCGCTGTTCATCATCGTCGCCTACAACCGCGTACTCGCCCGCCTGTCCGGCGACGAGGCACTGACATGAGTGCGCGTCGCCTCGATGCCGGCCGCGTGGCCTACTACACGCTCAATGGCGCCATCCTGACCTTCCTGCTGTTGCCGCTGGCGATCGTCGCCGTCTTCGCGCTCAATCCGACGCCGTATATCTCCTTCCCGCCAGTGGGCGTCACCTTGCGCTGGTTCGAGAAGTTCTTCGCCAACGAGGACTTCATGCGCTCGCTGTGGCTCAGCCTGCGCGTGGCGGCGATGGTGCTGGTGCTGTCGACGGTGCTGGGCGCGATGTGCGCATTAGCGCTGGCGCGTGGACGATTGCCGGGGGCGGGCATCCTGACCGCGTTCTTCATGTCGCCGCTAATGCTGCCGGCGATCCTCACCGGCCTGGCGCTGTTCCAGGTGCTGCTGCTGTCAGGTGTCGGCCGGCCGGTCTGGGGCCTGGTGATGGGCCACACCTTGGTTGCCGTACCTTATGTATTGCGCACGACGCTCGCTGTGCTCGCGAATTTCGACACCCGCGTCGAGGAGGCGGCCTCCAGTCTGGGCGCCTCGCCGGTGCGCGTGTTCTTCGAGGTGACCTTGCCGCTGATCCGGCCGGGCGTGATCGCCGGCGGCATCTTCGCCTTCATCGTCTCATTCGACCAGTTCCCGATCTCGCTGTTCCTGGTGCTGCCCAAGGGCGAGACGCTGCCGGTCGTGCTGTTCAACTACATGAAGTTCGACCTCGACGGCGCGATCGCCGCGGCCTCGATGGTCTCGATCGTGATGGCGTTGAGTGTCGTGCTCTTGCTCGAGCGTGTGATCGGGCTGAAGGCCTATGTGAAGCTGTGATCTCGAACGGAGGAGGTTGCCAATGACTCGTCTATCCCGTCGCGCCGCGTTGAAAGTGGCCGCCGCATCGGCTGTCGCCACCCTGGCGGCGCCGGCAATCCTGCACGCGCAGGTCAAGACGGTGAAGATCACCACCTGGGGCGGCAAGTGGGGCGACATCATGAAGGCCTCGGTGCTGCCGGCCTTCGAGAAGGAGTTCAAGTGCACGGTGTCGGCCGACCAGGCCTTCCCGTTCCTGCCCAAGCTGCAGGCCAGCTCCAAGAGCGATCCGCTCTACGACGTCCTCCATACCAACTCCAATGAGCAGTGGATGGCGGTCAATGAAGGCCTTGTCATGCCGAAGTTCACGCCCAAGGAGGTGCCGAACATCGCCGACGTTTATCCTTACGCGGTGAGCGACAAGATCGTCGGCGTGTCGATCTTCACCTCGGCCATCGGCCTGGGCTATCGCACCGACAAGGGGCTGACGCCGCCGAAATCGTGGAAAGATCTCGCCGATCGCAAGCTCGATGGCGCACGCGGGGGCTACCTGATCCCGGTCAACAGCCTGGGCCAGGCGCACCTGATGATGCTGGGCAAGCTCTATGGCAAGGGCATGCAGGACCTAGATGCCGCCTACAAGGCGCTCGAGCAGCTCAAGCCGATCAAGATGGTCGACTTCACCGGGCAGATGGAAAAGATGCTGCTGGCCGGCGAGGTGTCGATGGGCATCATCCACGACAGCGGCGTGTTGCGCTACGAGGGCCAGAATCAGCCGGTCGATTTCGCGATTCCGTCCGAGGGCGTGATGGCGCTGGAACAGGTGCTGGCCGTGACGCCCGGCAGCAAGGTCAAGGAACTCGCGCTTGCCTATGTCGACTTCATGCTGCGGCCTGACATCCAGAAGCAGCTCTCCGAGGGTGTGTGGTATTCGCCATCGAACAAGAAGGTGAAGCTCGACGCCAAGTACGACGCACGCCTGTTCAACACCGAGGAGAAGGTCGCCAAGCTGATCCAGCCTGACTGGAACTGGTACAACGCGCGCAAGGACGACATCGACGCCAAAGTCGCTCGCCTGCTGAAGGGCTGAGATCGTGGCCCAGTCCGGACGTCCCCCCGCATCGATCCGCATCGATGGCGTGACCAAGACCTTCGACGGCCAGGTCAAGGCCGTCGACGACGTCACGCTCGATATCGAGGCCGGCGAGTTCTTCTCGCTGCTGGGGCCGTCCGGCTGCGGCAAGACCACGACCCTGCGCCTGATCGCCGGCTTCGAGACGGCCGATGCCGGGCGCATCGTCGTCGGCGGCCAGGACATCACCGACCTGCCGGTGCACAAGCGCGACATGGGCATGGTGTTCCAGTCCTATGCTCTGTTCCCGCATCGCACGGTGGCCGAGAACGTCGCCTTCGGCCTGCGCATGCGCGGCCTGCCGAAGGCGGAGATCGCCGAGCGCGTCGCGGCTGCGCTCAAGCAGGTCGCGCTCGACGGCTACGAGGCGCGCCGGCCCTCGCAGCTCTCGGGCGGCCAGCAGCAGCGTGTGGCGTTGGCCCGAGCCATCGTCATCCGCCCAGCAGTGTTGCTATGCGACGAGCCGCTGGGCGCGCTCGATCGCAAGCTGCGGCAGAGCATGCAGTTCGAGCTCAAGCAATTGCAGAAGGAGCTCGGCGTCACCCTGGTCTTCGTCACCCACGACCAGGAGGAAGCACTGGCTATGTCCGACCGCATCGCCGTGATGAACGCTGGCAAGGTCGAGCAGGTCGGCGCGCCGTCGGAAATCTACGACCGCCCGCGTACGCGCTTCGTCGCCGACTTCATCGGCGAGATCAATCTGTTTGAAGGCGCCTGGAGCGGCGGCCGCTTCGTCACGGGCAAGGACCGCACCTTGCCGGCTGTGACCAATGGCGCGCGCAGCGGCACAGGCATCATCGCCGTGCGCCCGGAGAAGACGCGCCTCGTCGGCGAGATCGACGGCGCGCTGGGCGGTCGCATCGAGACCGCGAACTTCCTCGGCGGCCAGGTGCTCTACCGCGTCGTCACCGACGAGGGCCGCGCCGTGCTGGCGAAAGAGCAGAACGTCGGCACCAGCAGCCGCAAGGTCGGCGACCGCGTCGGCGTCGCGTGGATGCCCTCTGATGCAGTGAGTCTGGAGGCGTAGGGATGTTTCCAACCATTCCCTTCCCCCGGAGGGGGAAGGTGCCCGAAGGGCGGAAGGGGGATGTCGAAGCCGGACTCCTCCGTTCGTCTTCGACATCCCCCATCCGTCGCGCTGTCGCGCGCCACCTTCCCCCTCCGGGGGAAGGTAAGGGAGGTGCAACATGACTCGAACATTGGGCATCGCGGTGATCGGACAGGCACCGCGCGACGACATCGCCGCGCTGTTCGCGGCACAGGCGCCCGCCGGTACAAAGGTGATCCTTCGTGGCTGCCTCGATGGCATGAGCGACGAGGAAGTCGCTGCGATCGCGCCGAAGGACGGTGGCGACACGCTCTACACGCGGCTGCCCGGCAATCGCGACGTGAAGATTTCCAAGAAGGCAGTCGTCGAGCGCGCGCCGGCGACGCTGGCGAAGCTGCGTGACGATGGGGCTGATGCGCTGGTCTTCAATTGCACCGGTGCCTTCCCGTCGATGCCCGGCGATGCCGGCGTGCTCTTTCCCTCGCGGGTGCTGGCCGGGCTGACCGCTGGATTGCTGCCGGCGGGGCGGCTCGGCCTGCTGGTGCCGCTGGCCGAGCAGGCCAAGAAACTCACCGAGAAATGGCAGCGGCCAGGTGTCGAGGTCGTGGTCGAGGCCGTGGCGCCCAGTGCGAGTGATACCGAGGTGGAAGCGGCCGTGGCGCGGTTGAAGGCGCAGGCGCCCGACCTGATCGCCATGGATTGCATGAGCTACACGCCCGCCACCAAGGACATCGTCAAA
>JAFAZJ010000123.1 GCA_019239835.1 Alphaproteobacteria bacterium | reverse complement strand
CCCTCACCCTCCCATCGCGCTACGCGCGACGGGCCCCTCCCTCTCCCCGCAAGCGGGGCGAGGGGGGCGTATGCGACAGCCCTGCCCGATAGCGGGAGGGACAGCGATGGCGATGATCGAGTTCGCGCGGCCGGACGGCAGCAAGGCGGGCGGCTGGCTGGCGATGGCCGGGCAGGGCAAGCCGGGCATCGTGGTGATCCAGGAGTGGTGGGGCCTCAACGACCAGATCAAGGGTGTCGCCGACCGCTTCGCGCGCGCAGGCTACAACGCGCTGGCGCCCGACCTCTACAAGGGCCGCGTGACGCAGAAGCCGGATGAGGCCAACCGCCTGATGACCGGCCTCGACTTCCCCGGCGCGACGCACCAGGACATCGCCGGCGCGGTCAACCACCTGCGCGGTGTGTCCGGCAAGGTCGCGGTGATGGGCTACTGCATGGGCGGCGCGCTCACCGTGGCGAGCGCGGTGCATGTGCCCAACGTCGCCGCCGCGGTCTGCTTCTACGGCATCCCGCCGGCGGATTTTGCCGATCCGGCGAAGATCAAGATCCCGTTCCAGGGCCACTTCGCCACCCGCGACGACTGGTGCACACCGGCCGCCGCGAATGCGCTGGAAAAAGCGATGCAGGGCGCCGGGCAGAAGCCCGACATCCTGCACTACGAGGCCAATCACGGCTTCTGCAACGAGCGCAGCGAGCAGAACTACCACGTCGCCGCCGCCAACACGGCCTGGGACCGCATGATGGCGTTCCTCGGGAAGATGTAGCGTCTCCACCGTCGCCCTGAGCGGAGCGAAGCGAAGTCGAAGGGCCTTCTCTCAACCGACATGCCGGTTTTGTTGAGCGAAGGTCCTTCGCTTCGCTCAGGACGACGGGTTACGCCAAATCCGCCGACTTGATGCGCTTGACGCCGGCGGCGAGCATTTTCGTCCACGCCGCGGCGAGCGAGCCCTGCGCGTCGATGCCGCGCGCGGCGTCCTCGATCACCAGCGCCTCGAGGCCTTCCTTGCGCGCGTCCTGCGCCGTCCAGGCGACGCAGAAATCGGTGGCGAGGCCGCAGACGAAGACGCGCTTGATGCCGCGCGTCTTGAGGTAGCCGCCCAGCCCCGTGGTGGTCTTCGAGTCCGCCTCGAGGAACGCCGAGTAGCTGTCGACATCCTTGTTGTAGCCCTTGCGGATCACCAGCTGCGCGTGCGGGATCGCCAGGTCGGGATGCAGGCCGGCGCCCTCGGTGCCCTGCACGCAATGGTCGGGCCACAGCACCTGCTTGCCATAGGGCAGGTCGATCACGTCGAACGGCTTCTTGCCGGGATGCGAGGATGCAAACGACACGTGGCCCGGCGTGTGCCAGTCCTGCGTCAGCACGACGTTGGCGAACTTCTTGGCGATCGTGTTGATCAGCGGCACGACAGCGTCGCCATCGGGCACGGCGAGCGAGCCGCCCTTGGTGAAGCAGCGCTGCACGTCGACGACGATCAGCGCGTCAGACTTCGACGTGGCGATCTTGCTCTGCGCACTGGCGCGCAAGCTCGCGAGCCCGCTCAACGCCACCACGCTCATCCCCAGCATCCGACGACGATTCAGCAGAACGCTCATGATGCCCTCCCTTCGGCGATGTCTCCGTCGATGCGAATTCTATGCCGATTGCCTCAGCCGTCGAGCATGAACGCCTCATGCACGGCGCTCTGGAAGCCGCCGCCCATCACCGGCCCACCGCCGGCGACGTAGATCGTGTCGCCCAGCGCCACCGCGCCCAGCCCATGGCGCGGCGTCGTCATCGGCGCGTATTGCCACCATTTGTCCGCCGCGACGTCGTAGGCCTCGTTCTGCCCGAAGACCTTGTTGGTGCCTTCGCCGCCCATGCAGAAGATCTGGTTGCGCACCACGACCGAGCCATGGCCCGAGCGCGCGGTGGGCAGCGGGTTGCGCATGCGCCAGCGATCCTCCTTGGACTCCCAGGTGTGATGCAGGTTGGAGTTGGTGTGGAAGCTATCGACGCGCCCGCCGATGATGTGGATGCGATCGCCCACGGCGACGATGCCGGTGTGATCGCGCGCGGTCGGCAATGGCGCACGTTCGCTCCACGCATTCATCGCCGGATCGTAGACCAGGTGCCAGTCGACCGAGCGGCGTGCCTCGAAGCCGACGCCGATGGCGCCGCCGATGCAGTGGATCTTGTCCTCGAAGCCGATGCACGACATCGCCCCGCAGGCGCGTGGCAGCTTGGCGATCGGATGCCAACTGTCGCCGCGATAGACGAAGCACTGATCGTGCGGCGTGTGGTTCTGCCCGAGGAAGCCGCCCATCGCGAACAGCCACCGGTCGATCGTCGCGACGCCGACATGGTTGGCACCCAGCGGCAACGGCGCGGCGTCGGTCCATTTGTCGGCGGCCGGATCGTAGACATGGTGATACGGCCGATCGACCTTCTGCTCGCCGTAGCCGCCCACGAGATGCAGCTTGCCGCCCAGCGCCGTCGCCCACGCCATCTCGCTGCGCGGCAACGGCAGCGGCGCGCGGTCGACCCACTTGCCCGGCTTCTCCGCCTTGGGCGCCGGGCTGTCGTAGACGCGCTGCGTCTTCGCCGCCTCCGGCTCGTCGACGCGGCCGGCCTGGTTGAGCCGCTCGTACATCGGCCCATGATTCGTGTGCTGCGCGCGCGCCGCCGTGGCCCCGCCGATCACCGCGGCCATGCCGGTCAGCACGCTGCGTCGCGATGTGTCCCTCATCCCGACCTCCGCGTCACCTCAGCCTCACCCTGAGGAGCGCCCGACAGGGCGCGTCTCGAAGGGTGGGCAATCCGCGTGGTGCGTGTTGCCCATGCTTCGAGACGGCTGCTGCGCAGCCTCCTCAGCATGAGGTCCAAGACTATAACGCAGTGCTATGCTCCGCGCCGTCCACATCACGCGGAGGTAGTCATGGCCCAGCAGCCCCGTCCCAAGACCATACGCGAGCGCTTCGGCGACTTTTCGCCCAAACTGGTCGATCTCACCGAAGGCGTACTGTTCGGCGATGTCTGGGAACGGCCCGGCCTGTCGAAGCGCGACCGCAGCCTGATCACCGTCGCCGCCCTGGTGGCGCTCAATCGCACCGAGCAGCTGCGTGGCCATCTCGGGCGTGCCATCGACAACGGCGTGAAGAAGGACGAGCTCGTCGAGCTGATCACCCATCTCGCCTTCTACTCCGGCTGGCCGACCGCGATGTCGGCGGTGACCGTGGCGCACGACGTGCTGGCCGAGAAATAACGCGATGGACGCGGATGCGGACGAGGATGCCAAGGCACGCAGGGGCTGCCTGACGTGGCTTGGCATCGCCGGCCTGCATCTGGCTGTCATCCTGCTGATCCGCGAATGCGAGGAGCGGCAGAAGCCGAAGCCGGACGATGTCTGGCGCAAGATCCTGCGGCCGGCCGACAAGTAGGAGGTGGTCCATGCCAGGTTCGACACGGCGCGCCATGCTCGCCGTCGTCATCGGTGGAGCGCTGGTCGCGGTCGGCCAGCCGGCGCTGGCGCAGACCGAGGCGGGCTGGATGCTCGATGCGCAGGCCGATTGCCGCGCCTGGTATCCGACACGCCTGGTCGATGCGGCGATGACGTGGTCCGGTCCGTGCAAGCGCGGTCGTGCCGACGGACCAGGCACGCTCGAGCTCAAGCTCGGCGGCAAGATGGTCGAGCGTTACGAGGGACCGATGCGCGACGGCGCGGCCGAGGGCAAGGGCAAGCTGCAATGGGCCGACGGCACGCGCTACGAGGGCCAGTTCCAGGGCGGCGCGCCCAGCGGGCCGGGCATCACGACGTTTCCCAGTGGTGCCACCTATACCGGCGAGCATCGCATGGGCCTGCCACACGGCACCGGCATCTACGCCTGGCGCAATGGCGAACGCTACGATGGCGAGTTTGTCGACGGCCGCGCGCATGGCCGCGGCACCTACACGCTGCCCAAGGCGAACGTCGCCAGTGCTTCGGGCGCCGGCGTCTACAGCGGGCGCTGGAACAACGGCTGCTTTCGCGATGGCGCGCGCTGGGCGGTGATCGGCATCGCGCCGCGCGATTGCGGCTTCACCGTCGAGCGCAGATAGGATGGGCACCATGAGGCGTCGGCTCCTGCTCGCTCTGGCACTGGCACTGGTGCCGGTTACCGTGAACGCCGAGGGCGCGATCGCGCTGGGCCTGCCCAACGACGTCGCCCGCGATGGTGTCGCTGCCGGCTGGGCGGTGGGGCAGCCCACCGGCAAGGCCGCCGACCTTGCCTTGCAGCAATGCCGCACGCGGCCCGACCTGCCGCAGAGCACGCGCGATCTGTGCCGCGTGGTTCAGGTCTTCAGCGGTTCCTGCATCGCGGTGGCGATGGATCCGGACGACGGTACGCCAGGCTTCGGCTGGGCCGTCGCCGCGATCAAGGCGGATGCCGAGGCGACGGCGATGCGCGGCTGCCGTGACACCTCAGGTGCGACCCGCCAGGCCTTCTGCAAGCTGGGCGTCAGCGCCTGCGACCGACGCTGAGGCTCAACGACGGTTGGCGGTCGCGCTCATCGTCCACAGGTGCGATCGCCAGCGCAGCCCGATCACCACGGTGAAGAGCAGGCCGACGCTGCAGAACACCACTGCGGTGACGGTGTAGTCGAAGCGCGCCACCAGCGGGCCGGCGCAGAGGATGCCCAGCGGCATGCCGTAGACGGCGAGCATGCGCACGCCCATGACGCGTCCGCGGAAATGCGCCGGCGTGTCGCGCAACAGCAGCACGGCCAGCGGCACCATGCAGAAGCTCTGGGCGAAGCCGCCCAGCATCAGCACCACGGCGCCCACGGTCGGCCACGGGATGAAGGCGAAGATGATCAGCAGCACGTACCAGATCGCACCGGCGACCAGGGTCGTGCGGCCGGGCGGAACCTTGGCGCCGTGCGTGGTGAGCGCGATCGAGCCCAGCAGCGCACCGAGCGCAAAGCTCGCCACCAGCCAGCCCAGGCCGGTCTGGCCGATGCCGTAGACGTTCTTGGCGACATAGGCGAGCAGGGTGCCGGTCAGCGGGAAGGCGGTGAGGTTCACCAGGAAGGCGAGGTACATCTCCGAGCGCAGATGCGGCTCGCGCCAGACATAGGCCAGCCCTTCGCGCATGTCGCGCCACGGCGAGATCGCGCGCGTGCCCGATGCAGTGGGTCGCACGGCGAGGTTCGAGACGCCCAAGGTCAGCAGCAGGCTCACCAGGTAGCAGCCGATGACCGCGAGGTATGCCGGCCCCATGCCGAGCACCGCGACCAGCCCGGCGCCGGCCAGCGATCCCGCGACGCGCGCGGAGTCGGCCGTGGTGCGCGAGATGCCCATGGCGCCCATCAGTTGCGCGGGCGGCATGGTCTGGCCGACCAGCAGGTTGCGCATCACCAGGTCGGAGGGCCGCACCAGGCCGCTCAGCATGGCGATGGCGAAGGCGAGGATCGGCGTCAGCGCGCCGGTGAAGATCAGCACCATCAGCACGCTGGACAGCGCCGCGTAGGTCAGGCGCATCAGGCAGAGCAGGTTGCGATAGCCGATGCGGTCGCCGACGATGCCGAACATCGGCGCCAGCAACACGCCGAGGAAGGTGAGCGCGCCGAAGGCGGTGAGCCACAGCACCGAGCCGGTTTCGACCAGCACGTACCAGCCCAGGATGATGGCTTCCATCTCGAACGCCCAGGCGGTCGCGAGATCGGCCGGCCACTGGAACCGGAAGCTGCGCACGCGAAACGGCGCCAGCGCCGTCACGCTGTCAGTCAAACTCACGCCGCGCCCGTCCCTCTGCGTTCCCTCTTGGGCCGACTATAGACGGCGAAACTGCGAGGGCGATCCGCTATCAACGCAGTACTGCGTTGATGCTACCTTCCCCCGGAGGGGGAAGGTGCCCGAAGGGCGGAAGGGGGATGTCGAAGACGAACGCATGAGTCCGTCTTCGACATCCCCCATCCGTCGCTGCGCGCCACCTTCCCCCTCCGGGGGAAGGTAGAGGTGCGGGATCATGGCAGCAGACGCTTCGTTCGACGTCATCGTGGTGGGTCTCGGCAACGCGGCGATCTGCGCGGCGCTGTCGGCGCGCGAGCAGGGCGCCCGTGTGCTGATGCTGGAGAAGGCGTCGGTCGAGGAGCGGGGTGGCAATTCGCTGTTCACCGCCGGCGGCTTCCGCTTCGTGCATGACGGGCTCGACGATCTGCGCCAGGACATCCTCGACGACCTGTCGCCGGCCGAGGCCGAGCAGATCGTGCTGCCGACGCTCAAGGCCGAGACCTACATGCACGACCTGATGCATGTCACCGAGCACAACAGCGAGGAGTCGCTGGCCGAGCTGCTCATCGGCCGCTCGCGCGACACCATGCGCTGGATGCGGCGCAACGGCGTGCGCTTCATCCCGATGTTCGGCCGCCAGTCGTACAAGCTCAACGGCAAGCACCATTTCTACGGCGGCGTGAACATCGAGGCGGTCGGCGGTGGCTACGGCCTGGTCGACCAGCTGCTCAAGGCGGCCGCGCGCAACGGCATCGAGATCCGCTACGCCACGCGCATGACGCGCCTGCTGCAGGATCGCAAGGGCACCGTCAGCGGCGTCACGGTGAAGGGACCCGAGGGTTTCGAGGATCTGCAGGCCAAGTCCGTCGTGCTGGCCTGCGGCGGCTTCGAGGCCAATCCCGAAATGCGCGTGCGCTATCTCGGGCCGGGATGGGAGCATTGCCGCGTGCGCGGCACGCGTCACAACACCGGCGACGGCATCAAGGCGGCGCTCGATATCGGTGCGCAGGCGTTCGGCGGCTGGTCGACCTGCCACGCGGTGGCCTGGGACATCAGCGCGCCGCCGTTCGGCGATCGCGTCGTGCTCGACAATTTCCAGAAGCACTCCTACCCGATCGGCATCGTCGTCAACCTCAAGGGCGAGCGCTTCGTCGACGAGGGCGCGGATTTCCGCAACCACACCTATGCCAAGTACGGCCGCGAGATCATGAAGCAGCCGCTGCGCACGGCGGTGCAGATCTTCGACCAGCGCACCATCGACATGGTGCGCGACGAGTACCGCATCCGCCAGGTGACCAAGGCCGAGGCCAACACCATCGAGGAGCTGGCGCAGAAGCTCGACATCGACGCCGAGGGACTCGCACGCACGATCCGCGAGTTCAACGCCGCCTGCCAGCCCGGCGACTACAACCCGGCGATCCTCGACGGCGTGCGCACGAAAGGCATCACGCCACCGAAATCCAACTGGGCGCTGCCGATCAACCAGCCGCCCTACACCGGCTTCGTCGTCACCTGCGGCATCACCTTCACCTTCGGCGGCCTGCGCATCAACGAGCAGGGCGAGGTGCAGGACGTCACCGACCAGACCATCCCCGGCCTCTACGCCGCGGGCGAGCTGGTGGGCGGCATCTTCTACGGCAACTACCTCGGCGGCGCTGGCCTAATGTCGGGCGCGGTGTTCGGGCGGCTGTCGGGACGTAGCGCGGGGCTGCGGGCAAAATCCACACCGTCGTCCTGAGCGAAGCGAAGGACCTTCTCTCAACGATCGCGGCCTGTGTTGTTGGCAGAAGGCCCTTCGACTTCGCTTCGCTCCGCTCAGGGCGACGGTGGGATTGAACCGCGCTTGGCCCACTCCTGGTACATCTGCAGCAACGCCACGATATCGCGGCCGCGATAGCCTTCCGACAGCGCCAGCGCGAAGAGCTCGCGCACCGTCGAGGCGCCGGGTGTCGGCATCTTGGTCGAGCGGCCGAGGTCGATCGCGAGCGCGAGGTCTTTCTCGCCCAGCTCCATCTTGAAGCCGGGATCGAAATTGCCCTTGAGCGCGTTGGGGAAGCGCTTGGTGAAATGGTGCGAGCGGCCGCCGCTCACCGACAGCACGTCGTACAGCGCCTCGGGCTCGACCCCGGCGGCGGTACCGAGCGCGAATGCCTCGCAGGCGATCAGCACGTTGCCCATCGACATCATGTTGTTCACCAGCTTCACGACCTTGGCCGTGCCGATGCCGCCGGTGTACTTCCAGGTCTCGCCCAGCGACAGCAGGATCGGGTTGGCGCGATCGACGGTCTGCCGCTCGCCGCCGGCGATCAGCACCAGCTTGCCCAGCCGCGCCTCGGCCGGGCTGCCGCTCACCGGGCAGTCGACGACGTCGAGACCGCGCGCCGCAGCGGCTTCGCCGACCTCGCGCATGGTGGCGGGATCGATGGTGCTGAGCTCGATGCACAGGCTGCCGGCATCGGCCGAGGCGATCAGCCCGCCGTCGCCGAGCCATGCCGCCTGCACCGCCTTGGGATCGGGCAGGCTGGTGAGGATGATCTCGCGACCGGCGAGCGCCGCCTTGATCGAGTCCGCCATCGCCATGCCGGTCTTGGTCAACGCCGCGCGCGTCGCGGGGTTGATGTCGTAGCCGATGACGTCGTGGCCGGATTCGACCAGCCGTCCCGCCATGCCCGATCCCATCTGCCCCATGCCGAGGACCGCGATCCGTCGCTTCATCGAACGCTCCATCTTGACCTGCGCCGGTGCGACGCCACGTATTACTAATGAACGATATCCTGCAGATCGCCTGCCCGCATTGCCATACGCTCAACCGTGCCCCGGCGCAGAAGCTGGTGCCTGGTGTGCGGGGCAAGTGCGGTCAGTGCGGCGAGGCGCTCTTCGAGGGCAAGCCCGTGGCGCTCGACACCGGCCACTTCGCCCAGCATGCCGACAAGAGCGACCTGCCGCTGCTGGTCGATTTCTGGGCCGCGTGGTGCGGGCCGTGCCGGCAGATGGCGCCGCAATTCGAAGCCGCGGCGGGCAAGCTCGAGCCCAAGGTGCGGCTGGCCAAGGTCGACACCGACGCCGAGCCGGCGCTGGCGCAGCGCTTCGGCATCCAGGGCATCCCGACGATGGTGCTGATCCATCGCGGCCGCGAGGTCGGCCGCACGTCGGGCGCGATGCCGGCAAGCGCGATCGAGCGCTGGGTCGAGGGAACCTTGGCCGCCTGAACGATCGCCATGGCGCCGATCCGGTTTCGGCTTCAATATTGCATTGAGGCCGGGGAACCGAGGGGGTCAGACCATGAGCAATTTTAATCGCCGCGCGCTCTTGAAAGCGGGCACCGCCATCGCTGCCGCCGCCGGCCTGCCCGGCATCGCGCGCGCCCAGGCCAAGATCGCGCCGCCCAACGTCATCAAGGCCGGCACCCTTGTCATGTCGATCAACCCCACCCTGCCGCCGCTGCAATTCGTCGACGACAAGGGCGAGCTGAAGGGCATGCGGGTTGAGCTCGCCAACGAGGTCGCCAAGCGGCTGGGCCTGACGCCGGAATACATCCGCACCGAGTTCGCGACCATGATCCCCGGGCTGGCCGCCAAGCGCTGGGACATGATCAACACCGGTATCTTCTTCACCGAGGAGCGCTCGAAGCTGATGTACATGGTGCCGTACGAGCGCGCCGCGATCAGCTTCCTCGCCGCCAAGGGCAATCCGCTCGGGCTGAAGACGATCGACGATCTCGCCGGCCGCAAGATCTCGGTCGAGCTCGGCGGCATCGAGGAGCGGCGCACCCGCGAGGTCGCCGACATGGTGGCCAAGAAGGGCCTCAAGCCGGTCACCGTGCTGACCTTCAACAACTTCGCCGAAGCCTTCCAGGCGTTGCGCGCCGGCCAGTCCGATGCCGCCACCAGCATCGACGCTACGGCGATGTTCATGCAGAGCCGCGGTGACTTCACGCGCGCGATCAGCGGTGTGTTCCCGCAGACCGCCTGCTTCGCCTTCGCCAACAAGACGCTGGCGCTGGCCGTCGTCGATGCGCTCAACGCGGCGAAGAAGGATGGCTACTACGACAAGCTGCTCGACCAGTACGGCGTGCTGAAGATCGAAGAGGCCAGCTTCTCGATCAGCGGGCCCGGCCCGGCGTAGGCCCCGACGTCTCGATGTCGGTCTGGAACTGGGAAGGCTTCTGGAGCTACTTCACCAATCTGTATCTGCTCGAAGGCGCGCTGTGGACGATCGGGTTGACGATCAACACGCTCGTCTTCGGCGGCATCATCGGCCTGGTGCTGGCGGTGATGCGCCTGTCGGACAACCGCGTCCTGTCGGGCGCCGCCCAGGGCTATATCTGGATCTTCCGCGGCACGCCGCTGCTGGTGCAGCTCATCATCATCTACACCGGCCTGCCGCAGCTCGGGCTGGTGCGCTTCACCGTGCTGCAATCGGCGCTGCTCGGCCTGGCGCTGAACGAGGCGGCGTATCTGTCCGAGATCCTGCGCGGCGGCATCCTCTCGGTGCCCAAGGGGCAGATCGAGGCAGCGCGTGCGCTGGGCCTCAAGCGCATGCAGATCTTCAACCGCATCGTCCTGCCGCAGGCCCTGCGCGTGATCATCCCGCCGCTGGGCAATTCGGTGAACGGCCTGCTCAAGACCACGTCGATCGCCTCGGTGATCTCCATGGAAGAGGTGCTGCGTCGCGGCCAGATCCTGATGCAGCAGAAATTCCAGGTGCTCGAGGTCTTCATGGTGGTCGCCATCCTCTATCTGGCGATGACCACCTGCTGGGACTTCGTGCAGCGCCGTATCGAGGCGCACTACGGCAAGGCCTACGGTCCCGCCGTCGAGCCACAGCTCGCGCGGGACGATCATTGATCCCATCAACCTCATGCTGAGGAGGCCGCGCAGCGGCCGTCTCGAAGCATGGGCAAGAGACTCCGCGTGCGTGGCCCACCCTTCGAGACGCGCCCTGTGGGCGCTCCTCAGGGTGAGGTGTCAGGCAGTAGCGCGCAGCTTCGCCTCGCCCAGCAATCCCATCTGCTGCAGCACCTGCCGCAGCGCTGGCCGCTGGCTCTCCGGTAGCGGCAATCGCGGCGCGCGCGGTGGGCCCATCGGCATGCCGAGCATCTCGAACGCGGCCTTGGTCCCCGACACGTAGCGCGGGCCGCCGACCCACCACAGCAGCGGCGTCATCTTGTTGTAGAGCGCCAGCGCGCTGTCCATGTCGCGCTTGTCGGCGACGAGATTGAACAGATCGGCCGACCACTTCGGGATCACGTTCGAGCACACCGCGACCCAGCCCTCGGCGCCGAGCCAGAACGATTCGTAGCCCAGCACACCGGCGAACACCGTCATCTTGTCGCCGGCCAGCCGGATGATGTCGCGCACGCGCGTCGGGTCGAGCGTCGATTCCTTGACGTACAGGCAGTTGGGAATCTCGGCGATGCGCGCGATCAGCTCGGGCTGCATGTCGACATTGGCCGTCGCCGGGTTGTTGTAGACCATGATCGGCAGCGAGATCGCGTCGGCGACCTTCTTGTAGTGCACGAAGAGCTCGTCGTCGGTCGGCACGCTGTAGAACGGCGGGATGATCATCACGCCGTCGGCGCCCATCGACTCGGCCTCGCGGCTGGTGCGCACCACCTCGTCGGTCCATTCGGCGCCGGTGCCGATCAGCACCGGCACGCGGCCGGCCGCCTGCTTGACCACGGTCTCGACGATCAGGCGGCGCTCGTCCGGCGTGACGCTCAGGAACTCGCCGGTGCTGCCCAGCGGGATCAGGCCGTGGATGCCCTCGGCGATCTGGAAATCGACCAGGCGCTTGAGCGCGGGAACATCGACGCTCCTGCCGTCCGCCGTGAACGGCGTGATCAGCACCGTGTAGGTGCCACGAAACTTCTTCATGCCGGACCTCCGCGAACATTGTAGCCTTTTCGCATGCGCCTGAAACACCGTGATCTGCGGCCCGCCGAATCCATGCGGCTCCTGTTCGACGGAAGCGAGATCGAGGCGCTGCACGGCGAGACGATCGCGGCGGCGCTGGCCGCGAACGACATCGTCGCCGTGCGCCAGGCCCGGTCGGGCGCGCCGCGCGGTCCCTATTGCGGCATGGGCGTGTGTTTCGATTGCCTGGTCACGGTCGACGGCCGCCCGAACCAGCGCGCCTGCCTGACCAAGGCGGCGCCCGGCATGCAGATCGAGTCCGCGCCCGTCGCCAA
>JAFAZJ010000024.1 GCA_019239835.1 Alphaproteobacteria bacterium | reverse complement strand
TCGCGAGCCAGACCAGGGCGGCGATGCGCTTCACCGGCGCTCCACCAGGGACAGCGCGCGGGCTTCCTCGGCATCGACCGGGCCGCTCGAGGTCGCCTGCTCGCTGAACTCGACGACATCCTTGTCGCCGGTGGCGCGGAAGACCTCGACCTGCTCGACGAAGCGGCCGCCGTCGATGACGATGTCGCGGATCGGCATCGCCGGCCCGCCACCAGGCTTGGGCCGCAGCCGTACGCGCCAGCCCGCAGGCCGCGCCTCGCGCGTCACGACGAAGACGTCGGACAGCCCGTCGACGTTGCCGGCCAGCGCCGCGGCGAAGACCTGGTAGAGCTTGGCGAGGAACGGCACCTTCGAGGAATCGAGCTTGCTGGTGGCGCCGCCCGCAGCCTGCTGCACCAGCCCGCCGGCGCCCATCACCGTGAGCATGGGAAACGGCGCCGTCGCGCGCCAGATCAGCCCGCGGCCGGAGACCAGCACGAAGACGCCGCCGGATTCCAGCGGCCGGTCGAAGCCTTCGAGGTAGCGGCGCTGGGTGAACTTGCCGCGCAGCACGGTGCCGGGCGGCAATTCCACCATCTGCGCGCGCGCGGGCAGGGTGAGAAGCGCCAGTGCGCCGGTGCAGGCGAGCCGACGGCCGATCACAGCAGGGCCTTCACGCAGTCCAGAAACGCCTGCGGCGATTCGAAGAACAGCTCACCGGTCTTGATGTCGACAGCCAGCTGCGTGGTCTGTGCCTTGGTCAGCACGACACGGGTTTCCTCGTCCATGACTCGATACTCGATGCGGATGCGGTTCTCGTACTCGATCAGCGTGGCGCGCACGATGAAGCGCTGGCCCAAGGTGATCGGCTTCACGTACTTCACGCGCAGATCGACGATCGGCCAGCTGAAGCCGGAGGCTTCCATCTCCCGGTAGTTGTAACCGATGCGCGCCAGCAACGCGGAGCGCGCCTGCTCGAAGAACTGCGCGTAGTTGCCGTGCCAGACCACGTTCATCGGGTCGAGCTGGTAGAACTCTGCCTTGAGCGAGATTTCAGCCGATATCATCAAGCATCCACGGACGCGGGCTGTGCCCAGAAATCGAAGAAATTATACCACTGGTATGGGTCGGCCAGCGCCTGCGCCTCCAGTCGCAGCGCGTAGCGCGCGGCATACTCGGCCAGCGCCTGCTCGCGGCTTTTGCGCGGCAGGATGACGCGCTCGGCGAAACGCTCGACACTCAGCCGGAAGCGGCCGCCCTCGCGGCGGCAGAACATCAGGTAGACCGGGCAATCGAGCAATGCGGCGAGGATGTAGGGCCCCTGCGAGAACGGCGCCGGCGCCCCGAGGAACGGCACGGCGCTGAAACGCTGGCCGCCGCCCACCGGCGTGCGGTCACCGGCAATGAACAGCCAGTCGCCACGCTCGATGCGCTCCTGCATGGCGATCGCGGTGTCGGGGCCCATGTCGGTGACCTGGAAGGTGTTGATCGCCGCCTCGGGATTGAACTCCTTCAGCACGCGATTGTAGTTCTGCGCGTGGTGGGTATGCACCAGCACCACCAGTCGCCGCCGCGTCTCGGCGTCGAGCGTGGCGCGCGTCACGTCGACATTGCCGTGATGCGAGATGATGAACAGCGCGCCCTCGCGCGAGGCTTCGGCGGCGCGCAGCGGCTCGACCTCGGCCTCGACCACGCTGTCCGGCGGCAGCTTGCCGGCCCAGCCGGCGAAGGTGTCGAGTGCGCGGCCCATGAACGAGCGGAAATGCGCGTAGCCCTCGCGGAAGCCGACATCGCGGCCCAGCGCGCGGCGCAGGAAATCGTGCGAGGCGCGGCGCTGCTGGCGGCCAGTAAGATAGAAGTACAGCACGACAGGCGAGAGCAGCGCCATGCTGCCTCTGCGGCCCAGCACGCCATAGAAGAACGCGCCCAGCCGCAGCCCCCAATACAGGCCGCGCTCGGCCAGCGCCGACCAATGCGTCGAGTCGCGGATCACGGCCGGCCGGTTGGCCAGCACCATCGGCAGGGTCAGCAGCATGCGCACCACCAGCCGCGTGTGCATCTTGGTGATGCGCCAGTTGTCCTTCAGGTAGTCGAAGTTCGAGAGATTGCCGGGCGGATAGATCACCTGCACCGGCACACCCAGCACCGGCGTGCCGATCCAGAACAGCCGCACGAGGATTTCGGTATCGAAATCCATGCGTTGGCCGATGGTGGCGCGCTTGTCGAGCAGGCGCTGCACGGCGGCGAGCGGATAGACGCGAAAGCCGCACATCGAATCGCGCACGCGCAGCGACAGCGTCTCGACCCACACCCAGACATGGGTGATCCAGCGGCCGAGCTTGCGGCCCAGCGGCACGGACTGGTCGTAGACCGCCTCGCCGCTGACCAGCGCTTGGGGGTGGCGTCTTGCGGCGTCCAGCAGGCGCGGCAGCGCTGCCAGATCGTGCTGTCCGTCGGCGTCGACCTGGATGGCGTGTGTGTAGCCATCGGCGAGCGCGCGGCGGAAGCCCGAGAGCACGGCAGCGCCCTTGCCCTGGTTCACGTCGGTGCGCGTGACGAGAATGCCACGCGCGGGATCGTGCAATGCCTGCAGGGCCGATTTCGCCGGCTCGGCGCTGCCGTCGTCGATGATGAAGACCGGCAGCCCGGCGGCATGCAGCGTATCGAGGATCGCCGGCAGCGCGCGCCAGTGATTGTGGCTCGGCACGACGGCGCAGATCTTCATGACGCGCCGAGCGCGATCGATCCCGACGAGAAGACATCCGTGTCGTTGCGATACTCGAAGGTCAAGCGCGCGCCGCCGCCGGGCCGGCGCAGGAACAGTGACAGCGTGGTTTCAGGCCGCAGCACTTTGCGGAACTTCACCTGGAAGTTCCGACCGACCGCGAGGCCGGGCACCAGGTACTCGCCGCCATAGCGAATCGCCCAGTCGAGCAGCACGACGCCGGCCACCACGGGATGATCGGGAAAGTGCCCCTCGAGATAGGCGAGGTCGCTGGGGATATGCAGGCTGAGCTCGACGCCGTCGTCGAGGCGGCGCACCTCGCGCAGTTCGGGCTCGCGCTTCATGGATTTGCCCGCTCGAAGAGCTTGAGCAGCTCGCCGCGGCTGACCTTGCCCAGCACGCTGGCCGGCAGCCGATCGACGAAGCGCCATTGCCTGGGCAGGCCGGCCGAGGGGCGTGCGGCAGCGAGCTCGCCGCGCAGCTTGCGGCCGAAGCGGAAGGCGCCGAGCTTCTCCAGTTCGGCGCGGCCCTCCTCGCTGGGCAGCACCACCGCGCCCAGCCGCACGGCGTCGCCGCCGAACTGCACGATGGCCGCCTCGCGCACCCATTCCAGTCGCGCCAGCGCCTCCTCCAGCTCGAGCAGGCTGACGCGATTGCCCTCGACCTTGGCGATGCGATCGGCGCGGCCCAGCAGGCGGAAGCGTCCATCCGCCGCGATCTCGACCAGGTCGTCGATGACGTAGCCGTCGGCGCCGCCGCCGGAATACGGCGAGCGCACGCGCAGCCGGCCGTCGGCATCGCGCGCGACCGACACCGTGGGATAGGGACTCCAGCTCTGCGATTCCCGCGAGCGCCAGCGGTGGCCGACGACGCCGGTCTCAGTGCTGCCGAACATCTCCACCACGTCGCAGCCGATGATGTCGCGCACCGCGTCGACGGCGGATTGCGGCAAGGGCGCGCCGCCGCTCATGACGAAGCTCGGTCGACGGTCGGCCGGCAGCGCATCGAGGCCGCCCAATCGCGTGAGATGCGCCGGGCTGCTGACCAGGACCGAGCCGGCGACGAGGCGTGCGAGAGTCGGCTCCCAGTATTCCTCGGTGCGGCCGCTGAACGGGCGGCAAGAGGCCAGCGGCCAGCACAGCCGGAAGGTCAGGCCGTAGAGATGCTGGTGCGTCGCCGTCGCCTGTACCCAGGCATTTGCGGGCGCCACCTTGCCCAGCACCGCATCGACGGCGCGCGCCTCGGCTTCGAGGTAGGCGAGGCTCTTGCGGATGCGCTTGGCCTCGCCGGTCGAGCCTGAGGTGAACAGGCTGACGAAGGCGTTCGCCGGATCGATCGCGGGAATCGCGTCGCTCGCGGCGGGGCGCTTGTGCAGCAGCACCTGTTTCTCGATACCCGGCCAGACTCGGTCGGAGACCAGCATGTCGAAGCTGCCCTGTAGGCTGGCGATCGACTCGGGATGCGTGTTGTGCGGCAGCAGCGCTTCGCCGCCATCGTGCAGCAGCGCCATGATGCCGACCGCGGCCCAATAGGCGTCGTCGCAGATCAGCAGGCCGCGGCGGCAGCCGGCCTCGCGCAACGTACCGATCGTGGCGGCGACGTCGGCGGCGAAGTCGCTCAGCCGTATCGCCTGGCCATCGATGGTCGAGGCGATGAGGCGATCGGAACGGCTCTGGCTGAACAACGCGGACAATGACACCGCGGCCATCAGGCGCCCTGCTTGCGCAAGACGGCGCGGCGAACGCCCATCTCTCCGACCAGCAAGACGCCGCTCAGCACGTAGGACAGGCATCCCGTCCACAACGCCCACATCTGGTCGCTGCCCTGCACCGCCAGCACCGCGGCGATCGCGGCGTTGGCCAGCAGCCAGACGGACCAGATCACCGTGAGGTTGCGGCAATACAGGCGCAGGCCCTCGCTGACCGTGGCGCGGCGCACGCGGGCCATGCGCTCGATCAGGCTGGGCGGCGAGATGAGCGACTGGGCGAAGACGTAGGACGCCGCCAGGCTCAGCAGCACCGGGTAGGCCTTGGTGCCGACATCCGGCGCGACCGCCGCCAGCACGACCAGGAAGATGGCGACGGCGGCGAGCGCCAAGCGCCAGGGCCGGTTGCGGTCGGGCGCCATCAGCGCCATGCGCACGCCCACCAGCAGCAGCGCGAACAGCACGAAGAGCTGCGGTGCGACGACGCCGTGATAGAGCCACACCACCGCGGGGTAGACGACGCTCAGCCCGCTGATGGCGATCAGAACGAGTCGCCGGGGCTCACGCCACCAGGAGATCGCAGACCCGGTCGACGACATCGCCCACTGTCCTGACGCTCTTGAATTCCTTGGGCGCGATGCGCCGCCCGGTGAGCTCTTGCAGCTTCACCACCAGGTCGACCGCGTCGATGCTGTCGAGATCGAGATCCTCGAACAGCCGCGCATCGCGATGCACCCGCTCCGGCGCGATCTCGAACAGCTCCTCGAGATACTGCTTGAGCCGCTTGTAGACTTCTTCCTGCGACATCTCCCGCCCCTACCTGTCGCGTCCCGCGCGCACGAAAGCCGCGAGGCTGCGCACGTTGGCGAAATGCTTCTTCAGCTCTTCCTTGGGCCCCTCGATCTTGATCCCGAACGCCTTGCGCAGGGCGACGCCAATCTCCAGCGCATCGATGGAATCAAGACCCAGGCCTTCGCCGAACAGCGGCTCATCGACGCTGATGTCGGTCGCGCTGACCTCCTCGAGGTTCAGTGCGTCGACGATCAGCTCGCGGATCCGCAGCTCGAGATCAACCGTCTGCAAGTCGCTCATTGTAGTAGCCCTCAAGGCTGCGCACCAAGCTCCGCGCAGCGATCGAACGATGTTGGTGCATGTCCCAGGTCCGGCCCTGCAGCAAGCCGCCGGATGAAATCTCGAAAAGCGGCCGCCGTTCAGGGATCGCCCACCACGGATCGCCTTTGGCCAGGGTCGCCGGCACGCAGGTGATCAGCACGTAGCGGATATCGGCGCGCAGCAGGGTGGCGATATGCGCGAAGCCGCGACGGAAGCGCACCCGCTCGCGCGGCTTGGTGCGCGTGCCCTCGGGAAAGACCACAAGGTTGCGACCCTCGGCGAGCGCCGCCTTGCACGCCGCCACCAACTCCTCCGCCTCCAGGTCGTTGCGGATGTACCCGGCGCCGCTGACCACGGGACCAAGGAACGGGTTGGAGAACAGCTCGCTCTTGACGATGCACTGCGCGCGCGGGGTCAGCGCCATCAGGAAGACCACGTCGAGCAGGGTCGGATGATTGGCGACCAGCATCACGCCGCGCGCGTTCTTCAGGTCGTCGACGCCGACGGCGTTGAAGTCGAGGATACGCAGGCCGCGCAGGCACCGCAGGAACAGCTTGAAGGCGCCGCGCAGCAGCGACTGGTAGCGCTCGCGTCGTCGCAGGCGATCGGGCGTCACGATGTCGATCAGGCGGAAGCCGACGACCGCCAGGATGAAGCCGCCGACCGAGAAGGCCGCGAAGGCCAGCCCGGTGCCGGCGAGACGCCAGAGGAAATCGGCCCACCTAAGCAGCACGGCGCCACTCCCAGCGCATGCGATCGCCGACCGAGACGGCCGACGACGCGCCCGACAGCAGGAAGCGCAGGAAATCGTGCGCGCCCGAGGGGCTCTGCACCTCGTCCTGGCCGCGCGCGCGCATGTGCAAGGACAGCGCGCCGGCATCGTCGTGTGGCCGTCGCAAGGCGAGTACGACGACCAGCGGCAGCAGCGCGTCGTCGGCCTCGCGGAACGTGTCGTAGCCCGCCGGCAGCTTCTCGTCGCCGTAGATCAGCAGCACGGGTTCGTCCGGGCGCTCGGCCAGGCAGGCGGCCGATTCGACCAGGCTATAGCCGAAGCTGTCGCGGCCGGCCGACAGCGCGGTGTGGCCGGTGCGATTCCTGGCGTCGATCGACAGCAGGCCGATCAGCGCGTGGTGGATCGACAGGCTGAAATCGGTCGGCGACGGCGTCTGGCCGTCCTCGATGTCGTTGAAGATGCGCATGGCGCGGCCGAGCTCGCCGTGGCGCGTGCCGAAGATGTAGCGCGCGTCGCCGACCACGTCCTTGCACGAGAGCGCGCCGCCGATCAGCTTCTGGCCGAATACTGTGAGCCGACGGCGCAGCATCATCGGCAAGGCCGGCAAGGGCTCGCTGTCGTTGGCGGCGACCGGCGCGCCGGCCCAGTCGCGCCAGGCGGCGCGGCTTTCCAGGGACGGCTCCCACGCGAACCAGTCCGCGACCTCGAAGCGCGGCTGCTCGTGAACGCCTTCAGTCCCCATGGTCCCCCCGGCTCTGCGATCAGGAGGCGCCGAATTTCAGGCGCCGGTCGATCTCTTCCTCGAGCTGCTGCACGCGCACGTTGCGCTGGCGGTGGATGTAGCCGTCCTTCTCGCGCAGGCTGATCGAGCTGACGTGGCGGATGCTGTAGGCGCGCTGGGTAAAGGTGATCGACTC
The DNA here is from genome assembly GCA_019239835.1 of Alphaproteobacteria bacterium. Taxonomy (GTDB): domain Bacteria; phylum Pseudomonadota; class Alphaproteobacteria; order Reyranellales; family Reyranellaceae; genus JAFAZJ01. Next base: position 392 of record JAFAZJ010000024.1, on the reverse strand, counting down.
GACCGTCGAGTGGGCCGACCACTCGATGCTGACGCGCAACTCGCTCGGCTTGACCTTCTCGACCTTCCAGCCCCTGGCGATCGCGGCCTGCTCGATCTGGGAATCGATCTGCGCCAGGTTCAGGCTGCGCGCGGCCGGCGGAAACGCCTTGTCCTGCACGGTGTAGACCGGCGCCTGCTGATGGGCGCACGCTGCGAGCGCCAGGCACAGCCCGACACAGGCCGCCACCGCACGAATCCAGTTGAGCATCGCAGTCCCCCCAATATCCCAGCGCCCGCTCCTGCAGCTGTGCCGCAGTCGCGGGGCCCGTTGGCAGCGTTTTTTTGCGCTGCCCGTTCCCCCTGAGGAGCGATCGTCTTAGTCGCCTTTTACGAGATCACCCTTCAGCGCCA
>JAFAZJ010000018.1 GCA_019239835.1 Alphaproteobacteria bacterium | reverse complement strand
GATCACGGTCAATGGCGACGACGAGGTGACGTTCCACCTCAAGGACCCGCAGCCGTCCCTGCTCACCATGCTCGCCGGCGCCTTCTCGCCGGTCTATCCCTGCCACGTGAACGCCGCGCAGATGCGCACCAAGCCGATCGGCACCGGACCGTTCAAGTTCGTCGAGTTCAAGCAGAATGAGGGCATGAAGCTGGTGAAGAACCAGGACTACTGGAAGCCGGGCCTGCCCTATCTCGATGCCATCGAGTTCACCATCATCCCCAATCGCTCGACCATGGTGCTGGCCTTCGTGTCGGGCAAGTTCGACATGACGTTCACCGCGATCCTGCCGGTACCCGTGCTGCGGGAATTGCAGGCGCAGGCACCCAAGGCTGTCTGCGAGCTGCTGCCGACCAACACCCAGGGCAACCTGCTGGTCAACCGAGAGAAGCCGCCGTTCGACGACGCGCGCATCCGCCGCGTGCTGTCGCTCACGCTCGATCGCAAGGCGTTCATCGACATCCTGAGCGAGGGAAAGGGTGACATCGGCGGCGCCATGCTGCCGCCGCCGCAAGGCCTGTGGGGCATGCCGGTGGAGATGCTCGCCAACGTGCCGGGCTACAGCCCCGACGTCGCCAAGAGCCGAGAGGAAGCGCGCGCGATCATGAAGGAGCTCGGCTACGGCCCGGACAAGAGGCTGAAGATCAAGGTCTCGACCCGCAACATCCCGAGCTACCGCGATCCGGCGGTGATCCTGATCGACCATCTCAAGGAGGTCTACATCGACGGCGAGCTCGAGCCGCTCGACACGCCGGTGTGGTACGCCCGCATGCTGCGCAAGGACTACAGCATCGGCATGAACGTGCAGGGCGTCGGCATCGACGATCCCGACGTGGTGTTCTTCGAGACCTTCTCCTGCGGCTCGGAGCGCAACTACACGCAGTACTGCAATCCCGAGCTGGAGAAGCTCTTCCACCAGCAATCGCAGATGACCGACTTCGAGGCGCGCCGCAAGCTCGTGTGGGAGATCGACAAGAAGCTGCAGGAAGACGGCGCGCGTCCGGTGATCGCCCACGGCCGCGGCGGCACCTGCTGGCAACCCGCCGTCAAGGGCGTGAACATCGCGGTCAATACGATCTACAACCACTGGCGCTTCGAGACCGTCTGGCTCGACAGGTAGTCGTCACCGCACCCAGCGATCTCAAGGAAGGCATGCTACAAGGCGGCGATGAACGCGCCCGCCGCCCTGCCCGTCACCCTTGCCGACATCGAAGCCGCCGCCCGCCTGCTGCAGGGCCAGATCGCGCGCACGCCGATGCTGCACTCCCGTACGCTCTCGCGCGTCTGCGGCTGCGAGATCTGGGTGAAGTTCGAGAACCTGCAATTCACCGCCTCGTTCAAGGAGCGCGGCGCGCTGACCAAGCTCTCCATGCTGTCGCGCGAGCAGCGCGGCCGCGGCGTGATCGCCATGTCGGCCGGCAATCACGCGCAGGGCGTCGCCTATCACGCCGGCCGCCTCGACATCCCCGCGACCATCGTCATGCCCGCCTTCACACCCTTCGTGAAGGTCAAGCACACGCGCGATCACGGCGCGCGCGTGGTGCTGCACGGTGACTCGCTATCAGAGGCCGGCGCCGAGGCCCGACGCATCGCCGAGGCCGAGGGCCTGACCTTCGTGCATCCCTACGACGATCCCGCGATCATCGCCGGCCAGGGCACGGTCGGACTGGAGATGCTGCAGGACGCGCCGCATCTCGACACGCTCGTCGTGCCGGTGGGCGGCGGCGGGTTGATCTCCGGCTGCGCCATCGCCGCCAAGGCACTGAAGCCCGACATCCGCATCGTCGGCGTCGAGACGACGGGCTATCCCGCGCTCTACCAGATCCTGCACGGCGAGCCGGTGTCGGTCGGCGGCGAGACCATCGCCGAAGGCATCGCCGTGCGCGACACCGGCCTGCTGCCGCTGGCGGTGTGCCGACAGCTGGTCAACGAGGTGAAGCTGGTCGACGAGACCGACATCGAGCGCGCCATCGTGCTGTTCCTCGAGGTCGAGAAGACCGTGGCCGAAGGCGCCGGCGCCGCAGGGCTGGCGGCGATCCTGGCGCATCGCGAGACCTTCGCCGACCGCAAGGTCGGCCTAGTGCTGTGCGGCGGCAATATCGACACCCGCCTGCTCGCCTCGATCCTGATGCGCGGCCTGGTGCGCGACGGCCGCGTCGTGCGACTGCGGGTAAAGATCAGCGACGCGCCGGGCCAGCTCGCCCGCGTCGCCGGCATCGTCGGCGAAGCCGGCGGCAATATCCTCGAGGTCCAGCACCAGCGCCTGTTCGGCGGCGTCGCGGCAAAGAGCGCGACGCTCGAGCTGCTGGTCGAGACCCGCGACGCCGCGCATGTGCGCGAGCTGGTCGACGCACTATCGCAACGCTTCAAGGTGAAGCTGCTGGAAGGAACAGCCGAGGGCTAATCGCGCATTTCTACCTTCCCCCGGAGGGGGAAGGTGGCGCGCATGGCGCGACGGTTGGGGGATGCCTCAACGCACTCGGTGTCCAGCTTCGACATCCCCCATCCGCCCTTCGGGCACCTTCCCCCGGAGGGGGAAGGTAATGGGGCGATCAATCCGAATCGCGGGCGCCGGCGAGGCGGGACTTGTACTCCTCCGGCACCGGCTTACCGGCGTCGGTGTAGGCCTTGGCGATCGCAGCCACGTTGGGGCTGAAGATCGTGCGGCGGTTGGCCTTGGTCCATTCGCGCGAGTTGACCACCGTGTCGAGCGAGCCCTGGAAGCGCGGCATCACCCAGCGCGCGAAGAGCTCGAAGCTCTTCATCGTCTTGTCGCGGTCGGCCCATTCGTGGGCGCGGAACATCACGCCGCCAATGCCGCCCTTGCTGTTCTCGATCAGCCGCTCGATGCCGCGCGACACGGTGTCGGGCGAGCCGACCAGGGTCGTGCCCATCTTCACGCCGTCGCGCAGCGGGTCGTCGGCGCGGCCCGGCGGGCGGCCCAGCGTGTCCTCGAAATAGGTCACGGTCTCGATGCGCTCGCCGACCTTGACCTGCTCGATCGCCGCCTCGTCGTCCTCGGCGGTGTGCATGTTGACCACCAGGCGCCAATCCTTGCGGTGCATGGTGTGGCCGGCCTTGGCCGCCTCGTCCTCGGCGATCTTCCACTGGTTGGCCAGCGCGTCGGGGCCACCGGGAATGCCGGCGCCCAGCGACAGCACGCCCAGGCCGTACTTGCCCGCGGCCTGCATGCCGGCAGGGGTGAGCGTGCTGGCGACGGCGATCGGGAAGCGCGGATAGGTGTAGGGCGCGAGATGCAGGCGCGCCTGGTTCATCTCGAACCAGTCCGTCTTCATCGTCACCGGCTCCTCGCAGGCCAGCAGCCGGGTGATCGCGTCGAGCGACTCATCCATGCGCCGGCGCTGCGTGTCGGGGGCGATGCCCATCATGTAGGCGTCCGACACCAGCGCGCCCGGGCCGACGCCCAGCATGGCGCGGCCGCGCGTCATGTGGTCGAGCTGCACGAAGCGGTTCGCCACCATCAGCGGGTGGTGATACGGCAGGCTGGTGACACCCGAGCCCAGGCGGATGTTGCGCGTGCGCTCCGCCGCGGCGGCGATGATCAGCTCGGGCGAGGCGATGACCTCCCAGCCGGCCGAATGATGCTCGCCGATCCACGCCTCGTCATAGCCGAGGTGGTCGAGCCACTGGATCAGCTCCATATCGCGCGCGATGGCGAGCGTCGGGTTGTCGCCGACGCGATGGAATGGCGCCAGGAAGATGCCGAAGATCAGACCCTTGTGCGCCATGACGCAACACTCCCCCGAAAATCGAAGCCCCCGGGCGGCGCGGTCGCCGGCCGGGGGCGCATGTTAGCGCAAAATCTCAGGCCGGCGTGAAGCAGGCCAGCGCGCCGCCACCGTCGGTAGGCTTGAACACCACCTTCACCGGCTGGCCGCATTTCAGCTTGTCGAAGTCGCAATCGACCATGTTGGTCATCATCGTCGTGCCTTCGGCGAGGGTGACATAGGCCAGCGCGTAGGGAATCGGTGCACGGCGCATGACGCTGTAGGAGTAGATCACGCCCTTGCCCGACGCCGTCGTCCACACTGTCTTGTCGCTGAAGCAGTAGGGGCAGAGTGAGCGCGGGTAGTGGTGAGTCTTCCCACAGCCGTTGCACTTCTTGACCAGCAGCTTGCCTTCCTTGGCAGCTGCCCAATACTCCTCGGTCTCCGGGCTGGTGCTCGACGCGGGGAGCTTGCGTTCCTTCTCGGCCATGATCGCTTACTCCCTCTCCAGGATGATCGTACCACTGCCGTGCCGGCTACCCAGCGAGCCGCCGGTGCCGTGCGCGAGCGCGAGGTCGCAGTTCTTCACCTGCACCTTGGGATGTGCCTCGCCGCGCACCTGGCGCACCGCTTCCAGCACCTTGGTCAGGCCGCCGCGGTTGCCGGGGTGGTTGCTGCACAGGCCACCACCATCGGTGTTGAACGGCAGCTTGCCGGTACCTGAGATCAGATTGCCATCGGACACAAAGGCGCCGCCCTTGCCCTTCTCGCAGAAGCCGAGGTCCTCGAGCTGCATCAGCACGGTGATGGTAAAGCTGTCGTAGATCGAGGCGTACTTGATGTCCGAAGGCTTCACGCCGGCTTCGGCAAACGATGCCGGCCCGGTGTAGCGCGCGCCGGTGTAGGTCAGGTCGACCGCGCCGCCCATCTGGTTCTTGGTGGTCTCGGCGGCGCCGATGATCTTCACCTTGGGCCGCTTCAGGCTTTTGGCGATCTCGGGCGCCACGACGATGACAGCGCCGCCGCCATCGGTGATCACGCAGCAATCCATGCGATGCAGTGGATCGGAGATCATCGGCGAGTTGACGACGTCCTGAACCGTCACCACGTCGCGCAGCAGCGCGTGCTCGTTGTACTGCGCGTGGTGCGAGGCGGCGACCTTGATCCAGGCGAGTTGCTCGCTGGTCGTGCCGAACTCGTGCATGTGGCGCATCGCGGCCATGCCGTACATGTTCACCACGGTGGGCCCATATGGGAACTCGAAGGGCTCGTCCGGCGTCGGCGAGCCGCCGCGGCTGCGCGGCACCGTACCGGTGGCCATGCCCTCGGCACGCGGACGGCCAGCCAGCGTGATCAGCGCCACCTTGCACTTGCCGGCGGCGATCGCCTCGCAGGCGTGGCCGACATGCACGACGTAGGACGAGCCGCCGACATCCGTGGAGTCGAAATGCTTGAGCTTGGTCAGGCCCATGTAGTCGGCCATCGACATCGGCCCGAGCCCGGGCGCGTCGCCGGCGCAGAAATAGGCATCGACGTCGTCCTTGCTCAGGCCGGCATCTTCCAGCGCGCCCTTGGCAACCTCGGCATGGATCATCGCCAGCGACTTGTCAGTGGCCAGTCGCGTCGGGTGCTCGAAGATGCCCCCGATATAGGCCTTGCCCTTGATGCTCATGCGGCCGGCTCTCCCTTATTCGATGCAAGCGGCGCGCATGTTGGTGGATTTCGCGGGCCCGGTCGAGGCTCGGCGAGCCGCGCTGCGGAAGGGTCAGCGTTGCACCGCCGGTGCAATACGGACATGCCGCAGGTTCAGGCGCGCCGTTCCTGCGGTATGATCCCTGCATCCCGACATTCCATCGAACCCCGGACCGACCCATGAACATGCACGCGGACGCGAACCAGCTTGCCAATATGAAATTCGCCATCGGCCAGCCGGTGACGCGCAAGGAAGACCCGACCCTGCTGCGCGGTCAGGGCCGTTACACCGACGACATCAACTTACCGAACCAGGCCTATTGCGTGATGGTGCGCAGCCAGTACGCGCACGGAATCATCAAGGGCATCGACATTTCGGCCGCCAAGGAAATGCCCGGCGTGCTGGGGGTATGGACCGGCGCCGAACTCAATGCAGCGGGCTTTGGCGCGCTGAAGACCATGATGATCCTGCCTAACCGCGACGGCACGCCGATGAAGACGCCGACGCGCCATTCGCTGGCAACCGACAAGGTGCGTTTCGTCGGTGATCCCGTGGCCTTCGTTGTTGCCGAGACCTTGGCGCAAGCCAAGGACGCGGCCGAGGCGGTCGAGGTCGACATCGAGGCGCTGCCGGCGGTGACCGACGCGCGCGCCGCGGCTGAGCCGGGTGCACCGTTGGTCTTCGACGACGTGCCCAACAACGTCTGCCTCGACTTCCACGCCGGCGACGCCGAGAAGGTTGCGGAGGCCTTCGCCAAGGCGGCGCATGTCACGCGCCTGTCCCTGATCAGCAACCGAATTGTCGTCAGCGCCATGGAGCCGCGCTCGGCGGTCGGCCACTACGATCCGGCGACGGATCGTTACACGTTCCACGCCGGCAACCAGGGCGCGTTCGGCCTGAAGCACCAGATGGCCCAACTCCTCGGCGTGAAGCCCGACCAGGTGCGCGTGCTGACGGGCAATGTCGGGGGATCCTTTGGCATGAAGGGCTCGCCCTATCCCGAATACGCCGGGCTGTTCCACGCCTCGAAGCTGCTGGGCCGGCCGATCAAGTGGACCGACGAGCGCTCCGGCAGCTTCGTGTCCGATCAGCACGGCCGCGACCACGACTTCACCGGCGAGCTGGCGCTCGACAAGGACGGCAGGTTCCTCGCGGTACGGCTCAACGGCTTCGCCAATGTCGGCGGCTATCTCGCCAATGTCGGCCCGCTGATGGGCTCGGCAGGTGTGACGCGCAATCTCGCCGCGGTCTATCGCACGCCGCTGATCGAGGTCTCGACCAAGGTCACCTTCACCAACACCTCGCCGGTGGGCGCCTACCGCGGGGCGGGCCGACCCGAGGCCAACTATTTCATGGAGCGGCTGATCACCACGGCGGCGCGCGAGATGGGCATCGACCAGGTCGAGATGCGCCGGCGCAACCACATCCGCGCCGAGGAGATGCCGTACAAGACCGCGTCGAACACGGTCTATGACAGCGGCGAGTTCACGCCGCTGATGGAGCAAGCACTGAAGCTCGCCGACTGGAACGGCTTCGCCGCGCGCAAGACGGAGAGTGCCAAGAAAGGCAAGCTGCGCGGCATCGGCATCGGCGACTATCTCGAGGTCACCGCGCCGCCGACCAAGGAGATGGGCGGCATCCGCTTCGAAGCCAACGGCGACGTCACGATCATCACCGGCACGCTCGACTACGGCCAGGGTCACGCCACGCCCTTCGCCCAGGTGCTGAGCGACCGGCTGGGCATCCCGTTCGAGAAGATCCGTCTGCTGCAGGGCGACAGCGACGAGCTGATCGCTGGCGGCGGCACCGGCGGCTCGAAGTCGATCATGGCCAGCGGTGCGGCGATCGTCGAAGCCAGCGAGAAGGTCGTCGACAACGGCAAGCAGATCGCCTCCGTCGTACTCGAGGCGGCGGTGGCCGACATCGAGTTCCAGCGCGGCCGCTTCGGCATCGTCGGCACCGATCGCGGCATCGGCATCATGGAGCTGGCCGAGAGGCTGCGTGGCGGGCTGAAGCTTCCCGAGGGCACGCCGACGACGCTCGACGTCAAGCACGTGCACGAGGCGGCACCCTCGGCCTATCCCAATGGCTGCCATGTCTGCGAGGTCGAGGTCGATCCCGACACCGGCTGGGTCGAGGTGGTGAAGTACTCGATGGTCAACGACTTCGGCACCGTCATCAACCCGATGCTGGTCGCCGGCCAGGCGCATGGCGGCATCGTGCAGGGCATCGGCCAGGCGCTGTTCGAGCGCACGGTCTACAGCGAGGACGGCCAGTTCCTCACCGGCTCCTACACCGACTATGCGCTCCCGCGCGCGTCAGACGCGCCGTTCTTCGTCGGCGACTTCCACCCGGTGCCAGCCAAGA
>JAFAZJ010000248.1 GCA_019239835.1 Alphaproteobacteria bacterium | reverse complement strand
CGTGCGGAAGACCAGCATTTACGGCGGATCGAACGAGATCCAGAAGAACGTCATCTCCAAGATGGTGCTGGGCCTCTAGGAGCAACCTGTCATCCCGAGCGCAGCGAGGGATCTAGGCTGCCCTGGATCCCTCGCTGCGCTCGGGATGACAGAGTTGCTCCTAGAGGCCCAGCACCATCTTGGAGATGACGTTCTTCTGGATCTCGTTCGATCCGCCGTAAATGCTGGTCTTCCGCACGTTGAAATAGCGCGGTGCGGCCAAGTGCGCGTAGTCGGGGCCGATCGGCTCCTCGTTCGCGCCGTGCCACAGGAGGGCCGGCTGATACGGCATCGCGTAGTAGCCCACCGCCTCGACCGCGAGCTCGGTAATGCGCTGCTGGATCTCCGAGCCGCGGATCTTGAGAAACGACACCTCTGGTCCCGGCGCGCCGCCGGCGGCCATCGCCGATAGAGCGCGCAGCTCGGTGTATTCCAGCGCCGTCACCTGGATCTCGAGGTCGGCGATCTTCTCGCGGAACGAGGCGTCGTCGATCAGCTTCTTGCCGGCGCCGTCGTTCTCCGACTTCGCCATCTGCTTGAGTCCCTCGACGCCGCGCTTCGACTGCGGGATCGCCGCGATGCCCAACCGCTCGTTGGCGAGCAGGAACTTGGCGTAGGTCCAGCCCTCGCCTTCCTTGCCCACGAGGTTCTCGGCCGGCACCTTGACGTTGTCGAAGAACACCTCGTTCACCTCATGGCCACCGTCGGCCATGATGATCGGCTTCACGGTGATGCCCGGCGTCTTCATGTCGATCAGCAGGAAGGAGATGCCCTCCTGCTGCTTGGCCTCGGCGTTGGTGCGCACAAGGCAGAAGATCCAGTCGGCCCAATGGCCCATCGTGTTCCAGGTCTTCGAGCCGTTGACGATGTAATGGTCATCCTCGCGCACAGCCTTCGTACGCAGCGAGGCGAGGTCGGAGCCCGAGCCCGGCTCGGAGTAGCCTTGGCACCACCACACCTGCGACTCGCGAATATCAGGCAGGAAGCGCTGCTTCTGCTCGTCGTTGCCGAAGGTGTAGATCACCGGCCCGACCATCTTGCTGCCGAACGGGATGATGCCCGGCGCGTTCATCTCGGCGCAGGTGTTCTCGAAGATGTAGCGCTGGGTGATCGTCCAGCCCGGCCCGCCATGCTTCTTCGGCCAAGTGTAGACCAGCCAGCCCTTGCGCCCGAGCGCCTGCTGCCAGCGCATGTAGTCGTCGCGCTCAAGATGCTTTCCGCCGGCCACCTTGTCGGCGATGTCCTTCGGCAGATTCTTGGCGACAAAGTCGCGGACCTCGTCGCGAAAGGCGAGGTCTTCCTTGGTGAACGCCAGATCCATCGGTCGTCCTCCGCACAAAGGAGCGCCACCGCGCATCGGCGGTGAAATGACGCCCCGTTCATTGAGTTGGCGGCATACTATCCAGCAAGCGGGGCCGGGCAAGTCGGCTGCGGAATGGTAGTTCGCGATACGAAATGAGCACCTTACGCGTCGGAATTGTAGGCTGCGGCGTCGCAGGGATGACGGCCGCGATCCTGCTTTCCAAGGCGGGCCACGCTGTCACGCTGCTGGAGCGCTTCGAGCAACCGCAGCCGCTGGGCGCCGGCCTGCTGATCCAGCCCACCGGCCTGCGCGTGCTGCAACGCCTCGGGCTGCACGAGACGGCGCTCAACCTGGGCGCCCGCATCGCCGGCATCGACGGCCGCTCCGATCTCGGCCACAGCGTGCTCGATCTGCGCTACGGCGATCTCGACGCGCGCCTGCACGGGCTTGGCCTGCACCGCGGCGCCCTGTTCACGCTGCTGTACGAGCGCCTGAAGCGCGCGCCGGCGACACTGACGACCGGTTTCGATGTCACATCGATCGAGGGCACCACGCTGTCCACCAACGACGGTCGCAAGGCCGGGCCGTTCGACCTCGTGCTGGTCTGCGACGGCGCGCATTCACATCTGCGCGAGAGGCTGGCGCCGAAGCACAGCGCCATCACCTACGCCTGGGGCTGCTTCTGGGCGACCTTGCCCGATCCCGAACGCCGCTTCGCCGGCTTATTGCACCAGCGCTTCCGTGGCAACCGCCACATGGCGTGCTGCCTGTAGGCATCGCACCGGGCGGTGACGACAACGATGACGTCACGCTGTTCTGGAGCGTGCGCGTTACGGAGATGAAGGCAGTGCGCGCGCGAGGTCTCGGACCACTCAAGGCCAACATCCTCGACATCTGGCCCGAGCTTGCGCCACTGCTCGAATCGTTGACGTCGTTCGACCAGTTCTCGGATGCGACCTATCGCGACGTGGTGATGCCGGGTCTGCGCCGCGAGCGCATCCTGTTCCTCGGCGATTGCGCGCACGGCATGTCACCGCAGCTCGGCATGGGCGCCAACCTTGCGCTCGCTGATGCGGCGACTCTCGCCGGCGCGCTGGTGCACGCAAGCTCGCTCGATGCCGCCATCGCGCTCTTCGAGCAGACGCGCAAACGCACGCTCTCGCTTTACAGCTTCGTCAGCCGCTGGCTCACGCCGTTCTATCAGGGCGACACGATCGCAGTGGGCTGGCTACGCGATCTCACCTTCGGGCCGGCCTGCGCCTTTCCGCCGACGCGGCGCGCGATGCTCACCATGCTGTCGGGCACGCAGCGCGACTGGTTTGCGCGGTTTCCGATCGCCGGGGATGGACTGCCTGATCTGCCGCTGGTCTGACGTGCGGCGCGAACGCGCAGGACAATGGCGCCTCATGCAATCGGGCATGCCATCACCACATGGCGTATGCGTATAGTCACTTCGTCTAATTTCCTTCCGCTGGCGTCGGGCGGATAATCGACGTCGTGAGAAGGCAAAGCGGAGCCGTCATCGGGGGCAGACGATGGACACGTCCGACGCATTGTTGCTGGCGCGTATCCAGTTCGCGTTCACCATCAGCTTCCACATCATCTTCCCCGCCTTCTCGATCGGGCTGGCGAGCTATCTCGCGGCGCTCGAAGGCCTGTGGCTGTTCACCAAGCGCCGCGTCTTCCTCGACCTGTTCAACTACTGGAAGAAGATCTTCGCCGTCGTCTTCGGCATGGGCGTCGTCTCCGGCCTGGTGATGAGCTACCAGTTCGGCACCAACTGGAGCGTCTTCTCCGACAAGGTCGGCCCGGTGATCGGCCCGCTGATGGCCTACGAGGTGATGTCGGCGTTTTTCCTCGAGGCCGGCTTCCTCGGCATCATGCTGTTCGGGCTCAATCGCGTCGGCCCGCGCCTGCACTTCGCCGCGACGGTGATGGTCGCCTTCGGCACCTTCCTGTCGGCGTTCTGGATCCTGTCGGCCAATAGCTGGATGCACACGCCGCAGGGCCACGCGATCAATGCGGCCGGCCAGTTCGTTCCGGTCGACTGGCTGAAGGTGATCTTCAATCCGTCCTTCCCATACCGCCTCGTGCACATGGTGCTGGCGGCCTATCTCACGACCGCCTTCGTCGTCGGCGCCAACGGCGCCCTGCACCTGTTGCGCGACCGCAAGGACGAAGCGGCGCGGGTGATGTTCTCGATGGCAATGTGGATGGCCGCGATCGTCGCACCGATCCAGGCCTTCGCCGGCGACCAGCACGGCCTGAACACGTTCGAGCACCAGCCGGCGAAGATCGCGGCCATCGAAGGCCACTTCGACACCAATGAAGGCGCGCCGCTGATCCTCTTCGGCATCCCCAACGATCGCGAGGAGCGCGTCGACTACAAGGTCGAGATCCCGAATCTTGGCTCGCTGCTGCTGACGCATAGCTGGAACGGCAAGGTGCGCGGACTGAAGGAGTGGCCGCGCGAGCAGCGGCCGCGCTCGCTGATCGTGTTCTGGAGCTTCCGCGTCATGGTCGGCGTCGGCCTGGCGATGATCGGGCTCGGCCTGTGGACCCTGCTGCTGCGCTGGCGGCGCGCGCTCTACGACGCGCCATGGACGCATCGCGCGGCGATGCTGATGGGACCGGCCGGCTTCGTCGCCGTGCTGGCGGGCTGGATCACGACCGAGGTCGGCCGCCAGCCGTGGACGGTGTACGGCCTGCTGACGACGGCGCACTCCGTCTCACCGATCGACGCGGCGGCGGTCAGCGCCTCGCTGCTGGCCTTCATCGTCGTCTACTTCGTGCTGTTCGGTGCCGGCACCTTCTACAT
>JAFAZJ010000141.1 GCA_019239835.1 Alphaproteobacteria bacterium | reverse complement strand
CGCACCAGCTCCGCCTGCGGGCCGCCGCCATCGACGCCACGGTTCCACAGCCACAGATGATCGGAGAGGATCTGCGCCACACGGCCCTCGCCGGCGCGATCGAGAACGATCAGCGGCCGGTTGTCGGCGCCGTTCATCAGGACCTGGCCGTGCTCGACGCGCGTCGCGACCTGGCGGAACCAGCGTCCCCAGCTCGGATCCTCGCGCTGCGCATTGGGCTGGTCCATCGGCGCCGGCTTGCCCGCGCCGCTGAGATCAGAGGTGACCGGATGGCGATCGCCCAAGGTGGTCATCGTCGGCTTGAAGCCGCGTTCGATCACCTCGCCTATGGGCGCCGCCGGCAGCACTGCGCCCAGCGGCGTGCGGTGGAGCGTGCGCGGCGTGGCGTAGACCGGACCGACCGAGACCAAGAGCGCGCCGCCGTTCTGGACGTACTGCGCGATGTTGCGGAAGTACTCCCGCGTGATCAGGTTGCCGGTCTCGTAGCGGTCGAAAATGATCAGGTCGAACTCTTTGAGCTTGAGATCGAACAGCTCCTTCATCGGGAACTGGATCAGCGACAGCTCGCGCGTCGGCGTGAAATCGTCCTTCGATGGTGTGCGCAGGATGGTGAAGTGGACCACGTCGACGGCGGGGTCGCCCTTCAGCAGGTTGCGCCAGGCGCGCTCACCCGGATAAGGCTCGCCCGACACCAGCAGCACGCGCAGGCGATCGCGCACGCCGTTGACGACGAACAGCGCGCGGTTGTTGTCGAGGGTGAGCTCGCGCGTGCCGGGCGGCACCTCGACCTGGATCACGTTGGCGCCCGGATTGCTGACCGGGATCTCGACCTCGAAGGCACGGCCCAACGGCGCGTTGACCACCATCGGCGCGTCGTTGCCGACCTTCACCGAGAGCGGGATCGGCCCGCGCGCGTCGGGCGCGGTGTCGACCACGCGCAGCTTCATGGTGACGTTGCGGCCCACGACGCCGAAGCGCGGCGCCTGCTCGACCACCAGCAGCCGGTCGGCCTCATCCTTCTTGCCGGTCAGCAGCACATGCACGGGCGCGCCGGTGAGATCGGCCGCAAGTTGCGCGGGCACGTCGTGCACCTGGCCGTCGGTGATCAGCACCACCGCCGACAGGCGCTCGCGCGGGATATCGGCCAGTGCGTTGCGCAAGGTGCCGATCAGGCGCGTGCCACCCAGGCCCTGGCTGCCGAGCTGCAGGCTCGATGGCGGCAGGACCGCCTCGCGCACCTCGACGCCGCCCAGGCCGGCGATCTTGCGCACCATCGCGGCGCGCGCGGCGGCGGCCTGCTGGCGGCGCTCGCCGATGCCCTGGCTGTCGCTGTCGTCGGTGACCACCAGCGCGATGTCGTCGACCGGCTTGCGCTCTTCCTCGACCAACGAGGGATTGGAGAGTGCGCCGAGAATGGTGAAGATCGCCATCAGGCGCAGGATCAAGCCACGTGCCCGCTTGAACGCGCCAAGGATCGACAGGCCGACCGCGACGGCGGCGAAGGCGAACAGCACGCCCCACGGCAGCAGGGGATCGAAGGCGATGGCGGAGATCGTCGAGTTCATCGGCGCAACCGCTGCATGATGTCGTTGAGGTGGACGCCGTCGTCCTTGTAGTTGCCGGTCAGCGCGTACATCACCAGGTTGACGCCGAAGCGGAAGGCCAGCTCACGCTGCGCCTCGCCGCCGGGCGATACCGGCAAGGTGCCGCGGCCGGCACGGTCGACCGCCCAGGCGCCGGCGAAATCGTTGGCACCGATGATGATGGTGGCGACGCCATCGTTGATGCGTCCGCCGCCGGCCTCGATCCACAACCGCCCGCCCGACCAGCGGCCCGGCGTATCAGACAGCAGGTAGAACGCCTTGGTCAGCACATGCTCGCTGGGCATCGCCACCAGCGGCGGCACGTCGATGCCGCGCAGCAGACGCTTGAGGTCAGCGTTCAGCCCGCCGCGGCCAAGGGTGATGTGCTGGTCGCGCGTGTCGAAGAAGATGATGCCGCCGGTCTTCAGGTAGCGATCGATCGCCGCCATTGCCTTGACCGAAGGCGTGGCCTGTTCCGACGTCACCGGCCAGTAGAGCAGCGGGAAGAGGCGCAGCTCGTCCTTCTCGATGTCGACGGCGATCGGATCGCCCGGCTCGACCGAAGTGCGCGCGCGCAGGATCTCACCCAGGCCATCCAGCCCGGCGCGCGAGATGTTGTCGACCTCCGCATTGCCGGTGACGATATAGGCCAGGCGCGTTTCCAGAGTCGCGCGCAGGATCATCTCGTCGGCGGGATCGGCGGGCGTCTGGCGCGGCGGCGGTGGCGGCCTGCGGTCGAGCGTCGATTGCGCCAGCTGCTTCTCCTCGAGCTCCGTGGCCGCCTGCGCGGCGCGATCGGCGGTCATCACGACGACGCCGGCGACCAGCGCCAGCAACAGCGCCGCCGGTGTCGCGCGCCGCGTCAGGCCACGCGCCGAGGGCAGCATGCCGCGCAGCCACAGGGAGATCAGCAGGTCGAGGAGCAGCAAGCAGAGCGCCACGGTCAGGAACCACTTGGTGAGATCGGTTTCGCCGGCTTCGGTCAGCGTATCGGTCGTCGCGCCCGACGGCAGGCTGGCGATCGGCGCCGGCGCCGGCACGTGATTGCCGAGGTTGAAAGCAACCTGCGATGACTCATCGCCGTAGAGGCCCGGCGGCGATTGCGGACGCGGCACGACCGAGCTCGCCTGATCGAGCGGCAGCGGCAAGGTGCCCAGCGGCGGCTGCACCAGGCGGGCGAAACCGTCGAGCGTCTTCCACGGCTTCAGCGCCGTCTGGCCACCGGCATCGCCGGCGACGCCGCGGCTGAGCGCCACGAGACGCTGCAGCATGTCGACGAACAGGCCGGAGATCGCGATGTTGCTCCAGCTGGTGTTGGCGGTGGTGTGGATCAGCACCAGCCAGCCCTCGCCGCGCTTCTCGGCGGTGACCAGCGGCGTGCCGTCAGCGAGGCGCGCCCAGGTCTTGTCCGACACGTCGGGGCCAGGCTCGGCCAGCACCTGCTGCGTGATGCGCGCATCCTCGGGCACGCGCAGGCCGTAGAACGGGCTGCCCGGCGCGAACTCCGCGATCGAAGCGGGCGAACCCCAGCTCATCACGCCACCCAGCGCGCGATCGCCCAGGCGCAGCTTCACCGGCACGAAATCGTCGTCGGCGGATGCCGCCAGGCGCGGACCGGCGAAACGCACGACCACGCCGCCCTTCTTCATCCACTCGATGACGCTGTCGCGCTCCGCCGGACCGGGCGAAGCGCCATCCGGCACCAGCAGGACAGCCGTCTGGCGATTGAGCACGGTGGCCGCGTCGCCGATGGTGAGCTGGGCATAAGGCTCCAGCGCACGCTCGAGGAAGAAGACTTCCTGCAGCAGCGGCTGGCCGTTGGCGGTCTGCTTCTCGCCGAGGATACCGACGGGACGACGGCGATAACGCTCGTCGAGCAGCGCGGTGGCGCCGGCGCTGGTATGGCCCTCGATGTCGAGACGTACGATGCGATTGCGGATCTCGGTCGGCACGTTGAGCGTGCCGGTCCCTTCCGTGGCGGTGGGCGAGAAATCGATGAAGCCGCGCGCCAGCAGCGCACCGCGATCGTCAGTGCCCTGCACCGCGATGCGCCGCGGACCATCGCCCGACGGACGGCGCGCCGTGACATGCAGCTCGCGACCGGCGAGGGACGGCGGCATCAGCACCATCGGTGCACGCGACGAGGCGGGGCTCACGACCTCGACCGTGCCCAGCGCGGCCAGCCGCTCACCGAAGCGCGCGGTGTCGGGCGACTCCAGGCCATCGCTCAGCCACACGACATGCGCCGGCTTCGGGATGGTGAGGCGGCCGACCTCGTTGGCCGCGGCGGCGCGATCGACCGGCCACGGCTTGGGCTTCAGCGCGCGCAGCACGGCGCGGGCCTCGTCGGGTCGCAGCAGGCCGCGCTGCGGCTTCGCTTCGTCGAGCGCGGCCGGCGCTGTGGTGACGATCACCACCGGGCGCTTGGCACGCTCGGCACGTTCGGTGAGCCGCTCGGCGTGGCGTTGCATGATCGACCAGTTGGGCGCGGCGGCCCAGCCGTCGTCGATCGCCAGCACCAGTGGACCGCTGCCCGGCAACTCGGATTGCGGGTTCAGCAGCGGCCGGGCGAGCGCCAGGATCAGGATGGTCACCAGCAGCATGCGCAGCAGCAGCAGCCACCACGGCAGGCGAACCGGCGTCTGCTCCTCGGGCTCAAGGCCCAGCAGCAGGCGGATCGCCGGGAAACGGATCAGCTTCGGCGCCGGCGGCATCAGCCGCAGCAGGAAATAGATCACCGGCAGCGACAGCAGCAGCGCCAGCATCCAGGGCGTCGCGAACGCCAGTGTGCCCAATGCCAGCATCAGGCACCCCACCGCACGGGACGCGCCCCAACATCAGCCATGGCGATATAGAGCGACAGCAGCGCCGTCTCCGGCGGCCGGTCGGTACGATGCGCCCGCCACGTCCAGCCAACCGACGACGCCAGCTGCGCCAGGCCATCCTTTTGCGCACGCAAACGGCCGCCATAGGCCTCGCGCACCGCCTCGACCCGGCGGATCAGATGATCGCCTTCTTTCTCCAGGCCGGAGAAGCGCACGTGCCCGTCATAGGGCAGGTCTTCCTCGGCGGGATCGAGCACCTGCAGCAGGTGACCGCGCACGCCCTGGCTGGCGTAGCCGCGCACGATCTCCTCGATCTTGGCCAACGGATCGAGCAGGTCACCGATCATCACCAGATGACCGTGCGAGGGCAGCGGCAGCAAAGGCGGCAGGCTGTCGTGCGGGCGCACCATGGCGTCGGTGGCGATCCCCTCAGCCAGGCGACGCGGCGCGGCGTGGCCGGTGATCGGCCGATCGCCACCCAGCAGCGCCACGCGCTCGCCGGCATCGACCAGCAAAGTGGCCAGCGCCAGCAGGATGACTTCGGCGCGCTCACGCTTCAGCGGCACACCGCGACCGGAGGTGAAGGCCATCGACGGCGAGCCGTCGCGCCACAGCCAGACGCTGGCGGCGGCCTCCCACTCGGTCTCGCGCACATAGACGGCGCGGCCCTTGGCGCTCTGGCGCCAGTCGATCCGATTGATCGAGTCACCCTGCCGATACTGGCGGAACTGCCAAAAGGCATCGCCCTGGCCGACGCGGCGGCGGCCGTGCACGCCCTGCAGCACGGTCGAGGCGACGCGCTGCGCCGCCACCAGGAGAGGCGGCAGCGCACCGGCCAGGATATTGGCCTGGCGCAGCGCAGTCGGTTCGTCGGGACGGACCATCGGGGGAGATGGGTTCCTTAGTTACGCCAGCTTCGCTACCAGGCGGCGGATGATATCGTCGACGGTGATGCCCTCGGCGCGGGCGGTGAAGTTCACCGCCATGCGATGGCGTAGCACCGGCGGCGCCAGGGCAACGACGTCGTCGACCGAAGGTGCCAGCCGTCCCTGCAGTGCGGCGCGTGCACGGCAGGCCAGCATCAACGCCTGGCTGGCGCGCGGGCCGGGACCCCAGTGAACGTGCTTGCGCACTTCGTCGATGTCGGTGCTCGACGGCCGGCCGGCGCGCACCAGGCGCAGGATCGCATCGACCACGCTGTCGCCCATCGGCACGCGGCGGATCAGCGCCTGCGCAGCCATCAGATCGTCGGCAGTGAGCACCGCCGCCGGCGACGGCTGCGCCGAGCTGGTCGTGACGATCATCATCTGCCGCTCGGCCGCCTCGTCGGGATAGCTGACGTCGACCTGCAGCAGGAACCGGTCGAGCTGCGCTTCGGGCAGCGGATAGGTGCCTTCCTGCTCCAGCGGGTTCTGCGTCGCGAGCACATGGAACGGCTTGGGCAGGTCGTGCCGCTTGCCGCCCACGGAGACGTGATACTCCTGCATCGACTGCAAGAGCGCCGACTGCGTGCGCGGGGAGGCGCGGTTGATCTCGTCGGCCATCAGCAGCTGGGCGAAGACCGGACCGGGGATGAAGCGGAACGAGCGGCGTCCGGCGTCATCTTCTTCCAGCACCTCGGAGCCCAGGATATCGGCCGGCATCAGGTCGGGCGTGAACTGCACGCGCCGCGCGTCGAGGCCCAGCACGATGCCCAGGGTGTCGACCAGCTTGGTCTTGGCGAGGCCGGGCAGGCCGACCAGCAGCAAATGGCCGCCGGACAGGAGCGAGATCAGGGTTTGATCGATGACTTCCGTTTGACCATAAATGATCCGGCCTACGCCCTCGCGGACGCGCCGAAGCTGGCCACCCAGCGCTTCGATGGATTGCAGGACGGCATCGGTCTCCGCCGCCGTCGGAGCGGCCGCGTTCAGGGGCGGGGGCAGATCGGGGGGCAAGGATGAACTCCCAGGGGTTGCGGGGTCAGCATTTCAGAGCGGCCGCCGCAGGGCAAATAACGTTCGCGCGGACATGGTGACGCAAGCGTTGGAATATGGCGAGGCCAAGGCATGACGCGCGAGGAGATTGTGCAGAAACTCTCGGCGCGGCAGCAGGCCATCGCGTCCGGCGCGCTGGTGCCGCCGCCCTATGTCGGCTCCGACTTTGCGCTGAACGACCTCGACGTGCCGCCGACCGAGCTGCGCGCCGCAGCCGTTCTCGTGCCATTGGTCGATCGTGACGGGATGCTGAGCGTGCTGCTGACGCAGCGTACCGAGGACATGCCGAGCCACGCCGGCCAGATCGCCTTCCCCGGCGGGCGCAAGCAGGTCGAGGATCCCAGCCTCGTCGTCACTGCCTTGCGCGAGACCGAGGAGGAGGTCGGCATCGACCGCAGCTTCGTCGATGTGGTCGGGCCGATCGATACGTATGTGACACGAACCGGCTACGCCGTGACGCCGATCGTCGGCTTCGTGCGCCCGACCTTCACGCTCAAGCGCGATCCGCGCGAGGTGGCCGACATTTTCGAGGTACCGCTGGATTTCTTCCTCGATCCCGCCAACCACCATGTCCATTCGCGTACCTGGCAGGGCCGCGAGCGGCGCTACTACGCCATGCCATACGGCGAGCGTTACGTCTGGGGCGCGACGGCGGGCATGATCAAGAACCTCTATCACATCCTGGCCGAGGGAGGCTGAAGCCTCATGCGCATCGTGCTGGGCGTCATCGCGCTGCTGATCGCGCCAACCGTCGCGTTCTTTGTCTGGGCGTGGCTGGTGCAGATCAAGCGCGAGCGCAAGCTTGCCGGCACCTTGCCCGATTGGCAGGCACTGCCCTGGACCAATCTCGGCATCGCCGGGCTGGTGCTGGTGATCGCCGCGCTGCTGTACGTCAACTTCATCGCCCATACCTCGGCGCTGGGCGGTTTGCTGGGGCCGTTACGCTAGTGCCGTCCACCGACCGCCTTGCACCGCAACCGTGGATGACCGACGCGCCGACCGCGCGCCTGCTGGCGGCTCTGTCGGCCACCGGCATCGGCGCGCGCTTCGTCGGCGGCTGCGTGCGCAACGCGCTGCTGGGGATCGCACCCGGCGATATCGACATCGCCGTCGACAAACCGCCGACCGACGTCACCCGCGCGCTCGAAGCCGCGGGGATCAAGGTCGCGCCCACCGGCATCGCGCACGGCACGGTCACCGCGGTGGTCGATCATCACCCCTACGAGATCACCACGTTGCGCCGCGACGTCGAGACCGACGGACGCCACGCCGTCGTCGCCTTCACCGACGACTGGCGCGAGGACGCCGCACGCCGCGACTTCACCATCAACGCGATGTCCTGCGATGCCGCGGGCGCATTGTGGGACTATTTCGGCGGTCGCGCCGATCTCGACGCGCGGCGCGTGCGCTTCGTCGGCGATCCCGACACCCGCATCGTCGAGGACGTGCTGCGGGTGATGCGTTTCTTTCGCTTCCACGCCTGGTACGGCAAGCCGCCGCTCGATCCCGAGGGCCTCGCTGCCTGCCGTCGCCACATGGGCAAGCTACGCGCACTGTCGGCGGAGCGCGTGCGCACAGAGCTGTTGAAGCTGCTCGCCGCCGACGATCCTGCCGATGTCGTCGAGGCGATGGCGGTCAGCGGTGCCTTCGATCACTGGCTGCCGCAGTATCAGGGCGCCACGCGCCTGCGCGCGCTGATCGCCAACGAGCGCCTGGTCGGCGAGAGCGATGGCCTGCGCCGGCTCGCCGCTTTGCTCGATCCCGTGACCGACGCGGTGGCCTTCGGCAAGCGCCTGAAGCTCTCGACGCAGCAGGGTGTGCGTTTACAGGTGATGCTGGCCGGCACGCCCGAGATCGACGCCACGGATCCGGCGATCGTGCGCAAGCAGATCTACCGATTGGGCGCTGCGCTCTACATCGACCGGCTGCTGCTGGATCGCGGCGCGGCCAGCGACGACCAGCTGCGCGCCGCACACCATCTCGCCCGCAGCTGGCCGGTGCCGGAGTTGCCGATCGGCGGCGCCGACGTGATCCGCGCCGGCATCAAGGCCGGTCCCGACGTCGGTCTGCTGATCGATGCGGTCGAGACCTGGTGGATCGCGCGGGATTTCGCGCCCGATCGCGAGGCCTGCCTCGCCGAGCTGGCGCGGCTGATCAAGGCGCGATGATCCGCCCCGGCTTGATCTTCGTGTTGTGGCTGGCGCAGGCGCTGGCGCTGCTCGCCAACAACGCGCTGGGCGACACGCTGATCGCGGAGGCGCTCGGGCCGCGCCTGGCGCTCACCTACAAGACGCTGATCCCCCTGCCCTACATCGCCATGCTGGCGTTGATCCACGCCCGCCGCACGCGCGGCCCACAGGCGCTGATGGCAGGGATCTTCGCCGGCGTTCTGTGGGCCACGTCGACTGTCCTGCTCGACGCCGCCTATGGCCGGCTGACCTTCGAGGAATCACTGCCGACATTGATCGATAGGTATCGACTCTTCGAAGGCCCGATCTGGATACTGCTGCCGCTGACCCAGCTGCTGTTGCCGGCCGCACTGGCGGCGCTGCTGGCGCGCCGGCCTACCAGTGGACCTCCGGCGGCAACGACATGAGGATCGCCTCGACATTGCCGCCGGTCATCAGGCCGAACTTGGTGCCGCGGTCGTGGAGCAGGTTGAACTCGACGTAGCGGCCGCGCCGGCGCAGCTGGTGCTCGCGCTCCTCCGCCGTCCATGGCTCGTCCATGTGCGCGCGCACGATGCGGGGATAGATGTCGAGGAACGCCTCGCCCACCGACCGGGTGAAGGCGAAGTCGCGGTCGCGGTCGGCGCTGTCGAGATAGTCGTAGAAGATACCGCCAACGCCGCGCGGCTCGGCGCGATGCGGCAGATAGAAGTATTCGTCGCACCAGCGTTTGTAGCGGTCGTAGTAGGCGGGATCGAAGCGATCGCAGGCGCCGCGCAGCGCGCCGTGGAAAGCCTGGGTGTCCTGCGCGTTGGGCGTCATCGGCGTCAGATCGGCGCCACCGCCGAACCAGGCGCGCGTGGTGACGATGAAGCGCGTGTTCATGTGCACCGCCGGCACGCGCGGCGAGCGCAGATGCGCCACCAGCGAGATACCCGAGGCCCAGAAGCGCGGATCGCCGGAAGCACCCGGGATCTGCTGGCGGAAGTCGCTCGAGAATTCGCCGTGCACGGTCGAGACGTTGACGCCGACCTTCTCGAACACGCGCCCGCGCATCACCGACATCACGCCGCCACCGCGATCGGCCTCGCCCGCGTCGGTGGCGCGCTGCCAGGCCTTGCGCTCGAAGCGGCCAGCCGGCAGGTCGCGATGCATGCCGGCGAGATCGTCCTCGATCTTCTCGAAAGCGGCACAGATGCGATCGCGCAGCTGTTCGAACCAGGAGCGCGCGGCTTCCTTGCGGGCCTCGATGTCGTCGCCCAGCGGCGAAGGCGTGGCTGATGGCGAGCGTTCGGGCTGGCTGGTGGCTGAAGTCATGTCGGGTGCGGGAAGCCGTTGGTCTGACGCAATGCCTCGCCCAATACCATGGCGGCCGCGAGCGCAACATTGAGCGAGCGCATCCCCTCCACCATCGGCACGCGGATGCGCGCGTCGGACGCGTCGTGCACCGCGTCGGGGACACCGGCGCTCTCCTGCCCGACCATCAGCGTATCGTCGGGGCGGAAGGCGAAGTCGGTGTAGTCGATCTCGGCACGCGTGGTCAGCAGCACCAGCCGGCCCGGCCGCGCCTCGCGCGCGAACGCCGCCCAGGAGCTATGTCGGCGCAGAGTCACACGATCGAGGTAATCCATGCCGGCGCGGCGGAAGCGGCGCTCGTCGAAGGCGAAACCGCAGGGTTCAATGATCTCCGCGGCCACGCCAAGACAGGCGGCCAGTCGCAGCATGGTGCCGGTGTTCTGGGCGATGTCGGGTTGGAACAGGGCGAGGCGCATCGCAGGTCGAAAGAGGAGGCTCGCGGCGGTGCCGCAGCGACAACGCGCGCCTTGGCTCAGCACTTCGCGCCCTCCTATCCTCGCATGGCTGGATGATTTGTGCGTCATCCTGTCACAGCGAACGGAAGGCACGTGTCGGAACGGGCATTAAAGCCTTGAACCGCTAGGGGCTTTCCGCTTCATTGTGCCGCGTTTTCCGGGCGAGCCA
Organism: Alphaproteobacteria bacterium; assembly: GCA_019239835.1. GTDB lineage: Bacteria > Pseudomonadota > Alphaproteobacteria > Reyranellales > Reyranellaceae > JAFAZJ01. The sequence continues at coordinate 8,673 of JAFAZJ010000141.1, read as the reverse complement.
ATCGCCCGTCTCTGGGGGCGTTTTCGATGGCGACAAGCAACAAGACCGCGTCGCTCGGCGGGCACGGCGAAGCCGTGACACGGCGCGATTTCCTCTATGTCGCCACGGCGGCAACCGGCGCGGTCGGCGCGGTCGCAGCGGCATGGCCGCTGATCAACAACATGAACCCCGCCGCCGACACCCTGGCGCTGGCCTCGATCGAGGTGCCGCTCAAGGGCATCGAAGTCGGCCAGAGCGTGACGGTGAAGTGGCGCGGCAAGCCGGTGTTCATCCGCCGCCGCACGGCGGACGAAATCTCCAAGGCTCAGGCCGCCGACAAAGCGGACATGCCCGATCCCGAAACCGACGCCCAGCGCGTCCAGAAGGGTCACGAGGAGTGGCTGATCCTGGTCGGTGTCTGCACCCATCTGGGCTGCGTGCCGCAGGGCCAGCAGGTCGGCTCGGACCGTGGTGAATACGGCGGCTGGTTCTGCCCCTGCCACGGCTCGCAGTACGACACGTCGGGGCGAATCCGCAAAGGGCCGGCTCCCAAGAACCTCGTTGTGCCGGAGTACACCTTCGAGCCCAACGACATCGTCAAGATCGGCTGAGCGGGGGAGAACGAAGTCATGGCCTCGACGCAAGGCGGCCCGCCTGCTTTCAATAACTCGGTGGTGCGCTGGATCGACAAGCGCCTGCCGATCTTCACCTTCATGCACCACGAGTACGGCGTCTTCCCGACGCCCAGGAACTTCAATTACTGGTGGAGCTTCGGCGGCATCGCGATGGTCATGCTGATCATCATGATCGTCACCGGCATCGTGCTGGCGATGAACTACACGCCGCACATCGATTTCGCGCACGACTCGGTGCAGCGCATCCATCGCGACGTGAACCATGGCTGGCTGGTGCAGTACCTGCACCAGAACGGCGCGTCGTTCTTCTTCATCGCCGTGTTCATCCACATCTTCCGCGGCCTCTACTACGGCTCGTACAAGAACCCGCGCGAGCTGCTGTGGATCCTGGGCGTCGTCATCCTGCTGCTGATGATGGCGACGGCGTTCATGGGCTACGTGCTGCCGTGGGGCCAGATGAGCTTCTGGGGCGCCACCGTGATCACCAACCTGTTCTCCGCCATCCCGGTGATCGGCAACGACATCACCACCTTCCTGTGGGGCGGCTTCTCGGTCGACAACCCGACGCTCAACCGCTTCTTCTCGCTGCACTACCTGCTGCCGTTCGTCATCGTCGGCGTGGTCGTGCTGCACATCGCGGCGATGCACGTGGCCGGCTCGAACAACCCGATCGGCATCGATCCCAAGGGTCCGCAGGACACGATCCCGTTCAGCCCCTACTACGTCACCAAGGACGGCTTCGCGCTGATCGTGTTCCTGACGATCTACGCCGCAGTGGTGTTCTTCGCGCCGGACTTCTTCGGCGAGCCGGACAATTACATCAAAGCCAATCCGCTGGTGACACCGCCGCACATCGTGCCGGAATGGTACTTCCTGCCATTCTACGCCATCCTGCGCGCCATTCCCGACAAGCTGGGCGGCGTGGTGGCGATGTTCGGCGCCATCGCCGTGCTGTTCGTGCTGCCCTGGCTCGACACCGCGCGCGTGCGCTCGGCGCGCTTCCGGCCGATCTACAAGTGGTTCTTCTGGGTGCTGCTGATCGACTGCTTCATCCTCGGCTATTGCGGCGCCAACCCGCCGGAAGGCTACTTCGTGCCGCTGGCCCGCGTGGCCACGCTCTACTACTTCTTCCACTTCCTGATCCTGCTGCCGGTGCTCGGCAAGCTGGAGAGGCCGTTGCCATTGCCGAACAGCATCGCCGAATCGGTGCTGAAGAAGAGCGCGAGCTAGGGGGCCGACCGATGCGTAAGCTTCTCGCCACGGCCGCCGTGGCCCTCGCCAGCCTGTCCGGCCAGGCCTTCGCCGAAGGCAGCGACGTCAAGCTGCTGCCCGTCTCCTTCAGCTTCGAAGGGCCGTTCGGCACCTACGACTACCACGCGGTGCAGCGTGGCTTTCAGGTCTACAAGGAGGTCTGCGCGGCCTGCCACGGCCTGTCGCTGGTCGCCTACCGCAACCTGCAGCAGATCGGCCTCTCCGAAGCGGCGGTCAAGGCGATCGCCGCCGACGTGCAGATCCGCGACCTCAACGACGTCGGCGAAATGGCCGACCGTCCCGGCCGACCGGCCGACCGCTTCCGCAGCCCGTTCCCCAACGAACTCGCGGCGCGCGCCGCCAACAACGGTGCCTATCCGCCGGACCTCAGCCTGATGATCAAGGCGCGTCCCAACGGCGCGCACTACGTCTACTCGCTGCTGCAGGGCTACGAGGACTTCGCCAAGCTGACCGCCGACCAGAAGAAGGCGATGGGGCTGGCGGCCGACTTCAAGATGCAGCCCAACATGCAGTTCAACAAGTTCTTCCCCGGCCATCAGATCGCCATGCCCAAGCCGCTCAACGAGGGCCAGGTGACCTACAACGAGGAAGCCCAGAAGGAAGGCATCAAGAACGACCTGCCGCAGCTCGCCAAGGACGTCGTGCACTTCCTCGCCTGGGCCTCGGAGCCGAAGATGGAGGAGCGCAAGAAGACCGGCGTGAAGGCCGTGCTTTTCCTGGTGATCCTCGCCGGCCTGTTCTACGCCGTGAAGCGCAAGGTCTGGGCCGACGTGCACTGAGCGTCAGACATAGTCCCAACGACAAAGGCCGCCCAACCGGGCGGCCTTTTTCATGGGTGCGGCCGTCGTCCTACAGGCGATCCTTGTGCTCGACGATCTTCCAGTAGGTGTCCTTCTCGACAATCTTCCTGTCCTTGAACCGGTAGATGTCACAGCCCTGGTAGTTGAGCTCTTCGCCGTCGGCGCTTCTGCCCTTGACCGTCCAGACCGAGATCGCATGGTCGCCGGCCAGCACGTATTTCTTGTGATCCCAGCGCATGTCCGGGATCACGGCGAAGCGATCGGCCATGGCCTTGCGGATGACCTCCTTGCCGCGCAGCGGGCGGCCCGTCGGCTCGGGTCCGCGCGCGAGATAGAAGACCGCATCGTCGGCGAAGCATTCGGCGATGCGGTTGGCGTCGCGGCTGTTGAACGCCGCCGACACCTCGCGCATCAGCTGCTCGTCGACATGAGGCTTGGCATTGGTCTCGGTCATCTGCCCTCCCCTACGCCAGATGCTTGGCGAAGAACTCCAGCGTACGTCCATAGGCGAGCTTCGAGGCGGTGGCGTCGTAGCTGGCGCGCTCGTCGCAGTGGAAGCCGTGGTCGGCCGGGTAGTCATAGACGATGACGTTGGGATGCAGCTGGCGCACCTCGTTGACCTGCGTCATCGGGATATGCGCGTCCTTGTCGCCGAAATGCAGCATGGTCGGGCATTTCGGCTTCTCGGTGCGCGCGCCGTAGATGCCGCCGCCGTAGTAGCCGACCGCCGCATCCACGTTCAGCCGGCAGGCGCTCAACCAGGTGATCGTGCCACCCCAGCAGAAGCCGGTGACGCCAACCTTCTTCGCACCGCCCGCCTTCAGCGCATCGACGCCGGCCTGCACATCGAAGAGCGCCTTGTCGAAGCCCAAAGCGGTGACGTGCTTGATGCCCTGCTGGATGGTCTCGGGTGTGTAGCCGAGCTCGATCTTCGGCCCCAGGCGATCGAAGAACTGCGGCGCCAGCGCGACGTAGCCATCGGCGGCGAAGCGATCGACGACGTTGCGGATGTGGTTGTTGACCCCGAAGATCTCCATCACGACGATGACGTGACCCTTCGGCGTGCCCGACGGCTTGGCCAGATAACCACCGACCGCCGCGCCGTCTGACGGCTTGAGCGCAATCGCTTCACCCATGGAATCCCTCCTGTGCGGATAGCGGGTCGACAGTAGAGCGCGGGCGGGTTGCGGCACAATTATCTTGTCCCGCAGGGCGGAGGGAGCCTTGCTGCCGGCCGCACACGGCCTTAGACAGCCGCCCGCCTGAAAGGAGACCCGCGCATGTATGCCCCGCCGCTGTTCGACCTGACCGACGCCGCCACCATCCGCGGCATCATCCGCGCGCATTCTTTCGCGACCCTGGTCACCACCGGCGAGGACGGCGCGCCCTACGTGACGCACCTGCCGATGATCCATGTCGAGGACGGCAGCGCCAACGGCCATCTGCTGGCCCACGTCGCGCGCGCCAACCCGCACTGGAAGCTGTTCGGCAAGGCGCCGACCGTCGCGATCTTCGGCGGCGCCCACGCCTACATCTCGCCCAGCTGGTACAAGTCCGACGACATGGTGCCGACCTGGAACTACCAGACGGTGCATGTGCACGGCACACCCACGGTTGTCGCCGACGACAACGCCGCACTCGAGGTCGTGGTCAAGCTCTCGGCCGTCTTCGAGGGCTCGCTGCCCAAGCCGTGGACCATCGACAAGATGACCCCGGGCAAGGCGCTGGGAATGATGCGGGGCATCGTCGCCTTCACCATGCCGGTGGCGCGCTTCGAGGCGAAATCCAAGATCGGCCAGAACCGCACCGTCGACGATCAGCGTGGCGCGGCCGAGGCGCTGCTGGCGCTGGGCGGCGCCGACAACGTCGCCGTTGGCGAACTGATGCGCGAGGCCGCCAAGGCGCGCGGCTAGGTTTTCGCCACCACGTCGCGGATCGCCTCGCCCAGCAGGCGGTAATGCGCGGCGCGCGCCGAGCTGGGACGCCATGCCAGGCCGATGCGTCGCAGTGCCTCTCGATCGGCCACCGGCCGCGTCTCGATGCGCGTGCCGCGCAGCGCGCCGGCGTCGACAGCGAGCTTGGGCAGCAAGGTGACGCCCAGGCCCGAATCGACCATCTGGATCAAGGTCGAGAGACTCGTGGCCTCGACCGCGCGCGCCTGATCGCGCGTGTCGAAGCGGCAGACCGACAGCGCATGCTCGCGCAGGCAATGGCCTTCGGCCAGCAGTAGCACCGTCTCGCCAGAGAGGTCGTCAAGCTTGACGCTCCGGGTCGCCAGCAACGGGTGATCCTTCGGCGCGGCGAACAGGAAGCGATCCTCGAAGCAGTCGAACGCCGCCAGGCGCGGAAGCTCGTAGGGAAACGCGAGCAGCGCGACATCGATGGTGCCGCCCTCGAGCTGCTCGACCAGCGCCGCCGTACGTTCCTCGACCAGGAACGGCTGCAGCTTGGGGAAGCGTCGGCGCAGGCGTGGCAGCAATTTCGGCAGCAGATAGGGCGCCACGGTCGGGATCACGCCGACGCGCAGCGGGCCGACCAGCGGCTCGGCACTGCCTTTGGCGAGTTCGACCAGGTCTTCGGCCTCGGCCAGCAGGCGTCGGGCGCGTTCCAGCACCTGCTCACCCACCGGCGTGAAGGTCACGCCCTTGCGGCTGCGCTCCACCAAGGTGGTGCCCAGCGTGGTTTCCAGCTCCTTGATGCCGGCGCTGAGCGTCGACTGGGTGACGTTGCAGCGCTGCGCCGCGCGGCCAAAGCCGCCGGTATCGGCGATGGCCACGAGATAGCGCAGCTGGCGCGGGCTTGGCAGGTCGATCATCGAGAAAATCGATACTTAGAACGGTTCTAATCAATTAGTGCGAAGCATCGGGAATGTCTAGATGGGGGTACCGCGAAAGGCACAAACGTCCAAACCCTCGAGGATTTCATCATGCTCACCATTGGCGACAAGCTCCCCGCCTTCGACCTCAAGGCCGTGGTCTCGACCGATCCGGCCAAGGCTTTCACCCAGATCTCCGACCGGACCGATTCCGGCAAGTGGCGTGTGATCTTCTTCTGGCCGAAGGACTTCACCTTCGTCTGCCCGACAGAGATCGCCGCCTTCGGCAAGCTCAACGGTGACTTCAACGACCGCGACGCGGTGATCTATGGCGTCAGCACCGACAGTGAGTTCGTGCATCTCGCCTGGCGCCAGAACCACGCCGACCTGAAGGCCCTGCCCTTCGCGATGCTGGCCGACATCAAGCGCGAGCTGTCGCAGGCGTTCGGCATCCTCGACAAGGCCGAAGGCGTGGCACTGCGCGCGACCTTCATCGTCGACCCCGAGGGCGTGATCCGCTTCGTCTCGGTCAACGATCTCAGCGTCGGCCGCAACCCGCAGGAAGTGCTGCGCGTGCTCGACGCCCTGCAGACCGACGAGCTCTGCCCCTGCAACTGGCAGAAGGGTGAGGACGTCCTGCGCCCCGCCGCATAACCCCACTGCGAACCGGCGCCGCCTCCATGGGGGCGCCGAACCGCCCCTTATCTCAGGAGTTCCTCCATGTCCCTCGAAGCCCTGAAGAACGCGCTGCCCGAATACGCGCGCGACATGAAGCTGAATCTCTCATCGCTGGCGAGCGAAGCGTCGCTTACGCCGCAGCAGCGCGCCGGCACCTTCGTCGCCTCGGCCCTGGCCTCGCGCAACGCCGAGGTCACGCGCGCGGTGCTGGCTGAGTTCGGTCCGCAGCTTTCGCCCGAAGCGCTCAACGGCGCGAAGATCGCCGCGACGATCATGGGCATGAACAACATCTACTATCGCTTCGTCCATCTCGTGGGCGGCGACTACAAGACGCTGCCGGCCAAGCTGCGCATGAACGCCATGGCCAAGCCCGGCGTCGAGAAGGTCGATTTCGAGCTCTGGGCACTCGCCGTCTCGGCGATCAACGGCTGCGGCATGTGCCTGGAGGCGCATGAGCACGAGCTGCGCAAGGCGGGGCTCGGCGCCGAGCAGATCCAGGCGGCGGTGCGGATTGCAGCCGCCGTGCATGCAGTCGCCGCCACGCTCGATGGCGAGCGCGCGAACGTGAACGAGGCTGTCGCCATCGCGGCGTAACACTCAGCAACCCAACTCAATCGCGAACGGAACGGAGAGGGACCATGGACGGAGATCAAGCAGCCAGTGCCGGCAAGTGCCCGGTGATGCATGGGGCGGGCCCGCATCGCTCGAGCCGATCGAACCGCGACTGGTGGCCCAATCAGCTCAATCTCGGGATGCTGCATCAGCATTCGTCCCTCTCCGATCCGATGGATCGCGACTTCAACTACGCCGAGGCGTTCAAGAAACTCGACTACAAGGCGCTGAAGCAGGATCTCTTCGCACTGATGACCAGCTCGCAGGATTGGTGGCCGGCAGACTACGGCCACTACGGACCGCTGTTCATCCGCATGGCCTGGCACAGCGCCGGGACCTATCGGACCTCCGACGGTCGCGGCGGCGGTGGCCGGGGCATGCAGCGTTTCGCGCCGCTCAACAGCTGGCCCGACAACGCCAACCTCGACAAGGCGCGCCGGCTGCTGTGGCCGATCAAGTGCAAGTACGGCAACGCGATCTCGTGGGCCGACCTCATGATCCTGGCCGGCAACTGCGCGCTGGAGTCGATGGGCTTCAAGACCTTCGGCTTCGGCGGCGGCCGCGCCGACGTGTGGGAACCCGACGAGGACGTCTATTGGGGCGGCGAGAGCGAGTGGCTGGGCGACAAGCGCTACTCCGGCGACCGTGACCTCGAGAACCCGCTCGCAGCCGTGCAGATGGGCCTGATCTACGTCAACCCTGAGGGACCCAACGGCGTGCCCAATGCGGTCGCCTCGGGCCGCGACATCCGCGAGACCTTCGCGCGCATGGCGATGGACGACGAGGAGACCGTCGCGCTGATCGCCGGCGGCCACACCTTCGGCAAGGCCCATGGCGCGGGCGACGCGAAGCTCGTCGGACCCGAGCCGGAAGGCAGCACCATCGAGGACCTCGGTCTCGGCTGGACCAGCCGCTACGAAAGCGGCAAGGGCGTGCATGCCATCACCAGCGGCATCGAAGGCGCCTGGACCCCGACTCCGACCAAGTGGGACAATAGCTTCTTCGACATGCTGTTCGGCTACGACTGGAACCTGGTGAAGAGCCCGGCTGGTGCCTTCCAGTGGGTGCCGTCGAATCCGGCCACCAAGGAGCTGGTGCCCGACGCGCACGATGCGACCAAGCGGCATGCGCCGATCATGACGACGGCCGACCTGGCGCTGCGCATGGACCCAATCTACGAGCCGATCGCGCGGCGCTTCCACAAGGACCCGGCGGCCTTCGCCGATGCCTTCGCGCGCGCCTGGTTCAAGCTCACCCATCGCGACATGGGTCCGCGGGCGCGTTACCTCGGGCCGGAGGTGCCGGCGGAAGAGCTGCTGTGGCAGGACCCCGTCCCCGCTGTCGACCACAAGCTGATCGACGCGGCCGATGTCGCCGCGCTGAAGGCCAAGATCCTCGCCGCGGGCCTCTCCGTCTCCGAGCTGGTATCGGTGGCGTGGGCAGCGGCGTCGACCTTCCGCGGCTCGGACAAGCGCGGTGGCGCCAACGGCGCGCGTATCCGGCTGGCACCGCAGAAGGACTGGGAGGTCAACCAGCCGGCCCAGCTGGCGAAGGTGATCAAGGCGCTGGAAGCCATCCAGAAGGACTTCAACGCCGCGCAGAGCGGCAAGAAGGTCTCGCTTGCCGACCTTATCGTGCTGGGCGGCTCGGCCGCGATCGAGCAGGCGGCGAAGAAGGCCGGCCACACCGTGACCGTTCCCTTCACGCCCGGACGCACCGACGCCTCGCAGGACAAGACGGATGTCGAGTCCTTCGCGGTTCTTGAGCCGATGGCCGACGGCTTCCGCAACTACCGCAAATCAGGCGTCAACGCGCCCGACGAGGCGTTACTGGTCGACAAGGCGCAGCTGCTGACGTTGACCGCGCCTGAGATGACAGTCCT
>JAFAZJ010000128.1 GCA_019239835.1 Alphaproteobacteria bacterium | reverse complement strand
CCGGCCGCGTCGAGCGCGGCGTGATCAAGGTCGGCGAGGAAGTCGAGATCGTCGGCCTGCGCGCGACGGTGAAGACCACCGTCACCGGCGTCGAGATGTTCCGCAAGCTGCTCGACCAGGGTCAGGCGGGCGACAACATCGGCGCGCTGCTGCGCGGCGTGGGCCGCGAGGACGTCGAGCGCGGCCAGGTTCTGGCCAAGCCGGGCTCGATCACGCCGCACACCAACTTTGAGGCCGAGGCGTACATCCTGACCAAGGAGGAGGGTGGCCGTCACACGCCGTTCTTCACCAACTACCGGCCGCAGTTCTACTTCCGCACGACCGACGTGACGGGCGTGGTGACGCTGCCGGAAGGCACGGAGATGGTGATGCCGGGCGACAACGCGCGGATGATCGTCGAGCTGATCCAGCCGATCGCCATGGACGAGGGCCTGCGCTTCGCCATCCGCGAGGGCGGCCGCACCGTCGGCGCCGGCGTCGTCACCAAGGTCGTGAAGTAAGAGGAATAGGGCGCCGGCGCGGGTAACCGCGCCGCACTCTGTTTGGGAGCAGCGGAAATGGCCGATAGCACCAACATCCGGATCAGGCTGAAAGCCTTCGATCATCGCGTTCTCGACCAGTCGACGAACGAGATCGTCAGCACGGCGAAGCGTACCGGAGCACGCGTGCGCGGGCCGATCCCGCTGCCGACGCGGATCGAGAAGTTCACCGTGAACCGCTCGCCGCACATCGACAAGAAGTCGCGCGAGCAGTTCGAGATGCGCACGCACAAGCGCGTGCTCGACATCGTCGACCCGACGCCGCAGACGGTGGACGCGCTGATGAAGCTCGACCTCGCCGCCGGCGTCGACGTCGAGATCAAGCTCGGCCAGTAAGAAGGAACGGGGCGATGCGTACCGGATTGGTCGCACAGAAGGTGGGCATGACCCGCGTCTTCAATGACGCCGGCGAGCATGTGCCCGTCACCGTGCTGAAGCTGGACAACGTCCAGGTCGTGGCCGTGCGCACCGAGGAGAAGGATGGCTACAACGCCGTCCAGCTCGGCATCGGCGCTGCCAAGGTGAAGAACGTCAGCAAGCCGCAGCGTGGCCACTTCGCCAAGGCGAAGGTCGAGCCCAAGCGCAAGCTGGTGGAATTCCGCGTCGACAAGAACGGCCTGCTGGAAGTCGGCGCCGAGATGTCGGCCAACCACTTCGTCGCCGGCCAGATCGTCGATGTTACTGGCACGACCATCGGCAAGGGCTTCGCCGGCGCCATGAAGCGCTGGAACTTCGGCGGCCTTGAGGCCTCGCACGGCGTGTCGATCTCGCATCGCAGCCACGGCTCGACCGGCAACCGCCAGGATCCCGGCCGCACGTTCAAGAACAAGAAGATGGCCGGCCATCTCGGTTCGGAGCGGGTCACCACGCAGAACGTCAAGGTCGTGTCGACCGACGAGGCCAAAGGCCTGATCCTGATCCAGGGCGCGGTGCCCGGTCACAACGGTGCCTACGTGCTGGTGCGCGACGCCTCGAAGCGCAAGGCGCCCAAGGATTTGCCGTTCCCCGGCGCCGTGAAGGCCGCCGCTGCCGCGGCCGAAGAGAACAAGGGCTGATCGCCATGAAGCTCAACGTCAAGACGCTGGAAGGCGCCGAGGCCGGCGAGATCGATCTCGCCGACGCCATCTTCGGCCTGCCGGTGCGCGCCGACCTGCTGCAGCGCTATGTCGTGTGGCAGCTCGCCAAACGCCGCGCCGGCACCCACAAGTCCAAGATCCGCTCCGAGGTGAAGGCCACCTCGAAGAAGATGTGGGCGCAGAAGGGCACCGGCCGTGCCCGTCACGGCAACGAGGCAGCGCCGCAGTTCCGTGGCGGCGGCAAGGCTTTCGGCCCCGTCAACCGCAGCCACGAGATCGATCTGCCCAAGAAGGTGCGCAAGCTGGCGCTGAAGACCGCGCTGTCGGCCAAGGCGGCCGAGGGCAAGCTGGTCGTGGTCGAGAACACCACGGTGGCCGAGGCCAAGACCGGCAAGCTCGCCAAGTCGCTCAAGGGCATGGGGCTGACCAACGCGCTGTTCATCGACGGGCCGACCGTCGGCGAGAACTTCGCCCGCGCCGCGCGCAACATCCCGCTGGTGGATGTGCTGCCGCAGCAGGGTGCCAACGTCTACGACATCCTGCGCCGCGACACCCTGGTGCTGACGCGCGATGCCGTGAAGCATCTCGAGGAGCGCCTGCAATGAGCGCCGCAAAGAAGCCGGCCGTCATGTCGCGCGCGCGCATGTACGAGGTCATCCGCGCGCCGCTGGTGACCGAGAAGTCGACGCACCAGAGCGAGCACAGCCAGATCTCCTTCAAGGTCTCGCTGGACGCCACCAAGCCCGAGATCAAGCAGGCCATCGAGGGTCTGTTCAAGGTCAAGGTCAAGGCGGTGAACACGCTGCGCGTCGAGGGCAAGAACAAGGTGTTCCGCGGCATGCGCGGTCGCCGCAGCGACTGGAAGAAGGCGATCATCTCCCTCGTCGAGGGCGAGAAGATCGACCTGACGACAGGCCTGTGAGCGGGGAGCGTCAGACATGGCATTGAAAACCTACAAGCCGGTCACGCCGTCGCTGCGCGGCCTGGTGCTGGTCGACCGCTCAGAGCTGCACAAGGGCCGGCCGGTGAAGGGCCTGACCGAAGGCAAGCACAACTCCGGCGGCCGCAACAACCACGGCCACACCACCGGTCAGCACCGCGGCGGCGGCCACAAGCGCCGGTACCGCACGATCGACTTCAAGCGTCGCAAGTTCGACCAGGTCGCCACCGTCGAGCGGCTGGAGTACGACCCCAACCGCACGGCCTTCATCGCCCTGGTGAAGTATCCGGACGGCGAGCTGAACTACATCCTGGCGCCGCAGCGCCTGAAGGCTGGCGACCAGGTCGTCTCGGGCGAGCGCGTCGACATCAAGCCGGGTAATGCCATGCCGCTGGCCAACATGCCGGTGGGCACGATCGTGCATAACGTCGAGATGAAGCCCGGCAAGGGCGGTCAGATCGCGCGTTCGGCCGGCACGTACGTCCAGCTGGTCGGCAAGGACCAAGGTATGGCGCAGCTCAAGCTCAGCTCAGGCGAGGTGCGCATGGTGCGCGCCGAGTGCCTGGCGACGATCGGCGCCGTGAGCAACCCGGACCAGCAGAACATCAACTATGGCAAGGCCGGCCGCATGCGCTGGCTGGGCTTCCGCCCGGTCACCCGCGGCGTCGCCATGAACCCGATCGATCACCCGCACGGCGGCGGCGAAGGCCGCACCTCGGGTGGCCGTCACCCCGTGACGCCTTGGGGCAAGCCCACGAAGGGCAAGAAGACCCGCAAGAACAAGGCGACCGACAAGATGATCATCCGGCGCCGTCACGCGACGCGCTGATAGCGACGGATTGAAGGAGGACGAACGTGGCACGTTCAGTTTGGAAAGGACCGATGGTCGACGGCTATCTGCTGGACAAGGCAGAGGCCGCCCGGCAGTCGACCCGCAACGAGGTCATCCGGACCTGGTCGCGGCGCTCGACCATCCTGCCGCAATTCGTCGGCCTGACCTTCGGTGTCTACAACGGCCAGAAGTTCATCCCGGTGAACGTCACCGAGGAGATGGTCGGCCACAAGTTCGGCGAGTTCTCGCCCACCCGCAACTTCCATGGGCACTCCGGTGCCGGTGACAAGAAGGCGGCGAAGTAGGTCACGCCATGAGCAAGAAACCCAACGAGCGCCGCGAGGCGGAGAACGAGGCCAAGTCGGTCCTGCGCGTGCTGCGTGTCAGCCCGCGCAAGCTCAACCTGGTCGCCCAGCAGATCCGTGGCCTGGGCGCCGGCAAGGCGCTCAACGAGCTCGCCTTCTCGCGCAAGCGCATCGCCGTCGACGTGCGCAAGGCGCTGCAGTCGGCGGTCGCCAATGCCGAGAACAACCACCAGCTCGACGTCGACCGGCTGTTCGTGTCGGAAGCCAGCGTCGGCAAGGGCATCGTCATGAAGCGCTTCCACACCCGCGCGCGTGGCCGCAGCGCGGGCATCGAGAAGCCGTTCAGCCAATTGACCATCGTCGTGCGCGAGCGCGCGCAGGAGGAGGCGAACTAATGGGTCAGAAGGTAAACCCGATCGGCCTGCGCCTCGGCATCAACCGGACGTGGGATTCGCGCTGGTACGCCGGCGAAGGCGCCTATGCCCGCCTGCTGCACGAGGACATCCGCATCCGCGATTTCCTGCGCGACCGGCTGCGCCAGGCCGGCGTCAGCAAGATCGTCATCGAGCGTCCGGCCAAGAAGGCGCGCGTGACCATCCACACCGCGCGCCCCGGCGTCGTCATCGGCAAGAAGGGCGCCGACATCGAGAAGCTGCGCTCCGAGCTCGGCAAGATGAGCCAGGCCGAGGTCAGCCTGAACATCGTCGAGATCCGCAAGCCGGAGATCGACGCCACGCTGATCGCCGAGAACATCGCCCAGCAGCTCGAGCGTCGCGTCGCCTTCCGTCGCGCCATGAAGCGTGCCGTGCAGTCAGCCATGCGCCTGGGCGCGCTCGGCATCCGCATCAACTGCTCGGGTCGCCTGGGCGGCGCCGAGATCGCGCGCATGGAGTGGTATCGCGAAGGTCGCGTGCCGCTGCACACCCTGCGCGCCGACGTCGACTATGGCGTCGCGACGGCGTTCACCACCTTCGGCACCTGCGGCGTCAAGGTCTGGGTGTTCAAGGGCGAGATCATGGTCCACGACCCGATGGTGCAGGACAAGCGCCTCGAAGAAGCCCAGGCCGGGCGCTGAGGCGGGATAGGGCAGTGTCATGCTGAGTCCGAAGAGAACCAAGTATCGCAAGGCCTTCAAGGGCCGCATCAAGGGCCAGGCCAAGGGCGGCACCACGCTGGCCTTTGGCGAGTACGGCCTGAAGGCGCTCGAGCCGGAGCGCGTCACCGCGCGCCAGATCGAGGCCGCGCGCCGCGCCATCACGCGTCACATGAAGCGTGCCGGCCGTGTGTGGATCCGCATCTTCCCGGATCTGCCGGTGTCGATGAAGCCGGCCGAGGTGCGCATGGGCTCGGGCAAGGGCGCGCCGGAGTTCTGGGCCTGCCGCATCAAGCCGGGCCGCGTGATGTTCGAGATCGGCGGCGTGCCGGTGAACGTGGCGAAGGAGGCCTTCGACCTCGCCGCCGCGAAGCTGCCGATCAAGACCAAGTTCGTCGCTCGCATGAGCGAGGGAGGCGCGTGATGAAGGCCAGCGATATTCGCGCCAAGACGGCCGACGAGCTCAGGACCCAGCTCGGCGACCTGCGCAAGGAGGCGTTCAACCTGCGCTTCCAGCAGGCCAACGGGGTGATCGGTCCGCAGTCGGGCAACACGGCCCGCGTGGAGGCGGTGCGCCGCGATATCGCGCGCATCCTGACCGTGCTCCAGCAAAAAGCGCCGCCCAAGGAGCATTGAGATGCCGAAGCGAATTCTCGAAGGCGTCGTCGTCAGCGACAAGATGGACAAGACCGTCGTTGTCGAGGTCGAACGCCGCGTTCAGCACCCGGTCTACAAGAAGTTCATCCGCCAGTCGAAGCGTTACCACGCGCACGACGAGTCCAACGCCATCAAGGAAGGCGCGACGGTGCGGATTATCGAGAGCCGACCGCTGTCGAAGACCAAGCGGTGGGTCGTGATCACAGAGGGCGAACAGGCGTCCTGAGAGACGGCTGGGCGAAGCATTTTGGGAGCGGCGGGTTACCCGCCGGATAGGCAAACATGATCCAGATGCAGACGAACCTCGACGTCGCCGACAATTCCGGCGCCAAGAGGGTGCAGTGCATCAAGGTGCTGGGCGGTTCGAAGCGCAAGTTCGCGACCATCGGCGACGTCATCGTCGTCGCGGTCAAGGACGCGATCCCGCGCGGCAAGGTGAAGAAGGGCGAGGTGGCCCGCGCCGTCATCGTGCGCACCGCCGCGGCGATCCGCCGTCCCGACGGCAGCGCCATCCGCTTCGACCGCAACGCCGCCGTGCTGGTCAGCAAGCAGGACGAGCCGATCGGCACCCGTATCTTCGGGCCGGTCACCCGCGAGCTGCGCGCGCGCAAATTCATGAAGATCATCTCGCTGGCACCGGAAGTGCTGTGAGGACGTGATGCCGAAACTGAAGATCCGCAAAGGCGACCGGGTGGTCGTCATCACCGGCCGCGACAAGGGCAAGCAGGGCGAAGTCACCCAGGTGCTGCCCGATGCCAGCCGCGTCGTCGTCCAGGGCGTCAACATGATGAAGCGACACCAGAAGGCGCGCCGCGCCGGTGAGGAGAGCGCCATCATCGCCAAGGAAGCCTCGATCCACGTCTCCAACGTGGCTCACATCGACCCGTCGAGCGGCAAGCCGACGCGCGTCGGATTCAAGTTCCTCGACGACGGCCGCAAGGTGCGCATCGCGCGCGCTTCCGGCGAGTCGATCGATCGCTAGGGGAGGGGGAAACATGCCCACCCGTCTGCAAGAGCACTACGTCAATACGGTTCGCGCCGAGCTGCTGAAGCAGTTCGGTTACCCGAACCAGATGGAAGTGCCGAAGCTCGACAAGGTCGTGATCAACATGGGCGTCGGCGAAGCCGTCGCCGACCGCAAGGCCGTCGACAACGCCGCCGTCGAGCTCGCCCGCATCTCCGGCCAGAAGCCGGTGATCACCAAGGCGCGCAAGTCGATCGCCACCTACAAGGTGCGCGAAGGCATGGCGCTGGGCTGCAAGGTCACCCTGCGACGCGACCGCATGTACGAGTTCGTCGACCGCCTGGTGAACATCGCGCTGCCGCGCGTGCGCGACTTCCGCGGGCTCAACGGCCGCTCGTTCGACGGCCGCGGCAACTACGCCATGGGTCTGAAGGAGCAGCTCGTGTTCCCCGAGATCGACTACGACAAGGTCGATCAGGTCCGCGGCATGGACATCATCATCTGCACCACGGCGAAGACGGACGCCGAAGCCAAGGCGCTGCTGCGCGGCTTCGACTTCCCCTTCTACAACTAAGGGGCTGGAGGCTCACATGGCCAAGACCAGCATGGTCGAGAAGAACAAGAACCGGGCCGCGATGGTCAAGCGGTTCGCCGCCAAGCGCAAGGCGCTCAAGGACGTGATCATGGACCACTCGCGCCCCGTCGAGGAGCGCTTCGAGGCCCAGCTCACGCTCAATGAGCTGCCGCGCAACGGCGCCAAGACCCGCCTGAACAACCGCTGCGAGCTGAGTGGTCGTCCGCGCGCGGTCTATCGCAAGTTCAAGCTCTCGCGCATCGCGTTGCGCGACCTGGCTTCGCGCGGGCAGCTGCCCGGCGTGGTCAAGTCGAGCTGGTGAGTCGAAGGAGACGACGGTCATGGCACTGAGCGATCCTGTCGGCGATATGTTGACCCGCATCCGCAACGGTCAGGCGGCGCGGCTCGACAGCATCACGATGCCGGCATCCCGGTTGCGGGCGAACGTGCTGGACGTGCTCCAGCGCGAGGGCTACATCCGCGGCTACTTCGAAGAAGAGATGCGCGCGGGCATCAAGGAAATCCGCGTCGAGCTGAAGTACGACAACGGCAAGCCGGTGATCCGCGAGGTTCATCGCGTCTCGACGCCGGGCCGGCGCATCTACTCCAAGATCGCCGACCTGCCGAAGGTCTACAACGGCCTCGGCATCTCCATCCTGTCGACGCCGCGAGGCGTCATGTCGGACAGCGAGGCCCGCACCGCCAATGTCGGCGGCGAGGTCCTCTGCAAGGTGTTCTGATCATGTCGCGCGTCGGAAAAAACCCGGTGCCGGTGCCCGCCGGCGTCACGGTCGATATCAAGGGCCAGGCGATCAAGGCCAAGGGCAAGAAGGGCGAGCTGTCGATGGTCGTCCATGACGACATCGAGGTGGTCCGCGAGGGCAACCTGATCTCGCTCAAGATGCGCCACGACAACCCGCGCTCGCGCGTGCTGTGGGGCACCAACCGCAACCTGGTGAAGAACCTGGTGCACGGTGCGGGCGAGGGCTTCACGGTGAACCTCGAGATCACCGGCGTCGGCTATCGCGCCGCGGCGGATGCCAAGCAGCTCAAGCTGCAGCTCGGCTTCAGCCACGACGTCGAGATTCCGATCCCGGCCGGCATCACGATCAAGACGGCCAAGCCGACCGAGATCGAGATCAGCGGCGCCGACAAGCAGAAGGTCGGCCAGATCGCCGCCGAGATCCGCGGCTGGAAGCCGCCCGAGCCCTACAAGGGCAAGGGCATCAAGTACGCAGGTGAGAAGATCCTGCGTAAAGAAGGCAAGAAGAAGTAGGGACGGGGTCGACCATGACCACGACGGTTCAGTTCGAGCGGCGCCAGCGCCGTACCCGCCACGCGCTGAAGCAGCGCGCCGGCGGACGTCCGCGCCTGAGCGTGTTCCGCTCCGGCAAGCACATCTACGCCCAGGTGATCGACGACCTGAAGGGTCACACGGTCGCCTCGGCCTCGTCGGCCGACGAGTCGTTGAAAGGCAAGCTGAAGACGGGCGCCGACAAGTCGGCGGCGACCGAAGTCGGCAAGCTGATCGCCGAGCGCGCGATCAAGGCCGGCGTCAGCACCGTCGTGTTCGACCGCGGCGGTTACATGTTCCATGGCCGCGTCAAGGCGCTGGCCGATGCCGCCCGTGAGGGCGGTCTGTCGTTCTAGGAGCAGGCACATGGCACGTGCACCAGGTGGTTCGAGCCGCGGCCCGCGCGATGGCGAAGGTGGCGGCGATCGCCGCCGTCGGGGTGATCGCGACGGCGGTCGCGGTCAGCAGCGCGGCGCCGGCGGCGATCGCGAGGAGAGCGAGCTCGTCGACAAGCTGGTCGGCATCAACCGCGTGTCGAAGACGGTGAAGGGCGGCAAGCGCTTCGGCTTTGCCGCGATCGTCGTCGTCGGCGACCAGCGCGGCCGCGTCGGCTACGGCACCGGCAAGGCGCGCGAGGTACCCGAGGCGATCCGCAAGGCGACCGAGTCGGCCAAGCGCGGCATGATCCGCGTGGCGCTGCGCGAGGGCCGCACCCTGCATCACGACGTGCTGGGCCATTTCGGCGCCGGTCGTGTCGTGCTGCGCGCGGCGCCGGCGGGCACCGGCATCATCGGCGGCGGCGCCATGCGCGCCGTGTTCGAGACGCTGGGGCTGAAGGACGTCGTCGCCAAGTCGGTCGGCACGTCGAACCCGCACAACATGATCAAGGCCACCTTCGACGCGCTGTCGTCGGTGCAGTCGCCGCGCATGGTCGCCAACCGTCGTGGCAAGAAGGTGGGCGACATCCTCGGCCGCCGCGACGACCAGGCCGCCGAAGCGGCCGCCTGAGGAGCCTCCCGATGTCCGAGCAGAAGACGATCAAGGTCACGCAGATCGGCAGCCCGATCTCCCGCCGCTATGACCAGCGTCAGACGCTGGTCGGCCTTGGCCTGAACAAGCGCCACCGCAGCAAGGTCCTCAAGGACACGCCCGAGGTGCGCGGCATGATCAACAAGGTGCAGCACCTCCTGCGCGTCGAAGACGCCAAGTGAGTCCACGATGAAACTCAACCAGCTTTCCGATAACCCGGGTGCCCACAAGGCGCGCATGCGCGTCGCCCGCGGCATCGGCTCGGGCAAGGGCAAGACCGCCGGCCGCGGCGGCAAGGGCCAGAAGGGCCGCTCGGGCGTCGCCATCAAGGGTTTCGAGGGCGGCCAGATGCCGCTCTTCCGCCGCCTGCCCAAGCGTGGTTTCAACAACCCGTTCCGCAAGGAATACGCGCTGGTGAACCTCGGCACGCTGCAGAGCGCGGTCGAGGCCGGCAAGCTCCAGGCCGGCCAGGCGGTCGACGCTGCCGCGCTGCAGAGCGCCGGCATCGTGCGTCACCTGCGCGACGGCGTGCGCCTGCTCGGCAAGGGCGAGATCAAGGCCGCCCTGCAGATCACCGTGACCGGCGCGTCGAAGGCCGCGATCGAGGCGGTCGAGAAGGCCGGTGGCAAGGTGACCGTGCTGGCGCCCGTCGAGGCGGAAGCGGCCTGAAGTAAGGCCGCGCCCGCCCACGATCGATGATGCGCCGGCGGTGTGCCGCCGGCTGCCGGAGGGTCGGAAGCCATGTCCTCAGCCGCCGAACAACTCGCCCGCAACCTCAACTGGGGCAATCTCGGCAAAGCGACCGAGCTGAAGAAGCGCCTGTGGTTCACCCTGGGCGCTCTCGTCGTCTATCGCATCGGCTCGTACATCCCGGTGCCGGGCGTCGATCCCGTGGCGCTTGCCGACGTCTTCCAGCGCCAGTCGGGCGGTCTTGCCGGCCTGCTCGACGTATTCTCCGGCGGATCGATCGGCCGCATGTCGATCTTCGCGCTCAGCATCATGCCGTACATCTCGGCCTCCATCATCATGCAGATCCTCACGACGGTGATCCCGTCGCTCGAGGCGCTGAAGAAGGAGGGCGAGGCCGGCCGCAAGAAGATCAATCAGTATACTCGCTACGGCACGGTGATCCTGGCGGCGATCCAGGCCTATGGCATCGCCGCGGGCCTCGAGGCGCAGACCAGCTCGATAGGCCCTGTCGTGCACGACCCCGGGCTCTATTTCCGCTTCGTCGCGCTGGTTACCCTGGTCGGCGGCACGATGTTCCTGATGTGGCTGGGTGAGCAGGTCACCGCCCGCGGCGTCGGCAACGGTATCTCGCTGATCATCTTCGCCGGTATCGTCGCGGCCATGCCCGGCGCCATGGTTCAGACCCTCGAGCTGGGCCGCACTGGCTCGCTGTCGGCGCTGTTCATCATCGGCCTGATTATCGGGATCATCGCGGTGGTGATCTTCGTCGTCTTCATCGAGACGGCCCAGCGACGAATATTGGTGCAATACCCCAAACGCCAGATGGGGAACCGGGTCTATGGCGGCCAGGCGAGCTACCTGCCGCTGAAGATCAACACCTCAGGCGTCATCCCGCCGATCTTCGCCTCCTCGCTGCTGCTGTTCCCGGCCACCATCGCCGGCTTCCAGGGCCCCAACGCCAGCGACTGGGTGCAGTGGATCTCGGTGCATCTCGGCCACGGCCAGCCGCTCTACCTGGTGGTCTATATCGGCCTGATCGTCTTCTTCTGCTTCTTCTACACCTCGGTCGTCTTCCAGCCGACCGAGACGGCGGAGAACCTGAAGAAGTATGGTGGCTTCCTGCCCGGCATCCGCCCCGGCAAGAACACCTCCGACTATCTCGAATACGTGCTGACCCGCCTGACCGTGATCGGCGCGGCTTACCTGTCGGTGGTCTGCATCATCCCCGAGCTGCTGATCGCCCAGGGCGGCATCCCGTTCTATTTCGGCGGCACCAGCCTGCTGATCGTGGTTTCGGTGACGCTCGACACCGTGACGCAAATCCAGTCGCACCTGCTCGCCTACCAGTACGGCGACCTGATCGGTCAGGCGCGTCTGAAGGGGGGCAAGAACAAATGAAGCTGATCTTGTTGGGGCCGCCGGGCGCCGGGAAGGGAACCCAGGCGCAGCGGCTCCAGGACGAGTTTGGGCTGCGGCAGCTGTCGACTGGCGACATGCTGCGCGCCGCCGTGGCCTCGGGCAGCGAGCTGGGCAAGAAGGCCAAGGGCATCATGGAGAGCGGTGGCCTGGTGCCGGACGATCTGATGGTCGGCCTGATCGAAGACCGCATCGGCCAGCCCGATTGCGCCCAGGGCTTCATTCTCGACGGCTTTCCGCGCACCACGGCCCAGGCCGAGGCGCTCGACCAGATGTTGGACAAGCGCGGCTGGAAACTCGACCACGTGATCGAGATGACGGTCGACGAGAAGGTGCTCACTGGACGCATCGTCGGCCGCTTCTCCTGCGCCAAGTGCGGCGCCGGCTACCACGACACGTTCAAGCGCCCCAAGAAGGAGGGCGTCTGCGACGTCTGTGGCTCGACCGAGTTCGTACGCCGTAAGGACGACAACGCTGAAACCGTGACGGCACGCATGGCCGCCTACCGCTCCCAGACCGCTCCGCTGCTGCCCTATTACGGCGCGCGCGGGGTGCTGCGGCAGGTCGACGGCATGGCGTCCATGGACGAGGTTTACCGCCAGCTGAAGGCGGTGTTGGGAAAGGCTTGACAAATCCGGCTGACCGGTTGACTCGCGGAACTTGATCCCTATAATCGCGCGCTTTCCGGAAATAGCCGAAGCGCGACCGTGAGAATACGGCCGCGCTTAACGTATTGATGGAGTTGAGAAATTGGCCCGTATCGCTGGCGTTAACATCCCCACGAACAAGCGCGTGCTGATCGCGCTGCAGTATATCCATGGCATCGGCGCGCTGAAAGCCAAGGAGATCTGCCAGAAGGTCGGCATCGAGGACGAGCGTCGCGTCAACCAGCTCAGCGACGACGAGGTGCTTCGTATCCGCGAGACCATCGACCGCGACTACGTGGTCGAGGGTGATCTGCGGCGCGAAGTGGCCATGAACATCAAGCGGCTGATGGATCTCGGCTGCTATCGCGGGCTGCGTCATCGCCGCGGCCTGCCCGTGCGCGGTCAGCGCACTCACACCAATGCCCGCACCCGCAAGGGACCGGCCAAGCCGATCGCTGGCAAGAAGAAAGCCGTCTAGGCCAAGAGGTTCGAAGTCATGGCGAAAGCACCTGCCGCCGGCACCGCCGCGGCCGCGCGTCCCCGGCGTCGCGAGCGCAAGAACATCACGTCAGGCATCGCCCACGTGAACGCGTCGTTCAACAACACCGTGGTGACCATCACCGACGTGCAGGGCAACACCATTGCCTGGTCGTCGTCCGGCACGCAGGGCTTCAAGGGCTCGCGCAAGTCGACGCCGTTCGCGGCGCAGATGGCTGCGGAAGACGCCGGCCGCAAGGCCATGGAGCACGGCATGCGCACCGTCGAGGTCGAGGTGCGCGGTCCCGGCTCGGGCCGTGAGTCGGCCCTGCGTGCGCTTCAGGCCGTGGGTTTCGCCGTCACCGCGATTCGCGACGTGACGCCGATCCCGCACAACGGCTGCCGCCCGCCGAAGCGCCGCCGCGTCTGATCATTCGTCTGCAGTTCACAGTACGCCGCGGCCTGTCGCCGTGGCGCCCGATCATCGAGGCTGCCGCGAGTTTCCGTGGCGCCCGGCTCACAAGCCGATCCGAGAGGTAGCCCCCCGTGCTTCAGAAGAATTGGCAGGAACTGATCAAGCCGAACAAGCTGCAGGTCGAGGCGGGCAGCGACGCCATGCGCGTCGCCACCATCGTCGCCGAGCCGCTTGAGCGCGGCTTTGGTCTGACGCTCGGCAACGCGCTGCGGCGCGTGCTGCTGTCGTCGTTGCAGGGTGCCGCCGTGACGTCGATCAAGATCGACGGCGTGCTGCACGAGTTCTCCTCGATCCCGGGCGTCCGCGAGGACGTCACGGACATCGTGCTGAACATCAAGTCGATGGCGGTGAAGATGCAGAGCGATCGGGCGCACCGCCTGATCCTGCGCGCCACCGGCCCCGGCGAGGTCACCGCCGGCATGATCGAGACCACCGGCGACATCCAGATCATGGATCCCAAGCACCTGATCTGCACGCTCGACGACGGCGCCTCGCTGCACATGGAGCTCACGGTCTCGACCGGCAAGGGCTACGTGCCGGCGACCGCCAACCGCCCGGCCGATGCGCCGATCGGCCTGATCCCGGTCGACGCGCTGTTCAGCCCGGTGAAGAAGGTCGCCTACAAGATCGACAACAGCCGTGTCGGCCAGGTCACCGACTACGACAAGCTGTCGATGAGCGTCGAGACCAACGGCACGGTGAGCCCGGACGACGCGGTGGCGATCGCCTCGCGCATCCTGCAGGACCAGCTGCAGCTCTTCATCAACTTCGAGGAGCCGCAGGCGGTGAAGGCCGATGTCGTCGCCGACGACATTCCGTTCAACCGCAACCTGCTGCGCAAGGTCGACGAGTTGGAATTGTCGGTGCGCTCCGCCAACTGCCTGAAGAACGACAACATCATCTACATCGGCGACCTGGTGCAGAAGACCGAGGCCGAGATGCTGCGCACGCCGAACTTCGGCCGCAAGTCGCTCAACGAGATCAAGGAAGTCCTCGCCCAGATGGGTCTGCATCTCGGCATGGAGATCCCCAACTGGCCGCCGGAGAACATCGAGGAGCTCGCCAAGCGTCTCGAGGAACCGTACTGACTTTGTAGCGTACCGGGGCCGCAAGGCCCCCAACGCGGCCGCGATATCGCAGACGGCCGTCGATAAACACAACATTGGAGACTGACGATGCGACATGGAATGAGCGGACGGAAGTTCAACAGGGACTCGTCCCAGCGCAAGGCGCTGTTCAAAAGCCTCTCGCTCGCGCTGATCAAGCACGAGCAGATCCGCACCACTCTGCCCAAGGCCAAGGACATCCGCCCGATCGTCGAGCGGCTGGTGACCCTGGGCAAGCGCGGCGACCTGCACGCGCGTCGCCAGGCGCTGGCGCAGCTGGGCGACGAGACGATCGTGCACAAGCTCTTCTCGACCATCGCCGAGCGCTACAAGACGCGCGCCGGTGGTTACACCCGCGTGCTGAAGGCCGGCTTCCGCTACGGCGACGCCGCGCCGATGGCGCTGATCGAGTTCGTCGATCGCGATGTCGAGGCCAAGGGCCAGGACAGCGGCCCGTCGGCCGACAAGGCGGACGAGGGCGCCGAGGCCGCGTAACGGCACGTGGCGAGCATTGAGATCGGGAGAGGCGGCCACAGTGCCGCCTCTTTCCTTTTCTACCCGGACGTTTCTGTCATCCCGAGCGCAGCGAGGGATCTTTCGGCAAGCCGGGATCCCTCGCTGCGCTACAGGGGCCGCGGACGGCCCCGAGGATGACAGCGTGATTCAAACCGCTCTAGACTTGGGTCCATGGGGAGCGCGCGTCAGATGAACGCCAGGATCGCCGCCTTGTGCGCGGCTCTTCTCGCCTGCCTGCTGGTGGCGGTACCGGCACTGGCGCAGCCCGTGCCCGCCGGGCGCGACCAGCTGCAGATGTCCTTTGCACCGCTGGTCAAGCGCGTGTCGCCCGCGGTGGTGAACATCTACGCCCGCACGCGGGTGAAGCAGGAAATCCCGCCGTTCATGCGGTTCTTCCCCGACGAGTTCCTGCGCCAGTTGCCGCAGGAGCGCGTCGCGCAGTCGCTGGGCTCGGGCGTCATCGTGCGGCCCACCGGCCTGATCGTGACCAACAACCACGTCGTGCGCGGCGCCACCGAGATCAACGTCGTGCTGGCCGACCGACGCGAGTTCGCGGCCACCGTCCTGGCGACCGACGAACGCTACGATCTCGCGCTGCTCAAGCTCGACGGCGAGCCCGGCACAATGCCGTTCCTCGAACTGCGCGACTCCGACACCCTGGAGGTCGGCGACCTGGTGCTGGCGATCGGCAATCCGTTCGGCCTGAACCAGACCGTCACGTCAGGCATCATCTCGGCCCTCGCACGAAGCGGCAGCGGCGTGACCGAGAATGGCTTCTTCATCCAGACCGACGCGGCGATCAATCCCGGCAATTCCGGCGGCGCGCTGGTGTCGATGGACGGCCGCCTGATCGGCATCAACACCGCGATCTTCTCGCGCTCGGGCGGCTCGATCGGCATCGGCTTCGCCACGCCGTCCAACATCGTGGCGCGCATGATCGAGGCCGGCGAGAAAGGCGGGCGCATGGTGCGCTGCTGGATCGGCGCCGGCGTGCAGCGGGTGACCGCCGATATCGCCACCTCGCTGAACCTGTCACGGCCACAGGGCGTGATTCTGCGCGTCGTGACGCAAGACGGTCCGGCGGCCAAAGCCGGTCTGCGTGTCGGCGACGTCATCCTGACCATCAACGAGCAGCCGATCGATGACGAACCGGCCCTGCGCTTCCGGCTCGCGACCTTGCCGGTCGATACCGTCGCCAACGTGCGGGTGATGAGCCGCGGCGAGGAGCGCACGGTGCAGGTCAAGCTGACCGCGCCGCCGGAGACGCCGCCGCGCGATCGCGCGCAGCTCAACGGTCGCAATCCGTTGGCCGGCCTCATCGTGATGAACATGTCACCGGCGGTGGCCGATGAGCTCGGCCTCAACGCCTGGAACCAGGGCGTGGTGGTGGCCGAGATCGCACAGGGTGCGCCGATCGCGCGCGTGATGCAGCCCGGCGACTACATACTCTCGATCAACGGCCAGCCCGTCGACTCGGTCGCCGCCCTGCGCTCGGCGCTGGGCGGCGAAAAGTCGGGCTGGTCTGTCACGGTGCGCCGCAAGGGCGAGGAACGCACCTTCACCTTCCGCGGTTGAGGACGACACCGGTGGCGGCGAGGAAGGGACGCGCCGAACCACCGGGCGATTCGCTGTTCACCGGCCTCGCGCCGGCGCCACTTGCCGATCGCCTGCGCCCACGCAGCATCGAGGAGGTCGTCGGCCAGGATCACGTGCTGGCGCCGACGGCGCCGCTGGGCCGCATGCTGGCCAGCGGCCGGCTGGGTTCGCTGATCCTCTGGGGCCCGCCGGGCTGCGGCAAGACCACCATCGCGCGCCTGCTGGCCGATCGCGTCGATCTGCATTTCGAACCGCTGTCGGCGGTGTTCTCCGGCGTCGCCGATCTGCGCAAGGTCTTCGAGGCCGCGCGCGGCAGGCGGGCTGCGGGGCAGGGTACCCTTCTGTTCGTCGACGAGATCCATCGCTTCAACCGCGCCCAGCAGGATGGCTTCCTGCCCTATGTCGAGGACGGCACCGTCACCTTGGTCGGCGCCACGACCGAGAACCCGTCCTTCGAGCTCAACGCCGCGCTCCTCTCGCGCTGCCAGGTATTGGTGCTGCGACGTCTCGACGACGCCGCGCTGCGGCTGCTGATCCAGCGCGCCGAGGAAGCGATGGGCCGGCCGTTGCCGCTCGACGAGGCCGGCCGCGACGCGCTGTGTGCCATGGCCGATGGCGATGGCCGCTATTTGCTGGGCATGGCCGAGCAGCTTTTCGACCTGAAGGACCAGACGCCGCTCGACGCGCAGGGGCTGGCGTCGCTGATGCAGAAGCGCGCGCCGATCTACGACAAGGCGCAGGAGAGCCACTACAACCTGATCAGCGCGCTGCACAAGTCGTTGCGCGGATCGGACGTCGACGCCGCGCTCTACTGGTTCGCGCGCATGCTGCAGGGCGGCGAGGACCCGCTCTACGTCGTGCGCCGCCTGGTGCGCTTCGCGTCGGAAGACATCGGCATGGCCGATCCGCAGGCGCTGTTGCAGACCCTGGCAGCGTGGGACGCCTATGAGCGCCTGGGCTCGCCCGAAGGCGAATTGGTCATCGCCCAGGCGGTGATCTATCTCGCCACCGCACCGAAATCGAACGCCGCCTATGTCGCGCAGGGCGAGGCCAATCGCGCCGCCAAGGAAACCGGCTCGCTGATGCCGCCGATGCACATCCTCAACGCGCCGACGCGGTTGATGAAGGATATCGGCTACGGCAAGGGGTACGACTACGACCACAACGCGCCCGATGCCTTCTCGGGCCAGAACTACTTTCCCGACGGCATGGCGCGCCGGGAGTTCTATCGGCCGGTCGAACGCGGCTTCGAACGCGAGATCCTGAAACGCATCGAATACTGGGCGCGGCTGCGCGCCCAGCGTGGCTCCGAGTGACTCCGTCGCCCTGAGCGAAGCGAAGCGTAGTCGAAGGGCCTTGTGTCAACAGACGCGTCGCGCCTCTTGAGAGAAGGTCCTTCGACTGCGCGAAGGGGCAGCGGCGCAGACGCCGCGCCCGGGCTTCGCGGCTTCGCTCAGGACGACGGTGGAGTTACGAGGAGCGCTTCTCCAGCACGCGCGTGCGCTTCATCGCGGCGTAGACCTTGCGGTCGCGGCCATAGACGTCGTCGCGCAGCTGGACCTTGCCGGTCTCGTCGGCGAACACCGTCTGGTAGGTGACGTGGATGGCGATCGGCTTGTCGAAACCGAAGCTCGCCTGGGCGCCCGAGTTGGCCATCGCCGCGACCCGGGTCTTCATGGCGCTGCTCTTGAACGCCGCCTCGACGAAGTCGAACGGGTTCTGCAGGCGGATGCAGCCGTGGCTGAAATTGCGGCTGCCCTCGCCGAACAGGAAGCGCGATGCGGTGTCGTGCATGTAGATGCCGAACCGGTTCTGGAAGCCGAAGAAGATGTAGCCCAACGCGTTGCCGGCGCCCGGCTCCTGGCGGATGCGATAGGGGAAAGCCTTCGGGTTGATCGAGCTCCAGTCGACCGAGCCCGGATCGACCTCGGTGCTGCTCGACCAGTCGGCGAAGATCTTCATGTTCGACCGCTGCAGCGCATAAGGATCACGCTGCAGCATTGGCAGGTATTCCTCACCAGCGATCGAGCTGGGCACTGTCCAGTACGGGTTGGTCTGGAAGGTGATCAGCGTGCTGCTGACCTCCGGCGTCTGATCCTTGGGCGTGCCGACGATGACCTTGCTGCGGAAGGCAACCTTGCCCTCGTCGTAGAAGTACATCGAGTAATCGGCGGCGTTGATCATGACGAAGCGATCGCCCGGGATCTCCGGCGCCCAGCGGCGGCGGTCGAGGTTGGCCACGACCTGCTGCACCCGCTCCTCGACCGGGATGTTGAGCGAGAACACGGTCTTGCCGCCGATCACGCCATCGACGCTGAGATTGTGCTGGTCCTGGTAGCGCTTCACCGCGGCGACCAGCCCGTCGTCGTAGAAATTGGCGCCCTGGGGGCCGGGTGCCGGCACGTCGGGCTCGGTTTCGGCCAGCCGCTTGCGCAAGATGGCGATACGCTCGTCGGTCGCGCCGGGCTTGATCAGGCCGGTCACCGCCGGGACGGTCGTGTAGCGCACCGTCTTGGCCTTCTCGCGCCATTCGACCAGCGCCTTCTTCAGCGCCGGATATTGGGCGCCCTGCGGCGCCAGACCGTCGAAGAAGGTCTTGGGATCGTCGTTCGCGGTCCCATCTTTCAGCAGCGCGGCATAGTCCGGCTTGCGCTGGTTGGGCGCCATGTCCTTGTCGAGCACATTGGCATTGACCCTGCCGGTCGACAGGTCGGCGGCGGCCAGGACGAGGCCGCGGGTCAGCATGAACTCGCCCCGGGCCTGATCCAGCGGGGTGTCGGAATCCAGCAGCTTCTCGGCTGCCGAGACGTCGTAATCCTCGGGCTCCAGCCCGTCCGCCGTCAGCCCGCGCAGGGCCGCGAGCAGGGCGGTCGCCTTGTCGGTGCGGCGGCCGTCCTTGCGCCAGAGCAGCTCGAACGAGCGGTCCTGGTAGTATTTCTCGATCGCCGCGTGGATGGGGGCGGCGTAGTCCGTGGAGCCCTGGACCGCCTGCTTGACCCGGTCTCGCAGGGCCGAGGAGACCGCATCGCTCTGGGCAGTGGCCGAGGCGGCCAGGATGACCACAAGGCTGGTGGCCGCGACGCCCAGTTGCACGAGGGATGCAACGCGCGCTGCCGCAGCAGACAGGAAACGCAAGGTCTTACTCCCCCTTAGTTAGGGGTCTTTATATGTGAATGAGCCGGCACCTGCAAAGGCGCGCAGTGTCACTCCCCAAAGTTTGAGGACAGGAACGACAGCAAATCGCCAGTGGCTCGATCTCTCAACGCCACTGACCCGCCGCCGGCATGGGCGCCGAAATCGAGCAGGCCGTTGTCGCGGACCCAAAGCCGATACTCGGCCTCGCTCATCGCCCGTCCGGCCGCGGCCACGAAATGCCGGCCGTCATTTTCGATCAAGTTGGCGCAGCGGGAATAATTCTGGGCGTTGGCGATGGCGTAGACCGGCCCGATCGACTCCCATCCGTGATGCGCCGTGTAGACCTTGACCCGTATGCGCGCGTTGCCCGTCGCGCGCATACGTTGGGCGTAGTCGATGGCGAAATGGGCCGGCGTGTAGTCGTCGCGCTGCGCCAGCATGAAAAACACGGGCCGGTCGGTGGTCGAGGCGTCGCGATGCTGCGCCACGCAGCCCGGGCAGATGCCGACATGCAGGGCGAAGAGCTCGTCGACGCCGCGCCAGTGCCGGCGTACGGCGATGGCCGCATTGATCGCCGCGACGCCTCCCTTGGACACGCCCATGATGCCGATGCGTGCGCCGTCGATGGCCGGGTCCTCGCGCAGCAGGCGCAGGGCGGCGATGGCGTCGCACTCCATCTGGAAGGCCGAGACCCTGCTCTGGTCGGCCACGGTCGAGCGCACGCCGCGCGGCCCGAAGCTGTCGACCACGCAGGCGGCGATCCCTGCCGTTGCCAGGCTCTGGGCGTAGTAGAGCTCGCGATGGCGCTGCACGCCGGCGCTGCTGCTCAGGATCACCATCGCCGGGTATGGCCGGCGGGCACGCTCGGGTCGGCACAGCCGCGCGGTGATGCGCGCCGGCTGCAGCACCAACGGCGCCACCGGGGTCAGCGTATCGAAGGTCAGCCGCTCGACGTCGGCGGCCAGCGCCAGATCACCCATCGCCCGACGATAGCCGGCAGCCGCCGTCCATGCGATACCCTCGCGCCATGAGCAACCCCGGCGCATCAGGCGTGCGGCAGGTCACGGTCGAGGCCGACGATGCTGACATCCGCCTCGACCGCTGGTTCCGCCGCCATCATCCCGAGCTGACCCACGGCCGGCTGGAGCAGCTGTTGCGCGGTGGCCAGGTCCGCCTGGACGGCAAGCGCGCGAAGTCGGGCGACCGGGTAGCAGCCGGGCAGGTGATCCGCATCCCGCCGATCAAAGCCGCCCAGCCCGCCGACAAGCCGCAGCGCGCCATCGCCGCGCCGCCCGGCCTGGTCGAGGACCTCAAGGCCCGCATCGTCCATCGCGATCCGCTCGTGCTGGCGCTGAACAAGCCGCCCGGGCTGGCGGTGCAGGGCGGCAGCCGCACCTCGGTGCATGTCGACGGCCTGCTCGACGCCCTTCAGTTCGAGGCCAAGGAGCGGCCACGCCTGGTGCATCGTCTCGACCGCGACACCAGCGGCCTGCTGGTGCTGGGTCGGACTGCCGGGGCAGCGGCGAAGCTCGCCGAGGCTTTCCGCCGGCGCGACACCACCAAGCTCTACTGGGCGATCCTGGTCGGCGTGCCCAAGGCCGAGAAGGGCCGCATCGACCTGCCGCTGGCCAAGACGGCCGTGGGCCGCCACGGCCGCGAGTCGATGGCGGTGGACCACGAGGAGGGCGACGACGCTGTCACCGACTACGTGGTCGCCGATACAGTAGGCAAGCATGTCGCACTGGTGGTGCTGCGACCGCTGACCGGACGGACGCACCAGCTGCGTGCCCATTGCGCGGCACTGGGCACGCCGATCCTCGGTGACACCAAGTACGGCGTACGGCCGGACGGCGAGGGTGGGTTGCCCGAGGCGGAGGCGGGGCTGCACCTGCACGCCGCCCGCCTCGTCATGCCACATCCCCAAAGCGGGCGGCTTGACCTGTTTGCCGAACCACCGCCCCATTTTCGGAGTACAATGAAGGCATACGGGTTCTCGCCGCCACGCGATGTGGCGGTCGTCGGCGCCCGCTAACCAAGACAAGCGCCGCCACCCCCCGGCAGGCGCATTCGGCGGACGATGGGACGTCTCAGACGCTGGCTGATCATCGCAGGCGCGGTGCTTCTCGTGGCGCTGCTGACGCCGGCCGGCCTGTATGTCTGGGCCAGCACGCGCGATCTCAGCCGCTACCAGAGCCAGATCGTCGACCAGGTACGCCGCGCCACCGGGCGCGAGCTGGCGATCAAGGGCCAGCTGCGCATCAACTTCACCCTGTCGCCCTCGGCGGTGGCCGAGAACGTCACGCTGTCCAACATGGAAGGCGGCACGCGCCCGGAGATGGCGCGCATCAGCCGGGCGATCCTTCACCTCGACCCGATCTCGCTGCTGCTGGGCGAGATGCGCATCGGCCGCATCGAGCTCATCGGCGCCGACGTCCTGGTCGAACGCGACGCCAACGGTCGATCGAACCTGGAGATGACGCCGCCGGTGGAAGGCTCCGGCCCGCATCCCAGCGAGCACCGCTCGCTGCGCCTGCGCACGATCGCGGCGCTGCCGTGGATCAACCGCATCGAGGCGCGCAATTCCACCCTGACCTTGCGCGAGACCGCCGACCGGCCGACCCTGGTCGTCGCCGTCGAGCGCTTCACCGGCACGGCCTCGGCCAGCAACACGGCCTTCACCATGGACTTCGCCGGCAAGATCAACGGCGGCGAGCCGATGACCTTGGCCGGCCGCGCCGGCACCTTCGATGGCTGGATGCGCGGCCTGCCCGGCGAGCTGAAGCTCGAGGGCAAATTCGGCACCGGCGCGGTGTCGATCAACGGGTCCGCGACCAGCAAGGCCGTGGCGATCAACGGCTTGATCGAGGCGCGTTCGCTGGCCGCTCTGGCGCCGCTCCTGGGCGTGCCGTTCCCGGAAACCGCGCCGGTCACGCTGGATTTCAAGCTCTCCAATCCGCGCGCCGTCACCAAGGTCGAGATCAGTAAGCTGCGCATCGGCTCCAGCGTCGCCAAGGGCGATCTCACGCTGCGCCACGATCGGCAGAATCGTCCGGTGCTGGCGCTTAACCTCGCCGCCGACAAGCTCGAGCTCGCCGATCTGCGCGCGGCGCCGCCGCAGCCGCTCGTCACGCCGCCCGGCGTCAGCCCGATCGTGCCGCCCGGCACGACCGTGGCACCTTCTGCTTCAGCCGATCCGCGGGTGATCCCGGCCGATCCCTTTCCGATCGAGATGATCCGGCGCTGGAATATCTCGATCAGCGTCAAGGTCACGGAACTCCTGGGCATGTCGGTCGAGGTGAAGGACCTGTCGGTCGCCCTGGCGCTCAGCAATGGCAAGCTCGCCTTCCGACCGGCAGCGACCATCGGCAACGGGCAGGCGGGTATCGACGTGCAGATCGACGTCACGCCGAACACGCCGGTGACCACGATCAACGCGACGTCCTCGCGCGTGCCGCTCAACGAGATCTTGACGCTGCTGGGCGTCGGCACCGGCTTCAAGGATCTGGCCGCCGACATCGATCTGCGCCTGCGTGGCACCGGCCGTTCGCTGCGCGAGGTCATGGGCGTGGCGACCGGTAGTCTCGAATTCGCCGCGTCGTCGGGCGTGATTACGCCGGATGCGCTGCCGGTCTTCACGACGGAGTGGAAGAAGCTGCTGTCCTTCGGCGATCGCGACAGCGGGCGCATCAACTGCGTGGCTGGCCGCGCCGACATCAACAGCGGCGTGGTCAACATGCGCCGCTTCGCGCTGGACGGACCGCGCGTCACGGCGGTGGGCGGCGGCTACCTGCATATGCGCAACGAGCAGCTCGAAATCGTGCTGTGGCCCGAGCCGCGCGAAACCGCGCTGCTGCATATCGCCATGCCCCTGCGCATCAAGGGCAACCTGGCGCGCGTGTCGGGCGAGAACGACCTCAGCGCCAACAAGCTGCCGCCCGGCGTGCCGCCGCTGGCGCGTATCCCCAGTCTTACGGCAGCGGCGACGGCGGCAGGTCGACCAGCGCCGGGCACAGCCGCCGGCGCGGCACCGCCCAATGCCTGTGCCAAGGTCGCGGCGCAGATCGAAGGGCTGCGGCCGCTGATGCGCCTGCAATTGCCGCAGCCGCCGGTGATCCCGGTCGATCGCCCGACACGTCCACCGCGTCGTCCGCGATGAAGCGTTTCTATGCTACCGCCAGCGCATCGGCGGTCGAGAGCGGCTTCGATGTGCGCCTCGATGGCAAGCCGATCCGCGCGCCGGGCGGCACGCCTGTCGTTGTGCCGACCGAAAAGCTGGCGCGAGCCATCGCTGCGGAGTGGCAAGCGCAGCCAGCCGCCGGCGAGATCAAGCCCTTGCAGATGCCGCTGATGCGCCTCGCCGCGACCGGACTGGAACGCGTGTCCGGGCAGCGTGACAAGGTGATCGCCGACACCGCGAAATACGCCGGCTCCGACCTGTTGTGCTATCGCGCCACCGATCCCGATTCCCTGGTGGCGCGCCAATGCAAGATCTGGGACCCGTTGCTGCTGTGGCTTGCCGAGCGCTTCGGCGCGACCCTGGAATCGACCTCCGGCGTGATCCTGCGGCCGCAATCACCTGAGGCGATCGAGCGGGTTAATGTGGCCGTGGCCGCGCACGGTGATCTCGCGCTGGCGGCGCTCTACAACCTCACGACCTGGATGGGCTCGGTGGTGTTGGCCCTGGCGGTG
>JAFAZJ010000044.1 GCA_019239835.1 Alphaproteobacteria bacterium | reverse complement strand
CTGGTGCCGTCGTCGATCATGGCCGTGATCCTCGGTACCGCCGCATCCCTTGCCCTTGTACGCGGGCGCGTGCCTGGCGCGACCTTCATCACCGCCTGTCTGATGCTGCCGATCGTCGTGCCCGGCATGATCACGGCAACCGCGCTGTTCGGCATCTATCGCGGCCTGGGCCTGAACGGCACGCTGACCGGTCTGATCATCGCCCACACCGTGCTGCACATTCCCTACGTCGTGGCGACGGTGTCCTCGGCGCTGCGCGTGCAGGACGCGCAGCTTGAGGCAGCCGCCGCAACCCTGGGCGCGCCGCCTTGGGCGACCTTCCGACACATCACATTACCGCTCGTGATGCCGGCGGTGGCGTCCTCGCTGCTGGTGGCAATGATCTTGTCGTTCGACGAGCTGATCGTGTCGCTGTTTGTCAGCTCGGCGCGCGTCCGCCCTGTGGCGGTACAGATGTGGTCGAATCTGCTGGGTGATTTCGACCCGACCATCGCGGCGATCGCCACGGTGTGCTTCGTCTTCGCGCTGCTGGTGCTGGTCGCCGACCTGGCGCTGCGCGCCGGCCGGGGCCTACGGCTGACATGAGGCCGGCGATGGAAAAGCCCGTCCTCGAGCTGTCGGGCGTGCGCAAGCGCTACGATTCCGTCGTCGCCGTCGACGATGTCGACCTCAGTCTGCGCACGGGCGAGTTCCTGACTCTGCTGGGGCCGTCGGGTTCCGGCAAGACGACCACTTTGATGATGGTCGCGGGCCTGCAGCAGCCCGATGCCGGCACCATCCTGCTCAACGGCGCCTCTGTGGCGCGGCTGCCGCCCTACCGCCGCGACATCGGCATGGTGTTCCAGAACTACGCGCTGTTCCCGCACATGACGGTGCGGCGCAATGTCGGCTTTCCGCTGGAGATGCGCGGCAAGCCTCGCAGTGAGATCGCGCAGCTGGTCGACGAGGCGTTGCGCGTGGTGGGGCTGCCCGACCACGGCGACCGCCTGCCGAAGCAATTGTCCGGCGGCCAGCAGCAGCGCGTGGCGCTGGCGCGCGCCATGGTCTATCGCCCGGCACTGCTGCTGATGGACGAGCCGCTGGGCGCGCTCGATCGCAAGCTGCGCGAGCAGCTCCAGCTCGAGATCAAGCGCGTACATCGCGAACGCGAGATCTCGGTGCTCTACGTCACGCACGATCAGGACGAAGCGCTGACGATGAGCGACCGTATCGCCGTCTTCAATCACGGCCGCATCGAACAGATCGGCACACCGGAAGAGCTCTACGACCAGCCGGCGACACGCTTCGTGGCGGGCTTTATCGGCGACACCAATCTGCTCTCGGGCCGCGCCATCGGCGTATTCAACGGGATCTGCGAAGTGGAGACGGCGGCCGGCCGCGTCCGCGCCGTGACGCGTCAGACGATTCAGGCCGGCTCGGCGGTGACTCTAGCCGTCCGCCCTGAACGCATCGTGCTTACGGGCGCCCAGCAGGACACGCCAGGTATCGACGGCACGATCACCGACGTGATCTTCATGGGCACGGCACGGAAGTATGTCGTACGCCTGGCCGACGGCAACTCCTGTGTGGTCCTGCGCCAGATCAGCGATGCCGCCTTCGATATCAGCGCGCCTGCCGTGCGGCTGTCGTGGCCGGCGGACAAGGCGACGGCGTTCGCCGATCAGTGAAGGACGGCGCTGAGGAAGGTCTCGAGCTCCGGCGTATTGGGCTTGGCGAGCGTTTGGGCCGCGGGTCCCTGTTCCCACACCTTGCCGTGATGCATGAAGACCACGCGGTGCGCGACGCGGCGGGCGAAGCCCATCTCGTGCGTCACCAGCATCATGGTCATGCCCTCGCGCGCCATCTCCTCCAGCACCTTCAGCACCTCGCCCACCAGCTCGGGGTCGAGCGCCGAGGTGATCTCGTCGAACAGCATCAGGTGCGGCGACATCGCGAGAGATCGGGCGATCGCCACGCGCTGCTGCTGGCCGCCCGAGAGCTGATCGGGCCAGGCGTCGATCTTATCCTCCAGCCCGACCTTGCGCAGCGCCACACGCGCCAGCTCGCGGGCTTGCGCGTTGGGGACGTGCTTCACCACGCGGGGTGCCAGGGTGATGTTGCGCTCCACCGACAGATGCGGGAACAGGTTGAAGCTCTGGAACACGATGCCGACGCGCTGGCGCAGCGCGCGCAGATCGGTGCCGGGCTCGTTGACCACCGTGCCATCGACGACGATACGGCCGGCCTGGATTGCCTCCAACCCGTTGATGCAGCGCAGCAAGGTGCTCTTGCCCGAGCCGGAGCGGCCGATGATGGCGACGATCTCGCCCTGCTCGACATTCAGCGACGCCTCGTCGAGCACGGTGAGCGCGCCGAAGCGCTTGACGACGTTGCTGAGATCAACGAGCGACATGCAGCCTCCCTTCGAGGCGGCGGCTCCAGCGCGTCAGCGGAAAGCAGAGCGCGAAGTAGAGCGCGGCGACGATCAGGTAGACGGTGAAAGGACGGAAAGTCGTGGCCGTGGTGAGCTGGCCCTCGCGGGTCAGCTCGACGAAGCCGATCACGGCTGCCAGCGAGGTATTCTTGATCAGCTGCACCAGGAAGCCGACGGTGGGCGGAATGGCGATGCGCACCGCCTGCGGCACGATCACGTAGCGTAGCTGCTGCGCCGTGCTCAGCCCGAGCGAGGCGCCGGCCTCCCACTGCGTCTTGGCGATCGCCTGCAGGCAACCGCGCCAGATCTCGCCCAGGAAGGCGCCGGCGTAGATCGAGTACGCGGCCGCCGCGGCAATCCATGGCGAGACGGTGATGCCGAAGATCGACAGGCCGAAGAAGAACACGAACAGCCAGGCCAGCAGCGGCGTGCCCTGCACGCCGTGGACATAGAGCGCGCCGAGCCATCGCAGCGGCGGCCAGTTGGCGGTGCGCAGCAGGGCGATGACGATGCCGACGATGCCGCCGCCGAGGAAGGCGATGACGGTCAGCGCCAGGGTCCAGCGCATCGCGGCGATGAGGTAGAGCACGTCGATGTAGCTGAGATCGCGGATCATCGGCGAGCGAACAGCAGATGATGCAGCAGCGCGAAGAGGGCGCGGAAGATCAGCGCCAGTGCCAGGTAGGCCACCGCGACCACGGCGTAGACCTCGAAGTCGCGGAAGGTTCTGGACTGGATGATCGAGGCGGCGTGGAACAGATCCTCGGCCGAGATCTGTGACACCACGCTGGTCGCCAGCATCAGGAGCACGAGCTGGCTGGCCAGCGCCGGATAGATCACCTTCAGCGCTGGGAAGAACACGACATAGCGGAACACCTGCCAGCCCGACAGGCCCAGCGATCGACCGGCTTCGAGCTGCGATTTGGGAATCGCCTCCAGCCCGGCGCGCAGGATCTCAGTCGAGTAGGCGCCGAGATTGACCGAGAGCGTCAGCATCGCTGCCGTCTCGGCGTCGAACTTGATGCCGATGCCGGGCAGGCCGAAGAACACCAGGAAGAGCTGCACGATCAGCGGCGTGTTGCGGATCGCCTCGACATAGCCGGCGACGATCCGGCGGACCCACGGCCCGCCGTAGACCTTTGCCGCGGCGCCCGCCGCGCCGATGCCCAGCCCCGCCACCATGGTGACGGCCGACAGCAGCAGCGTCAGCATCAACCCGTCGAGCAGGAACTCCCACGCGGCGAAGACGTCGCGGAACTGGAAACTGTAGGTCACCGCTTCTCCCCGCCGCAGCCTAGCGCGCAGCGGGGTCCGCCTGTCAATGCAATGCGGCTCAGGCGGCCGTCGCTGCTCGGTTGCGTTTCTTCGCTGCCTCGAACGCGGCGAGGCGCATGTCGAACTTGCTGCCCGCGGCCGGCGCGGCGATCAGGCCTGCGGCGCTCGGGATCGTCTCGAAGAAATGGCAGGCGACACGCTGGCCGTTGCCGGCGTCGCGCAGTTGCGGCTCCTCGGCCGAGCAGCGTGCCTGGGCGTAGCGGCAGCGTGTGTGGAAGCGGCAGCCCTGCGGTGGGTTGAGTGGACTGGGCACGTCGCCCTCGAGGATGATGCGCTGAGTCGCGCTCGTGGGATCGGGCTTGGGAATCGCCGACAAGAGCGCCTGCGTGTAGGGGTGGCGCGGCGTGGCGTAGAGCGTGCGCTTGTCGGCGATCTCCACCAGCTTGCCGAGATACATCACCGCGACGCGGTCGCTGATGTGCTTCACCACGGCGAGGTCGTGGGCGATGAACAGGTAGGAGAGGCCGAACTGGCGCTGCAGATTCTGCAGCAGGTTCACCACCTGCGCCTGGATCGACACGTCGAGCGCCGAGACCGGCTCGTCGCAGATCACCAGGTCGGGGTTCACCGCCAGCGCGCGGGCGATGCCGATGCGCTGGCGTTGGCCGCCGGAAAACTGGTGCGGATAGCGGCGGGCGTGCTCGGGCAGAAGGCCGACGACCTGCAGCAGCTCACGCACGCGGGCATCAGCGGCGCTGCCTTCAGCGATGCCGTGCACGGAGAGCGGTTCTGCCAGGATCTCGCCCACGGTCATGCGCGGATTCAACGAGGCGTAGGGGTCCTGGAAGATGATCTGCATATGCCGGCGCATACGGCGCAAAGCGCCAGCGTCGAGGCCGGCCATCTCCTCGCCCTTGAAGCGCACCGAGCCACCGGTCGCCGGCATCAGGCCGAGGATCACACGGCCAGTCGTCGACTTGCCACAGCCGGATTCGCCGACCAGCGCCAGGGTCTCGCCGCGCTTGATCTCGAAGCTCACGTCGTCGACCGCCTGCACCTTGCCGATGGTGCGCTGGATCACCACGCCGCGGCGTACCGGGAAATGCTTGGTGAGGTTCTCGACCTTCAGGACGGGCGTCGTGTCGCTCATGCCCGCG
>JAFAZJ010000020.1 GCA_019239835.1 Alphaproteobacteria bacterium | reverse complement strand
CAGGCGCAGCACCAGGGTGAGCTGGAACAGCGAGAGCGTGACAGCCGGCAGCACGATCGCCTTCAGTCCGCTGCCGGTGAGCAGGCCCGAGCTCCAGCCGCCGACATCGACCGTGTCGCCGCGGCCGAAGGAGGGGAAGCAGAAGCCGTCGGGCAGGCCGATCTTCGGTGCCCAATCCTTGCACTCAACCGAAAAGACGTAGATCAGCAGGATGCCGATGACGAAGGTCGGCATGGCCACGCCGGCCAGCGAGAAGGTCAGCACCGCGCCGCTGTCCCATTTGTGCCGGCGCAGCGCGGTGAGCACGCCCAGCGGGATGCCGACCGCCAGCGCCAGCAACGCGGCGACCACGACCAGCTCGAGCGTCGCGGGCATGCGCTCGACGATCAACCGGCCGACCGGACGCGCCAGTCTATAGGAGCGGCCGAAATTGCCCTCGAGCGCGTTGCCGACGAAGCGCACGAACTGCACCGGCACGGGATCGTCCAGCCCGAGGTCGCGGCGGATCTCGGCGCGCTCCTGCGGGCTCGCCTCCTGGCCCACCATGTTGTTGACCGGGTCGCCGACGAAATTGAACAGCGTGAAGCACAGGAACGACACCGCCAGCATCACGGCCGCGGCCTGCAGCAGGCGATAGACGAGGAAAGACAGCATCAGCGTGTGTTTAACACGCCGCTGCCGGGCTGATCAGGAAATCTGCCTTATTCGCAGGCCGCGCCGGGCAAGTGCTGGGCACATTGGGCGATGTAAAGCGGCTCGCCGCCGTCGAAGACGTCGGAGGGCTCGCGTCGGGCGTTGTCGCAACCGGCGAGGAAGCTCAGGCCCAGCAATAGGGCTAGGATGGTACGCATGGCGATCACCGTGGCGGCAGCACGGCCGCAACCAGCACCGCGTAGGCCACGAAGGCCGTATAGGCGATGAACAGGGCGGACTGGATGCGGTCGCTCATACCGCAGCAACGCCGGACCCCGCCGACCGTTGCGGTATGGCTGGATTAAGGCAGGATGCCGATGTCGAGGGATCGAGGTTAAGTCGATGCGTGTTTTTTTGATTCTGCTGAGTCTGCTCGTGACGCTGCCCGCCCAGGCCGGCGAGATGCACCGTATCCGCGTCAACGGCGTGGAGCGCACCTACTACCTGCACCTGCCGACGCCGCGCATGAAGGCTGGCCTGCCGCTGGTGATCATGCTGCACGGCGCGACCGCCGACGGCCGCAACGATGTGCGCCGCTACGGCTGGGAGCATTGGGCCGACAGCCACGACTTCGTCATTGCCGGACCCGACGCGCCGACCCTGAAGGCCGACGAACCGGTGAGTGACAAGAATTTCCGCACCTGGAACCACGGCAGCCACAAGACGCCGAGCAACGTGACCGCTACCGACGACGTGGGCTTCATGGTCGCGATGATCGACGAGATCGCGAGTGCCCACCGCATCGATCGGCGCCGTGTCTACATTGCGGGTTTCTCCAGCGGCGGCTCGATGGCACATCGGCTGGGCACCGAGCTTTCGGGACACGTCGCCGCGATCGTCGCCGCGGCGGGTGGTCTGCCGCCGAAACATGGCCGGCCGGCGCGCGGCATGCCGATCCTGATCACCGCGGGCGATCGCGATCCGGTCACGCCGGTCGAGGGCGGGAGCCAGTTCGTCGAGGACTCGCACCGCGTGATCATCGACAAGTGGCGCGCGCTGGACGATTGCCCCGCCGCGCGCCGGCTACCCAGTGCACCTGATCTGCTGATCGAGGTAGCGGGGCCGTGCCGCGACGGCAGCGAGGTGAAATACATCCGCATGATCGGCGTCGAGCATGAATGGCCGCGGACCAAGCAGATCGACCTGACCGAGGTCAGCTGGGACTTTTTCAAGCGCTTCAGCCTGCCCGCCGCGGCGGTGAAGAGGTGAGCGATCTTACCTTCCCCCGGAGGGGGAAGGTGCCGAAGGCGGATGGGGATGTTGAAGGCGGCCTCCTGTGTTCGCCTTCGACATCCCCCATCCGTCGCGCTGACGCGCGCCACCTTCCCCCTCCGGGGGAGGGTAAAAAGAAAACGCCCGCCTCTGGACGACGAGGCGGGCGTTCTGCAAGCGCTAGCCGGTGACTACTTCATCACGGCGTATTTGAAGTTCGGCGCGTCGGTGGCGAAGATCGGGGTCGTCACCTTGTCGCTCATCGACCAGACGATCACCTGGTGGTGCAGCGGCAGGTAGGCGTTCGACGCCTTGGCCAGCTTCCAGGCGTCGGCAATCATCTTGTCGCGCTTGGCGAGGTTGGTTTCCTTCGACATCGCGTCCACCAGGGCGTCGAGCGCCTTGTCGGAGAGCCCGGTGTAGTTCCAGCCGCCGTTCTGCTTGCCGTCGTTGGTCTGGTACATGAACGAGAACACGTAGTGCGAGTCGAGCGTCGGCACGCCCCAGCCCAGCAGGTAGAAGCTGCTGTCCTTCTTCTGCAGCTTGGGGAAGTGCAGGGTCTTGGAGCGCGCCTGCAGATCGACCGTGATGCCGATCTGCGCCAGCATGCCGACGGTGGCCTGGCAGATCGCCTCGTCGTTGTTGTAGCGGTCGTTCGGGCAGTCGAGCGTCACCTTGAAGCCCTGCGCATAGCCGGCGTCGGCCATCAGCTTCTTGGCGCCGGCGAGGTCATAGGCCGGCCGGGTGTCGAGCTCCTTGGTCCAGCCATGCACGGCCGAGGGCGTGATGATGCCGGCCGGCGCCGAGAAGCCACGCATGACCTTGCTCTTGATCGCGTTGACGTCGATCGCCTTGAGCATCGCTTCGCGCACACGCGGGTCGGCGAACGGGTTCTTGCCCTTCACGTCGCTGTACTTCAGCTCGGGCGAGCCCATGTCGAGGCCGAAGAAGATCGTGCGCACCTGCGCCGTCTCCAGCGTCTTCAGGCCGGCGGTCGCCTTGATGCGGCCGATGTCCTGCAGCGGTGCGTCCAGCAGGAAGTCGATCTGGCCCGAGATCAGTGCGGCCACGCGCGTCGCCGGTTCCTTGATCGGCGTGTAGACGACCTCCTCGGGATAGTTCGGGAAGTCCTTGGCGCCCCAGAAGTTCGGATTCTTGACCAGAACGGTCTTCACGTCGGGGTCGCGCTGCTTGACCATGAAGGGACCGGTGCCCATGGCGTTGCGCACCGCGAAGGTCTCTTCCTTGTCCTTGTAGCTGGTCGGCTTGACGACGTTGTGCTTCTCCGACCAGGCCTTGGACATCATGAAGATGTTGGTGAGCTGGTCGGGCAGGATCGGGTTGGGGCCGTTGGTGTAGATGATCACCGTCAGCGGATCGGTCGCCTTCACCTCCTTGACCGAGGCCAGGTAGGTCTTGAAGTCCGAGGTCGGCGCCATGGCGCGCTGCAGCGAGAACACCACGTCGGCCGAGGTGAAATCCGTGCCGTCGCTGAACTTCACGCCCGGACGCAGCTTGAACTCCCAGGCGTCGCCCTCCAGCGGCTTCCACGACAGCGCCAGGTTGGGCAGCTTCTTCAGCGACGGATCGCGCTGGATCAGCGGATCGTAGATGTGCTGCGCCATCGCCGAGGTCGGACCCTCGTTCTGCGAGTGCGGATCGAGCGTCAGCGCGTCGCCGACGCTGGCCCAGCGCAAGGTCTTGGCCTCCGCCATGGGCATCGCCAGCGACACGGCAAGCGCCGTCGCCGCGATGATGCGACCGATTTTCATCGAGTGCCTCCGTCTGTCGATCGCCCGCTCCACCCCCGGCGGGCGTCTCGGCGGATTTAGCGCGTGCGCTGCCGGCAGAGTCAACATCGGGCGCCTCCCGCTGCGCCTGGGTGTGAGAGATGTGAGAGATGGTCGGGTTATCGGCGTCACCCGCGCGGACGGTCTATATGGGAAAATCTCTCACAATCTCTCACACCCCCCAATGACCGGGCTCCGCGCGCCCCCGCTGGATAGGATAGTGTTGCGATCGTTGCCGGCTGACGGCACGTTGGGGGACGGCGTCATGGTGCTCAATTTCTCGTTTCTGGTCTGGGTACACGTGATCATCAGCCTGGTGCCGCTGGTCAGCGGCGTGGCTGTCGTGCGCGGGCTGCTCGCCGGTCGCGATAGCGGGTGGTGGACCGACATCTTCTTCATCACCGTGGTGCTGACCACCGCCAGCGGCTTCATCCTGCCGGCACCGGGTTTCACGCCGGCGCTGGGGCTGGGCATCATCTCGACCGTAATGATCCTCGCCATGCTGGCGGCGCGCTATCGCTTCGGCCTGAGAGGCGCGTGGCGCTGGGTGTGGTCGATCGGCCTGATGCTGTCGTTCTACTTCGACGCCTTCGTGCTGGTGACCCAGCTCTTCACCAAGGTGCCGGCGCTGATGCGCACCACGCCGGTGCCGGGCGCGCCCGGCGGTGCGCTGTTCGGCGCCGTGCAGTTCGTGGTGCTGGCCGTGTTCGTGGTGCTGACAGTGATCGCCGCGCGACGCTACCGTCACGCCCAGGGCGTCACGGCAGACGTCGGGTTGGCGGGCCAATCGCTTTCGTGATGAATCAACCAGCCGCGTCTACCGCTTTATTGTTTGTTCATTGGCAACCGATTCACCAATACGACGTTGCGCGCGCGCTACCTTGGGACAGAGAGGGTTCCATGCGTGCACTTCGCATCCTGCCGTTGCTGCTGGTCGCGATGATCCACCAGGCAGCCGCCCAATCCGCCACAGAGGCGACGGCCACCACCACGCTGCCCGTCGCCCGCACCGACGATCGCGTCGCGA
Organism: Alphaproteobacteria bacterium; assembly: GCA_019239835.1. Classification (GTDB taxonomy): domain Bacteria; phylum Pseudomonadota; class Alphaproteobacteria; order Reyranellales; family Reyranellaceae; genus JAFAZJ01. Next base: position 4,144 of record JAFAZJ010000020.1, on the reverse strand, counting down.
CGCGGCCGGCCGACAGCCCGCCTTGCACACCATGGCTGGATCGTTGCATTCGCGACGACAACAGCCGGATGCTTCTGCTCCTCAGCGTCATCGGCAACGGCAAGCGACCGCTGGTCTTGCGCTAGTCGCCGATCACTGCCGTCGCTGGGTCTTGTCCGTGTGCCGCGACGGACAGATCGCCACCATCACGATGACCAACGCGGCCAGCACGACGACTGGCCAAATCAACGCGTCCATGTGCGCCTCCTCCCACGGAGTCACACAGGATCAATGCGGAATGGGCCGATCGGTTGCATCGGTCGGTTCGCTCAGTGGTGTCTGAGCTCGGTGTCGGCGGCTCGGTTGCGCCAGGCACTCTCGGCGCCCTGCCGGGTGCGGCGGACGACCTTGCCCGGGCAGGCCGCGCACGACACCACCCAAAGCGTGCCGGCGGCACGGCTGACCGGATGGGCGGTGCCGCAAAACGGGCAGGGCGGCAGGTCGGACAGCGCGCTCGCGGCCGGCGGCGCGCTCGTCCTGCGTTCGGAAGCGATCACGCCGGCCGGCCGGTCGGATAGTCCGGCGACGAGCTGGGCTGCGCCGGGTCGCCACGCTGCTGCTGGCCCTCGGCGACCTTGCGGCCATGGCCAGACTGGGCGCCGGCGGTGCGGCCGCGGCGTCCCTTGATGTCGTCGTTGCTGCCACCGGGCAGGTCGGCACCCTTGCCGTCGTGCGCGTTGTTGCGCTCGACCGGTTCGGCGCCCGGGTTCTGCCGCTCGTATTCCGTGGGCGATGTCATGGGTACGCTCCGCTACGCCAAGCACTGTTGTTTCAACCGTGCGATGGGCGCGGAGGTTCCGGTGGGGTTTCCTCGACCTGCAGGCGGTAGCCGACGCCCGGTTCGGTGATCAGCAGCTCGGGATGGTCGGGCCGCGCCTCGATCTTCTGGCGCAACTGGCGGATATAGACACGCAGGTATTGCGGGTCGGCGTTGGCGTCGAGCCAGACATGCTGCAGCAGGTGGCGGTGCGTCAGGACCTTGCCGGCGTGCATCACGAATTGCGCCAGCATGTCGTATTCCCGGGGCGACAGCCGCACCTCGGCACCCTCGACACGCACGATGCGGCGCACCAGGTCGACGCGCAGGCGGCCGCTGTGGAATTCCGGCGCGGTGCCTTCCTGCTGCAGGCGATGACGCAGCGCGGCACGGATTCGCGCCAGGAGTTCGGGCGCGCCGAACGGCTTGGTGACGTAGTCGTCGGCGCCGCTGTCGAGGGCGGCCACCTTGCTCGATTCCGCGCCGCGCGCGGTCAACACCACCACGGGCACCGGACTGAAGCCGCGCAGCTCGCGCAGCGTGTCGAGTCCGTCCTGGTCGGGCAGGCCGAGATCGAGCAGGACGATATCGGGCGCGCGACGGCGCACGTACTTCAGGGCGTCGCCGGCGGTCAGCGCCTGGTCGACCTGGTAGCCCTGCGCCGACAGCGTCGTGTTCAGCAGGCGCTGGATCGCCGGCTCGTCGTCGACCACGAGGATACGCAACGGCCCCATGTCAGGACGCCGCCTTCAGCCGCACGCTGAACGCCGCGCCGCTGCGATCGGCGCGGTTGGACGCGGCGATGGAGCCGCCCTGCACCTCGACGAAGCCGCGCGCGATCGCCAGGCCCAGCCCGGTGCCGGGACGCTTGCGATCGCCGCTGGCGGCGCGGAAGAACTTGTCGAAGACATGCGGCAGGGCATCCTCGGCGATTCCCGGCCCCTCGTCACGCACGCGAATCTCGACCGCGTCGCCGTCGCGCACGGCATCGACATCGATCGCCGTGCCCGCCGGCGCATATTTCGTCGCGTTGTCGATCAGGTTGAACAGGGCTTGCTCGATCAGCGGGAAATCGGCCTGAACCGGCGGCAGGTCAGGCGCGACGCTCGTCCTGACGGTGTGTTGTGCCGTAAGCGGCGTGGCCCGGCGCAGCGCGGTCGACACCAGGTCGCCGACATCGACCGGCTCGAGCCGCGGGGCAATGGCACCGGCATCCAGCCGCGTCATGTCGAGCAGATTGCCGACGAAGCGGTTGAGCCGCTCGGCTTCCTCCTGCGCGGTGGCCAGCAACTCTTCGCGCGCCTTCTCGTCGTAGCCGCCGTATGTGCGGAGGCTGGAGATCGCACCGATGATCGAGGCCAGCGGCGTTCGCAGATCGTGCGAGACGGAGGCCAGCATCGCCGAACGCACGCGCTCGCGCTCGGCGGTGACGCGTTCCTCGTTGACCTGCTCGACCAGCAACATCTTCTCGATCGCCACCGCCACCTGATCGGCCAGCGCATCGAGCAGTCGGCGCTGCTCGGGCGGCAGCGGGCCGTCCTGCTCGCGCGGCAGCACGCCCAGCAACGCCACCTTGCCCTGCGCCGTGCCCAGCGGCAGGAACAGCCGCCGTCCGCCGGGCAGGGTGTCGGTGCCGGCGCCGGTTGGGGTCTCGTGGTCCCACGACCAGCGCGCGGCGGCGAGGTCGGCCTCGTCGATCTCGTCCTCCGGCGGGAAGGCGGCGCGTACCTGCAGGCGCGAGGCGGGATCGCCGCGCCGCTCCGGCATCAGCACCACGACCTCCACCTTCAGCGAGCGCGCGAGCTGCGCCACCACGACCCACAGCAGATCGTCGAGCGTCGCGACGTCGGCCAGCTTGCGGCCGAAGCCGTAGAGATCGGCGCTGCGCCTGGCCTCGGCGCGCAGGCGCACGGTCTGGGTGCGCAGCCGGGAGGCCAGCGCGCTGGCCAGGATGGCGATGAACAGCAGGAAGAACAGCGCCACCACGTTGTGCGGGTCGGCGATGGTGAAGGTGTAGAGCGGTGGCAGGAAAAAGAAGTTGTAGGACAGCACCGCGAGGATCGCGGCAAAGCTCGACGCGGCGAGCCCATGGCGCATGGCGGCGATGAACACCGGCACGACGAAGACCAGCGAGACGTTGGAGATCGGCACCACGCTGTGGATGCCGATGCCGGCGGCAGCCGCCAGCGCCACCATGACCGCGCCCTCCAGGAGAGCCCACGGGTCGATGGCGCGGCGCGGGCGCGAGGTCGCGGGTGGCGTGGTGGACGGCGTACCGCTGGGCGCGATCTCGATGGCGATGCCGCCGGCGTTGCGCACCAGGCGATCGACCACCGAGCCGTGGCGCAGCTCGAACAGGCGCGAGCGCTGCGACTTGCCGATGACGACGCGCGTGACGTTGTTCTGGCGGCAGAATGCCAGCACCTCCTCGTCGATGGCGCGGCCGGGCACGACATGGACCTCCGCGCCCAGCCGCTCGGCCAGGCGTTCGGCCTCGATCAGCTGGGCGCGCTCTGTCTCGTTGAGCACCGCGTGGCGCTCGTTCTCGACATAGAGCGCCAGCAACGGCGCGCGCAGCTGATCGGCGGTGCGGCGAGCGGCCCGCACCACGTCGAGCGCTTGGGGCGAGGGATCGAGGCAGGCCAGCACGCGCTCGCCGGCCGCCCACGGCCCCTCGATCGCGTGCTGGCGCATGTAGTCGAGCATCTCGGCGTCGACGCGCTGCGCGGTGCGGCGCAGCGCCAGCTCGCGCAGGGCGGCGAGGTTGCCGGGCTGGAAGAAATGCTTCAGCGCGCGCTCGGCCTGGGCGCGGACGTAGACCTTGCCCTCGTTGAGCCGCTGGATCAGCTCGCCGGGCGTGGTGTCGACCACCTCGATCTCGTCGGCGAGGTCGAGGATCGAATCCGGCACCGTCTCGCGTACGCGCACGCGGGTGATCTTGGCGACCACATCGTTGAGGCTCTCGACGTGCTGCACGTTGAGCGTGCTGTAGACGTCGATGCCGGCGTCGAGCAGCTCGACTACGTCGAGGTAGCGCTTGGGGTGGCGGCTGCCGGGCGCATTGGCGTGCGCCAGCTCGTCGACCAGCGCCAGCTGCGGATGGCGCTTGAGCAGTGCGTCGAGGTCGAGCTCGTCGAGGGTGCGGCCCTTGTACTCGATGGTTCGGCGCGGCAGCACCTCCAGCCCGTCGATCAGGGCCTGGGTCTCGGCCCGGCCATGCGTCTCGACCACGCCGACGACGATCTCGACGCCCTCGGCGTGCTTGCGCTGCGCCGCCTGCAGCATCTCGTATGTCTTGCCCACGCCGGGTGCGGCGCCGAGGAAGATCTTGAGCTTGCCGCGCGACTC
>JAFAZJ010000271.1 GCA_019239835.1 Alphaproteobacteria bacterium | reverse complement strand
CTTCAACGACACCCATGGCGCCGACATGGGCGCGCACGTCATCAAGCACGCCGCCGAGCGCGCCAAGGTCGATCTCGCCGAGATCGAGGACGTGATCATGGGCTGCGCCGCGCCCGAGGGCACGACGGGCTCCAACGTCGCGCGCGTCTCGGCGATGCGCGCCGGCGCGCCGGTCAACGTCTCCGGCGTGACCGTCAACCGCTTCTGCTCGTCGGGCCTGCAGACCATCGCCATGGCCGCGCAGCGCGTGCTGGTCGACCGCGCCACGGTGGTCGTCGGCGCCGGCCTGGAGTCGGTGTCGATCGTGCAGGGCGGCGGCGGCAACAAGCACCGCCTGGTGAACCCCTGGGTGCAGGAGCACGTGCCGGGCATCTATCACAGCATGATCCAGACCGCCGACACGGTCGCGGCGCGCTACAAGATCAGCCGCGAGTACCAGGACGAGTACGCGCTGCAGAGCCAGATGCGTACTGCGGCGGGTCAGCAGGCCGGCAAGTTCGACGACGAGATCGTGCCGATGGAAACCGAGATGCTGGTGACCGACAAGAACACCGGCGAGACCTCGAAGAAGAAGGTCAAGCTGACCAAGGACGAAGGCAACCGTCCCGACACCAACAAGGAAGGCCTCGCCAAGCTGGTGCCGGTCATGGGTCCGGACAAGTGGATCACCGCCGGCAACGCCAGCCAGCTCTCCGACGGCGCTTCGGCCGCGGTCGTCATGAGCGACGCTGAAGCCGCCAAGCGGGGCCTGAAGCCGCTGGGCATCTTCAAGGGCCTGGTCGTCGCCGGCTGCGAGCCCGACGAGATGGGCATCGGCCCGGTCTACGCCATCCCGAAGCTGCTCACCCGCTTCGGCCTGAAGATGGACGACATCGACCTGTGGGAGCTCAACGAGGCCTTCGCGGTGCAGGTGCTGTACTGCCGCGACAAGCTCGGCATCCCCAACGAGAAGCTCAACGTCAACGGCGGCTCGATCTCGATTGGCCATCCCTTTGGTATGACCGGCGCACGCTGCACCGGCCACATCCTGATCGAGGGCCGCCGGCGCAAGGCCAAGAACGTCGTCGTGACGATGTGCATCGGCGGCGGCATGGGCGCGGCCGGCCTGTTCGAGGTCGTGCAGTAAGCGCTGGTTCTTCAATAGACGATCAGTCGGGGGAGGTTCGCCTCCCCCTTCGTTTTTGGCGCTACTCCTCTTTGCACCATTCGCTTTTCTTGAGATCAACCTGCGCAGGCATGGCGAAGCCATGTGCCCTGCAACTGCGCAATAGCATCGTGATGCGCTCCACTGTCATCTCGTACGCGAGCGCCGGTGCGTAGACGTTGCGCAACGAACCCGGATAAATGAAATCGTACTCAAGGCGCCGGGCAGCGTCACGATACCGCTCGAAGAGTTCCTGGCTTCGCTTGAGATCGGCCACGGGATCGATATCCGACTTTTCATCGACGCCGAAGCTTGTCCGCTGCATCTCGCGGACCTCGATAGCGCCTCGCATATAGCTGTCGAAGACTGCCTGCAGCCAGCGATCGGCCTTTTCGATCCGCCGCTGCAGGCAGCGCATCATCTCGAACGTGGTCCCAGCGCAGCCCGGATCGATTGTCTTGCCATCCATGACGAGGACATCAGGCTCGGGATCGGGCGGCAGATCGTCTTGCGCGCTGGCATTCCATCCGGATGTCGCCAGGACAATGGCCACGACGGCACCCAGAAACCAATGTCCCGGCTTCATGACCACCTCGAAACTCTCGTTCGGCGCGGCACGCTATGCCGGGTCATCGGACCCGACAACGCCAATTCAGCTCCTGCACCGACATTCCTGTTCGCGTGCACCAGAACGTCATGACGATCGGGACCGAGGCGTTCTACTTCGCCGGCGCCAGAAGCTCGGCGGCCTTGAACTTTGCCAGTTCGATCCAGGTTGTCTGTTCGAGGTCAGCGCCGTTCCAGATCGTGATCGCGGCCTCGCGCTTGCCGATGTAGTGCGGCTGATCATTCTCCAAGGTCATCGGCAGGTCGTGACCGGGCACGACGAGGTTGCCGGGACGGGCGCGCCAGAAGCGCCACATCATCTCGATCGAGCGGCTCGTCTGGCCGGAATCGTCGGTCATGTCGGCGGTGCGCGAGAGAAGCTCGGCACGGTTCTTGGCGGCGTCGCCGGTGAAGATGATGTCGCGCGTCACATCCTGCAGGCGATAGACGAGGCAGCCCGGCGTGTGGCCTGGTGCGAGGTGGGCGGTGATGCCGGGCATCACCTCGTCGCCGTCATTGGCGCGCGTGAGCTTCGGCCACTTGTTGAGCTCGTGCATGTAGAGCTCGGGCACCGGCGTCTCGCCGATCGGCTGCTTCAGCGCCCAGTCGAGCTCGGTGTTGGCGATCACCACCCGTGCGTTTCGGAACATCGGCCAGTTGATGCTGTGGTCGTGATGCGCGTGGCTCAGCAGCAGGTCGGTGATGTCGCCGGGCGCGACGCCGCGCTCGTGCAGGCGCTCCTTGATCAGCTTGCGCATGCCGATCGGGCCGGTGTCGACCAGTGCGACGCGGCCATGGCCACGCACCAGCACGACGCTGCTCCAGCCCAGGCCGCCGTGGCAGACCGACTTGCCGGGAAAGCCCTGCACGACGATGTCGATATCGTAGGCGTCGCTCATGGTCCGCATCCTCTTTGCTAATCGACCTGCTTGATGCCCGCGTCGCGGATCACCTTGCCCCATTTCACCACGTCCGACTTGATCAGCGCGTCGACCTGCTCGGGTCCGCCGCTGCCGACCGACATGCCGAGTTCGGCGAAACGGTTCTTTACGTCGGCGTTGACCAAGGCTTCTGCACCTCCGCGTTCAACCGCGCCAGCACATCGCGGGGCGTGCCGGGCGAGGCAGTGAGGGCGAACCAGGTTTCGACCTCGTAGCCCGGCAGCCCCGACTCGGCGATGGTCGGCAGATCGGGCGCGATCGGCGAGCGCGCGGCACTGGTCACGCCCAGGGCGCGCAACGTGCCCGACTTCACGTGGCCCATGCATACCGAGATGTTGGAGAACATCACCGGCAGCTGGCCCGACAGCAGGTCGGTGATCGCCGGCGCTTCGCCGCGATAGGGCACTGGCGTCATCTTGACGCCGGCCGTCGACATGAACAGCTCGTTCGCCATGTGCGGCGTGGTGCCGACGCCGCCGTGGCCGACGTTGATCACGCCGGGCTTGGCCTTGGCCATCGCGATCAGGTCGGCCACCGACTTCGCCGCCACGCTGGGGTGCACCACCAGCGCCAGCGGCGATGCACCGAGCAGCGAGACGCCGAGGCAATCCTTCTCGGCGTTGAACGCCACGGAACGATACAGCACCGGCGCCACGGCATAGGTCGTCTGCGACGCCACCATCAAGGTGAGCCCGTCCGGCGGCGCCTTGGCCAGGATGTCGGCGGCGATCAGGCCACTGGCGCCCGGCTTATTGTCGACGATCACCGTCTGGCCCGTCGACTCGCCCAGCTTCTGCGCGATGATGCGCGCAACGACATCGTTGCCGCCGCCGGCGGAGAAGCCGACGAGGACGCGGATCGGCTTGCCGCCGCCGATCTGTGCCCGCGCCCCGCCGGCCAGCGCGGCGCTGCCCAGCCCCGCCGCGATGACAGTCCGTCGGCGCAAGCGCCCTGCCCCTGTACGCATAATGTCCTCCCTGACGCCGCTGCTGCGGTCTTGGGCGCGACGGTACATCCCGCGTGGTTCGTGCGCTAGACTGGCGGCCATGCGCCACGCCTTTCGCGGCTCCCCGTTCGGCGAGGAGACCTTCGTCGACCTCGGCGACGAGGGCATCGATATGACCGATGGCACGTCGCGCCATGTCGCGCTCGGCGACATCGTGCGCGTGCGCCTGCGCAGGATTCCGCTGCGTGCCAGCACCGATCAGTTCATCTGCGAGCTCGAGCCGCGCAACGGCAACCGGCTACGCATCTGCAGCGCGTCGTATCACCACCTCGTCGCCATCGAGAATCGCGCCGCGACCTGGCGGCCGCTGGTCGAGCAGCTGCATCGGCAGCTGATGAGTCAGAGCTCGCCGCCGCAATTCATCGCCGGCGATCCGCCGATACGCTTCGCGCTGCTGATCAGCGTGTGGCTCGTCCTGGTCGCCGTGGCGCTGTGGCTGCTGAGCGAGGGCGCGATGCTGGGGCTGGTGGCCCTGTTTCCGATCGCCTTCGTCGGCATCTTCTACTGGTACCGCCGCCTGCATGCGAACCGGCCCCGTCCCTACGATCCACGGGCGCTGCCGCCCATCCTGATGCCCGCCCTACCCAAGGTGCCGCCGGCATGACGGGCTCGTCGGCGCCACTGCGCCTCGACTACAAGAGCGACCTCATCGACGGCATCGACTCGGTGGAGCTGCTGGCAGCGGGAATCCAGACGACGCGCCGGGGTCAGTCGCGCTTCGTGGCCTACACGGACATCAAGCTGGTACGGCTACGCTACGCGCCGCGCCGTGGCATGCCCGAGTTCTACATCTGCACGATCGAGCCGCGGGCCGGCAAGCCGTTGCGCTTCGGCAGCCTGACACACCAGGGCTTTGTGCACGGATACGAGCCGGTACCGTATCGCGCCTTCGTGCAGGAGCTGCATGCGCGTATCGCCGCCGCCGGCGGACGCCCGGAGTTCTGGGCCGGCGAACCGACCGGCCAGTTCGCGCTGCAACTGCTCGGCACGATCGTCGCGGCATTCGTGGGTATCGGCATGGTGCTCAGCGACAAGCGCATGTCCGGCTGGATGATCGTCCCGCTGCTGGTTTTCCTCGGCTGGATGGGCTGGCCGCTGATCCGCAGGCTGCAGGCCAACGAGACGCGCCGATACAGTCCGCACGCGATCCCCGACAATCTGCTGCCCAGGGATCCGGCATGACCGGCTGGGCGTGCAGCGACAGGAGAAGGTGTTCTATCGGCTTGCCGGCGCCGACCTTCTGCGCTTGGCTGCGGATGAATGAGTTGTAACGGGGGAAATTTTGAACATGCGTCGTCTTTTCCTGGCCGCCGTCGCCAGTTTGTGTGCCCTCGCCGGCGCTGCGTATGGCCAGGCCTTTCCGACCAAGCAGATCACCGTGGTCGTGCCGTTCTCCGCCGGCGGTCCGACCGACACGCTCGCGCGCATCCTGGCGGAACGCATGAGCCGGTCGCTGGGCCAGACGGTCGTGGTCGATAACACGACGGGCGCGGCCGGCACCGTGGGCGTGGGCCGCGTCGCGCGCGCCGCGCCCGATGGCTACACCATCGGCATCGGCCACTGGAGCACGCACGTCGTCAATCCGGCGGTCTACGCGCTGAACTACGACATCCTCAAGGATTTCGAGCCGCTGGCCTATATCGCGACCAACCCGCAGATCGTCGTCGTGCGCGCTGGCCTGCCGGTGAACTCGCTGCAGGAACTGGCGGCACTCGTGAAGGCCAGCCCGGACAAGACCACGGCCGGTACCGCCGGCGTCGGCGCCGCCTCGCACATCGGCGGCATCTATTTCGAGCAGAAGACCGGCGGCAAGCTGCGCTTCATTCCCTACCGGGGCGGCGGGCCAGCGCTGCAGGATCTGATGGCCGGCCAGATCGACATGATGTTCGACCAGGCCGCCAACTCGATCCCGCAGATCAAGGCCGGCAAGATCAAGGGGCTCGCGATCACCGCCAAGTCGCGGCTGGCGGCGATGCCCGACATTCCCACCGTCGATGAAGCCGGCCTGCCCGGCCTCTACATCGCCGTCTGGCACGGGCTGTGGGCGCCCAAGGGTACGCCCAAGGAGGTCACCGCCAAGCTCGCGGCGGCGATCAGGGAAGCGCTGACCGATCCGCAGGTGCGCGAGCGCTTCGCCGCGCTGGGCCAGGACATCCCGCCGCCGGAACAGCAGACGCCGGAAGCGCTGTTTGCCTTCCACAAGGCGGAGACCGAGCTGTGGTGGCCGCTGATCAAGGCGGCCGGGATCAAGATCGAGTAGCGCTTGATCCTTCACCACTACGATTTCTCCAACTACTCCGAGAAGGCGCGGCTGGCGCTGGGCTACAAGCGATTGGCGTGGGGATCGGTGATCATCCCGCCGATCGCACCCAAGCCCGACCTCACGCCGCTGACCGGCGGCTATCGCAAGACACCGGTCCTGCAGGTCGGCGCCGACATCTATTGCGACACGGCGCTGATCGTGCGCGAGCTGGAACGGCGCGCACCCGAGCCGACGCTGTTCCCACCGCATCTCGCGGCGAGCGCCGATGCGGTCGCCTTTTGGGCCGAGAATCGTCTGTTCCGGCCGATGTCGCTCTACGTCTCCGGCAACAACATGGACGTGCTGCCGCCCACCTTGCAGGCCGACCGTGCGCGCATGCGCGGCCTGCCCGAGCCCGACGACGCCACCATGCGCCGTGCCGCCGCCCGCAGCGCCACGCATGTGCGGCCGCAGATCGCCGCCATCGAATCGATGTTCACCGATGGCCGCGCCTGGATCGCCGGCGATGCACCGACCATCGCCGACCTCGCCGTCTATCACGCGCTGTGGTTCATCACCGCGCGCACCGACCGGCTGGCGCACGAGCTCCAGCCCCATCCGCGCATCCATGCCTGGATGGCCAAGGTGCGCGCCTTCGGCCACGGCACGCCGACGCCGATGAGCGCGCAGGACGCCATCGCCGTAGCCCGCTCCTCCACGCCCGAGGAGGCGCGTCCATCGTCGCCGCAACTCGAGGACCCCAAGCCCGGCGATCTCGTGCGCATTCGTGCCGACGACTATGGCCGCGATCCGGTCGAGGGCGAGCTGGTGTTCATCGATGACCGCGAGATCGCGATCTGGCGCACCGATCCGATCGCCGGCGAGATCGTCGTGCATTTCCCGCGGCTGGGCTACGACCTGCGGCCGCTCTGAGCGAGGGCCACCATGGACTTCCAGCACCTCACCTATCGCCGCGACGAGCGCGTGGCGACCATCACCCTCAACCGGCCGGATCGTCTGAACGCGATTCACAGAGATATGCCCGACGA
>JAFAZJ010000269.1 GCA_019239835.1 Alphaproteobacteria bacterium | reverse complement strand
GGCAAGATGATCCTGGCGCTGGCGATCGCCGAAGCCGACGGCTCTGTCGATGGTCCTTGTCGCGAGGCAAGCGCGCAGCGGCAAGGCGATCGCTACGTGCTAACCGGCGTGAAGTCATTCGTGATCGATGCAGCTGCTGCAGACTGGCTAATCGTTGCCGCTCAGGATGTGCAGGCCGGGCGTCGGGCCTTCTTCCTGGTCGATGCCAAACAATCAGGCGTGCAGGTCCAGCTTCTGCCGTGGCGCGACGTGACGCGTCAGGTCTGCGATGTACGTCTCACCGATGCGGTTGGTGAACCGCTGGCTATGGCGGACGAGGCGCTGTGGCTCTGGTTGCGCGATCGCCTGGTGTTTGCCCAGGCGGTAGAGAACGCCGCCGGCACGCAGCGCGTCATGGAGATGACCTGCGACTACGCCAAGGAGCGTGTCGCGTTCGGCAAACCGATCGGCACCTACCAGGCGATCAAGCATTCGCTGGCCGACATGCTGGGGCAGGCGGAATGCTCGAACGTCGCCACGCTCTACGCGGCCTGGGCGCTGTCGGAATCCGATCCGCGGGCGTCGATCGCCGCGGCGATGGCCAAGGCCTATACCAGTGAGGCCTATGTCTCAGCCGCCCACCGCAGCATCCAGATCTTCGGTGCGATCGGCTTCACCTGGGAGATGATCAACCATCTCTATTACAAGCGCGCGCGGGCCAATGCCGAGCTGTTCGGCAATGCACGGGCGCATCGCGAGCGCGTGATCGGAATGGCGACCGCAAGGGCGGCCTGACGGATCAGGACGGGAGCCCGACCGCCTTGCCCTTCGCCAGGTTCTCGATCTCCGCATCGCTGTAGCCGACTTCGCGCAAGATCTCCGTCGTATGCTCGCCAAGGTGCGGCGGTAGGCGATGAATGCCTGCCGGGCTTTCCGAGAAGCGTGCCGATGGCCGGGCCTGGCGGATCTTTCCCTCCGTGGGGTGGTCGATCTCCTGGAACATGTTGACGGCCTTGAGGTGCGGTTGCTCGGAGACCTCGGTGAGCTTGGCGAAGGAGGCGTGTGGCACGTCGATACTCAGCAGCAGCTTCTCCCACTCCGCCGTCGTGCGGGTGATCGCGATCTCGCTCATGCGGTCGTAGATCTTGTCGATGTTCGAAGCCCGCTTGACCGGATCGCGAACCGAGAACTCCTCGATGCACTCCGGATGGCCAACCGTCGCGAAGAACGTGCACCAATTCTCGCCGGAGTAGGGGAGCATGGTGATCCAGCCATCCTTGGTCTTGACCGGTCGCCTCTCCTTCACGCGCTTGTATCCAGCCGGGCCGATCGGCGGAATGAAGGCGTGCCCCCCGAGCATCTCAATGGCGTTGAAGGCGGCCATCGTTTCGAGCATCGGCACCTCGACGAGCTGGCCTTCGCCCGTGCGCTCGCGCCGCACGAGCGCGGCGGCAACCGCTGCAGTCAGCGTAAGGCCGCACAGCTTGTCGCCGACGAGACTCGGCACGAACGCCGGCTCGTCATCGGTGCCCATGGCGGATGCGAACCCCGACGACGCCTGGATGATCTCGTCGAAGGCCGGACGCGCAGCCCATGGGCCGTCCTGGCCGAAGCCGGTGGCCGCCGCGTAGACCAGCCGCGGATTGAGTTCGCGGCACGCTTCGTAGCCGAAGCCGAGGCGGCCCAATGCGGCGGGACGAACGTTGGTCACCAGGGCGTCCACTGTCGGAATAAGCCGGCGCAGGACAGCGGCGCCCTCGGGATGCTTGAGATCAAGAGACAGGCTGCGCTTGTTGCGGTTGACCGTCATGAACTGGCCGCTCATGCCGCGATTCCTGAACTGGCCGCTGAAGCGCCATCCATCGCCGGTCAGCGACTCCACCTTGATGATCTCGGCGCCCCAGTCGCCCAGCGTCGCCGTGCCGTAGGGGCCGAACAGGATCGTCGTCAAATCGAGAATGCGGATGCCCTGAAGCGGGCCGCTCGACGCGGTCATGGGATGGCTCGGCTCGGGTGAGAGATCGGCATTAGAGGGGGTGACCGTAGCGCGCGCCATTGCGATGCGGCGGCGTTTGATCGACGCCATTTACGCAAGGCAGGGATGATTTCCGCTTTGCGATGTTGGCGCGGCGTCAACCCGTCCATCGCTGGCTTGAGGTGAGAGGCTGATTCTGCAATCAGTGTCGAGCCGGATTTCCGGGCTTCTCCGCATCGCGACATGTGCACGTCACCTTGAGCTTCGGGAAGCGCCCATTCGAACGCTGGGTCCCGCGGCCATTGTCACCCGTGGATCCTGACACCCTAGGAACGGTTGAGGCAGATGAACAGGCTCTTGATCGCCAATCGCGGTGAAATCGCCATACGCATCGCACGCGCTGCTACCGACATGGGGCTGCCGACCGTGGCGGTGTATTCCGAGGACGATGCGAACAGCCTGCATCTGCGGGTGACGGACGAGGCCCAGGCGCTGCCCGGACAGGGTGCTGCTGCCTATCTCAACATGGATTGGGTCATCGCCGCTGCGAAGGCCTCGGGCTGCGACGCCGTCCATCCCGGCTATGGTTTCCTTGCCGAGCGCGGCGATTTCGCTCGGGCATGCGCGGACGCGGGCCTGACATTCGTCGGACCGCAGGTGAAGCACCTCGATTTGTTCGGCGACAAGGCGCGCGCGCGTCAGGCCGCGGCTGCAGCCTCCGTGCCCGTGATACGCGGCCTTGATCACGCGATTACGCTTGCCGAAGCGAAGGAATTCTTCGCGTCGCTCGGCTCGGGCGGCGCCATGATCATCAAGGCGCTGGCGGGCGGCGGCGGGCGCGGAACCCGGGTGGTCCTGACGGCCGGGGAGATCGAGCAAACGTTCGAGCGCTGTCGCTCCGAGGCTCGCGCCGCCTTTGGTCGCGACGAGCTCTACGTGGAAGAGCTGATCACGCGAGCCCGCCATGTCGAGGTCCAGATTCTCGGCGACCGGACCGGCGCCATCGCGGCCCTCGGTGAACGCGAGTGCAGCGTTCAGCGGCGCTTCCAGAAGATCATCGAGATTGCGCCCGCCCCCAACCTGGACGATGGCCTGCGCCGCCAGATCATCGAGTCGGCCGTCCGTCTGGCAAAGGGCGTCGGCTACAGCAATCTCGGCACGTTCGAGTTCCTGGTCGATGTCTCAGGTCGTGCCGGTGCGCAATCGTTTGCGTTCATCGAGGCCAATGCACGGCTGCAGGTCGAGCATACGGTTACCGAGGCGGTGACGGGTGTCGACCTGGTGCAGTCGCAGATCCGCCTTGCGCAGGGAAAGACGCTGAAGGAAATGGGCCTCGACCATAGCAAGGCTCTCGCCCCACGCGGATATGCGATCCAGGCGCGGGTTAACATGGAGACGATCGGATCCGACGGAACGGTTCGGCCAAGCAGCGGGACGCTGACGGTCTATGAGGCACCCAACGGGCCGGGCGTGCGCACCGATGGATTCGGCTACACCGGCTATCGCACGTCGAACGCTTTCGACTCGCTGCTGGCGAAGGTCATCGCTCATTCGCCCTCTCCGGATTTCGCCGATGCCGTAGCGCGAGTCACGCGTGCGTTGAGCGAGTTCCGGCTGGAGGGAGTCGGCACCAACATCGCGTTTCTGCGCAATGTGCTCACGCATCCCGACTTCGTGGCCGGCAAGGTTCATACCCGCTGGCTCGATGAGCATCTTGCGACGCTCGCGGCGCCCGTGGAGCAACGGCAGCGCTTCGTGCAAGGCGCGGCGGCATCGGCGGCGCGGGGATCTGGCCATGCCGGCGCTGCGGTCAAGAGCAAGGATCCCTTGGCACTCTTTGCCCATGACGCCGCTGTGAAGGCGGAGCGAAATACGCAGTCGGCTGACGAGGCCGATGCCCCCGACATGACGGGGCCGGATGGATCGGTCGGCGTGGCCTCGCCGATCCAAGGCACGATCGTTGCGATCAATGTCGCGGAAGGCGAGACCGTGCGTAGCGGCCAGCAGGTCGCGGTCGTCGAAGCGATGAAGATGGAGCATGTCATCGCCGCACCGCACGCCGGCATCATTCGCGGGATCACGATGGCGGCGGGCGACGTGGTGCGCGAGGGCTTTCCGATCGTTTTCGTGCAGCAGGCCGACATCGGGGATGCCGCTGTCGCTGCGACCGAGGCGATCGACCTCGATCACATTCGCGACGATCTGAAGGAGAACATCGCGCGCCACGCGATGACCCTGGACGAGAACCGGCCGGAGGCCGTCGCCCGGCGTCGCAAGAACGGCTTCAAAATGCCGCGCGAGAACATCGACCGGCTGGTCGATCCGGGCTCGTTCGACGAGTACTGGCCGCTGATCGTGGCGCGCCAGCATCAACGCAACTCGATGGACGCACTGCGCAGAAACACGCCGGCGGACGGCGTGGTTGCCGGCATGTGCACGATCAACGGCCACCTGTTCGACGAAACGCAATCGCGCGCCGCCCTGGTGCACTACGACTATACGGTGCTGGCGGGCACGCAGGGCGGTCGCAACCACTACAAGCAGGATCGGATGTTCGAGCTGGCACATCGCTTCCGCCTGCCGATGATCCTGTTCGGCGAAGGTGGCGGCGGCAGGCCTGGTGACGATCACATCGGCCCGCGCGTTGCGATCGATACCCACACCTTCACGACCTACTCGCAGCTCTCCGGCCTGGTGCCGATGATCTCGGTGGTCAACGGCCGCTGCTTTGCCGGCAACACGGCGTTGGTGGCCTGCGCCGACGTCATCATCGCGACGGAAGGCTCGACCCTGGCGATGGGCGGGCCGGCGATGATCGAGGGTGGCGGCCTGGGCATCTATACGCCGGAAGAAGTCGGCCCGATGTCGTTCCAGGTGCCGAATGGTGTCGTCGACATCCTCGTGAAGGACGAGTTCGAAGCAGTCGACACCGTGAAGAAGTACCTGTCGTACTTCCAGGGCAGGATCAGCCAGTTCGAGGCGCATGATCAGCGCAAGCTGCGGTCAGCGGTGCCGGAGAACCGGCTGCGGCTCTACGACATGCGCCAGATCCTGCATACGCTCGCCGACAAGGACTCCGTGCTGGAGATTCGCCCGAAATTCGGCATCGGGATCATCACCGCGTTTGCCCGCTTCGAGGGGCGGCCGATGGGCGTGATCGCCAACAACCCGCACCATCTCGCGGGCGCGATCGATTCCGACGGGTCCGACAAGGGCGCGCGGTTTATGCAGCTCTGCGACGCCTTCGACATCCCGGTGCTCAACCTGATCGACTGCCCGGGCATCATGGTCGGCCCCGATGTCGAGCGCACCGCGCTGGTGCGTCACTGCACGCGGCTGTTCAACGTCGGCGCCAACATGACCGCGCCCTTGTTCACCGTGGTTGTTCGCAAGGCCTACGGTCTGGGCGCGCAGGCGATGCTGGGTGCGGGCTCGCTGGTCGGCTTCTTTTCCATCGCCTGGCCGACCGCGGAGTTCGCCGGCATGAATATCGAGGGATCGGTCAAGCTCGGCTACCGCAAGGAGCTGATGGCGATTGAGGATCCGGGCGCGCGGCTCGCCGAGTTCCAGCGGCGGACGGCCGAGGCTTACGACACGGCGAAGGCGGTCAACGCCGTCATGGGCGGTGGCATCGACGACGTGGTCGATCCCGCCGCCACGCGCCAATGGATCGTCAATGGATTGAAGCGGTTGCCGCCGCTGCCGGTGCGGACGACGAAGAAGTATCCCTTTGTCGATACGTGGTGATCGTCAGTAAGCTGGCCGACGAGGAATAGACGGGAGGAGAGACGATGCGACCGAACAAGATCAAGCAGATGTGGCGTGAGGGGAAATGCGTGACGCTGGGCTGGCTCTCCGTCTCGCACGGATTTACCGCCGAGGTCATGGCGCGTCTGGGCTTCGACGCCCTGTGCGTCGACCTGCAGCACGGCACGGCCGAGATGCGGGACGTGGCGCCGATGCTGCAGGCGATCTCGCAGACGGACACCGTCCCGGTCGTGCGCGTCGCCTGGAACGAGCCGGCGGCGATCATGAAAGCGCTGGACCTTGGCGCGTACGCCATCATCGTGCCGCTGGTGAATACCGCCGAGGAAGCGGCGATGGCGGTGGCGGCGTGCCGTTATCCGCCCGTCGGCATGCGCTCCAATGGGCCCGTGCGCGCCTCGCAGTACGGCGGCTCCGACTATGTGGCCAACGCCAACAACGAGATCGTCGTCATGGCCATGATCGAGACCAAGCAGGGTCTCGCGAACCTCGACGCGATCTGCGCCACACCCGGCCTGGATGCGGTTTACATCGGGCCAGCCGACCTGTCGTTCGCCCTGGGTCTGCCACCCCGTGGCGATAACCCGGATCCGCTCCACATGGCGACGTGCGACAAGATCCGGGACACGGCGCACAAGGCCGGCATCAAGTGCGTCATGCACTGCGCGGCCGCTCCGTTCGCGGCAGGTGCGGTGAAGCGTGGCTTCGACATGGTGATGCTGACGTCCGATCTGTCCTGCATGATTGCAGGCGCGCGGGCGCAGCTCGAAGAGCTCAAGGCAAAGTCGAAGTAAGGCCATACGACAGCGGCTCCCGCGTGGGGAGCCGCTGTAAGCCTCTCAGCCAGCGGTCGTCATCTGGATAACGTTCCAGGATGCCGGCGCCAGCTCCGCCTCCAACGCCGCGCCATTGGTACGAGCCGCCGCCAGCCGCGTGGGCGCGACGCGATCGGGATTCTGCCGGGTGTTGACGGCCTTGAGATCCGCGTCGCACAGCTGCAACGCCTGCTTGATCGCCAGCCCGTTGAACCCCGCTGCCTGCAGACGCAAGGGCAGGGGCTCGGTGAGGCTGCGATTCAAGGCGAAGAGCGTCAGCGTATGGCCGTCGGGATCGTGGACGGCTGCAAGCTTGAGATAGGGCACCTCAGGCATCGCGAAGAACTCATCGCGCGGTCCGTTGGGATCGTTGTACCGCGCGGCATAGGTCGGCGAATCGATCTGCGTGCGCAGGACACGGCCACGGCCCATGCGGCTGAAATGCGCGAAGGGATGAAAGATCGTCTGGCGCCACGCCGGCCCGCCTGTCTCGGTCATGATCGGCGCGATGACGTTGACGAGTTGCGCGAGGCAAGCGGCGGTGACGCGGTCGGCGTGGTTGAGCAACGAGATGCAGCAGCCACCGAAGGCCAGCGCATCCTCGACGTTGTAGATCTCCTCGAGGATCGGCGGCGCCACGGGCCAGCCTTCCTTCACGCGCGCGGCGCGGTTGCGGCGCGTGCGGTACCAGACGTTCCATTCGTCGAAGCTCAGCATGATGCGCTTGGCCGAGCGGCGGCGGGCGGCGACCGAATCGGCGATCGCCACCACCTCGTCGATGAAGCTGTCCATCAGGTCGCAGCTGGCGAGGAACGCCGGCGTGTCGGCGTCGTAGTTGTTGAGATAGGTGTGCAGCGAGATGTACTCGACCTGATCGAACGTGTGGTCGAGCACGGTCTCTTCCCAGGCGCCGAAGGTCGGCATGCGCCGGCCGGATGAGCCGCAGGCCGCAAGCTCGATCGAGGGATCGATCCAGCGCATCATCTTGGCCGCTTCCAGGGCGATTCGGCCGTATTCCGTCGCCGTCTTGGCCTCCATCTGCCACGGCCCGTCCATCTCGTTGCCGAGGCACCAGAACTTCACACCATGCGGCTTCTCCCATCCGTGGCTGCGCCGCAGGTCCGAGAGCGCTGTGCCGCCGGGGTGATTGCAGTACTCCAGCATGTTGCGCGCGGCGTCGCCGTTACGCGTGCCGAGATTGACCGCCAGCATCGGCTCGATGCCGGCGACGCGGCACCAGTCGATGAACTCGTTGGTGCCGAATTCGTTGGTCTCGGTCGACATCCAGGCGAGATCGAGACGGCGTGGGCGATTGGCCACGGGCCCGACCCCGTCTTCCCAGTTGTAGCCGGAGACGAAGTTGCCGCCGGGATAGCGCATGATCGTCGGCGCGAGCTCGCGCACCAGCTCCAGCACGTCCTGGCGGAAGCCTTTGGCATCGGCGGTCTTGTGTCCCGGCTCGAAGATGCCGCCGTAGACGCAGCGGCCGAGGTGCTCGATGAAGGCGCCGAACAGCCGGGGATGAGTGGTGCCGATCGCGAAATCGCGATGAAGCCGAACGTCGACGTTACGCATGGGACGAACCTCCTTGGCGACCGACCGTCCGGTGCTGCGGGTCGGGCGACAGAACCGATTGCTTGAGCAATTGCGAATAGGGGTGCTGCGGATCGTCGAGCACCGTGCGCGCGTCACCGGCCTCGACGGCCTTGCCGTGCCGCATGATCATGATGCGGTCGCTGATGTAGTAGGCCGTGGCGAGGTCGTGGGTAATGTAGATGATCGACACGCTCAGTCGGTCGCGCAGATCGCGCAACAGATTGACGATCGAGGCGCGCAGCGAGGCATCGATCATCGATACCGGCTCGTCGGCGATCAGCAGGGCAGGCTTCGAGATCAGTGCCCGGGCGATCGCCACGCGCTGCAGCTGGCCGCCCGATAATTCGTGCGGATACCGACCGCGGATTTCGGCCAGCGACAGGCCTACGCTGCGCAACGCCGTGTCGGCCGCGTCGGCGATCGCGGTGGTATCGGACAAGCCCGCCATCCGCCGGCCAGTGGCGAAGAGGTAACGATCGAGTCGCTTCATCGGATTGAAGGACTCGAATGGGTTCTGGAAGATCGGCTGCACCCGCTTCATGAAGGCGAGCCGCGCGCGGCTGCTGCGGATCGTGGCCAGGTCGGTGCCGTCGAAGCGGATCGTACCGGCGCTCGGCGCGATCATGTTGAGGATCATGCGTGCCAGCGTGGTCTTGCCGCTGCCCGACTCGCCGACGATGGTGAAGATCTCGGGGCGCGCAGCGTCGAGGCGCAGGCTGACGCCATCGACGGCAGTGACGCGGCGGCGCGTGAGCAGCCCGCCGCTATAGGTCCGCACTACGTTGTCGACGTCGAGAAGCGCGCCGCTCATGCCGACCGCTCCGGTTCAGGGTAGAAGCAGGCGACGCGATGCCCGGGCGCCAGCGATGCCATCGGTGCTGCCTCGCGCGCGCAGCGCTCGGTGGCGCGGGGGCAGCGCGGATGGAAGCGGCAGCCCGATGGCGGTTCGGCGAGGTTGGGCGGTGCGCCGTCGAGCCCTTTCTTGGGTGCGCTGTCGCCCAGTCGCGGCAGGCTGGCGATGAGATGGGCGGTGTAGGGATGCCTGGGCGCGCGGAAGATGTCCGCCGTGCGACCCTCCTCGACGAGACGCCCGGCATACATGATGCCGAGCCGGTCGGTGAGGTTGGCGTGCACCGCCATATCGTGCGTGACGAAGATGATCGAGGAGCCCAGCTCGCGCTGGATCTCGTGGATCATCGCCAGCACGCTTTTCTGGACGACGACGTCGAGCGCCGTGGTCGGCTCGTCGGCGATGATGAAGTCCGGCCGGCACACAGTAGCGAGCGCGATGGTGACGCGCTGGCGCATGCCGCCCGAGAGCTGGTGCGGGAAGGCGTCGAGCACCTCGGGTGCCAGATGCAAACGCTCCAGGTGCTCGCGCACGACCGCGAGGAACAGCGGCATCGGCTTGCCGATATGCCGGAAGGCGAAGTCGACGAAGGCATGCCTGATACGGCGGACCGGGTTCAGCACGTTCATCGAGCCCTGCATGATGTAGGACAGGTTCTTCCAGCGGATCGCGTCCAGGTGCTGGCGATCGACGCCATGCATGTCGACGCGCCGGTCGCGGAAGTTGAACACCACGGAGCCGCCCAGCACCTCGAGCGGCGGCTGGATCGCGGCGGCGATGGTCTTGATCAGGGTCGTCTTGCCGCTGCTCGATTCGCCCGCCAGGCCGTAGATCTCGTTGGCCTCGATGGTGAGGCTGACGTCGTCGACGGCGCGCACCTCGCGCTCGATGCCGAATGCCGACGTCCGGTAATAGGCGCGCAGGTCGGAGACGACGAGGACCGGTTCGCCCATCGTCAGCTCCGTCCCAGCCGGCTGCGCGGGTCGATGTGCTCGTTCATCGACACCGCGAGCAGGAAGAGCCCGATGAAGGTCATCACGACCAGCAGCACGGGGAAGAACAGCCACCACCAGATTCCCGCGACCAGCGCGGTGTGCTGGTTGGCCCAGTAGATCAACACGCCGATGGTCGGCGTGTTGATGTCGGTGAAGCCCAGAACCGAGAGCGTGACCTCCAGCCCGATCGACCAGTTGATGTTGTTCATCGTGGTCGAGAACAGGATCGGCAGCACGTAGGGCAGGTGCTCCTCGACCAGGATCTGCCGCGTGCTCATGCCGGAGAAGATGCCGGTCTGGGTGAACTCGCGGGTGCGCAGGCTGAGCGCCACCGAGCGAATCAGCCGTGCGTCGTAGGCCCAGCCCAGGCACGCCATCATCAGGGCCAGCAAGCCCCACGACATGTGATCACGCATCACGAAGTAAAACAGCACCAGAATGGGGAAGAGGGGGATGACGATGAAGGTGTCGTTGATCGACATCAGCGCGCGATCGACCAGGCCGCCGGAGTAACCGGCGACCAGGCCGATCACCAGCGCCAGCGCGCGGCTCAGGATGGCGACGACCATGCCGAACAGCAGCGTGTTGCGGATCGCGAAGCTCAGCAGCCAGAACAGATCCTGGCCGCGCGAGGTCGTGCCCATCGGATAGGCCCAGGATGGCGGCACGTCGGGCGGCACGACGAAGCTGTCGTTGGGCGGATAGGGTGAGAAGAACGACAGGCAGGAGAACGCCGCGACGATGCCCAGCAGGACGATTCCGGCGGCGAACTGGCGATTGAAGCGCAGGAGATCGCGAAGCGTGCGCCACATAGTGCTAGCGCGCCCGTACGCGAGGATCGAGCAGCGGGTAGAGCAGGTCGATCAGCAGCACGGCGATCGATACCGCGACGATGGACACCGTGGTGATGCCCAGCACCAGGCTGTAGTCGCCGGCATGCACGGCCGACACCAGCAAGGTGCCGATTCCGGGGTAGCCGAAGACCTGTTCGGTGATGATCGCACCGTTGAAGATCGCGCCCAGCGACATGGCGAGGCCGGTGACCTGTGGCATCAGCGCGTTGCGCATGACGTAGGCGGCGAGGATCCGTCGGCGCGCCACGCCGCCCAGCTCGGCATAGGTCACGTAGTCTTCGGTGACGACGTTGGAGACCAGGGCGCGCATGCCCATGAACCAGCCGCCCAGCCCGACCAGGGCCAGCGAGGCGACCGGCAGGATTGCGTGGCTCACCACGCTGCCGACGAAGGCCCAGCTCCATTCCTGCGTCATGTTCATGCTGGAGCCGCCGCTGATCGGCAGGATCGGCCACACATGGCCGAACACGATCAGCAGCAGGAAGGCGACGATGTAATAAGGGATGGGATGGAAGGCCATCGCCAGGATGCCGGCGAGGCGCAGCGCGCGGCTGCGATGGAAATACCCGGCAAGGCCGCCCAGCAGATTGCCCATCACCCAGGTGAGCACCGTCGACACCACCAGCAGCGACACCGTCCACGGCAGCGCGCGGCCAATCAGCACCGAGACCGGTGTCGGGAAGGCCGAGAGCGATGGCCCGAAATTGCCGACGAGGATGCGACTCCAGAATGCCGCGTACTGATGGGCGAGATCGCCCTCGAGCCCGTACAGCTCCTTGAGCGATTGCCGCATCAGCGCAATCGCCTCGGGGCTGGTGCTGCCGAACTGCGTGGCGGCGGCGATCGACTGCTCGACCGGATCGATCGGGGTGGCGTGCGTTACGATGAACGCAATGTTGATGCCGATGAATACGACCAGCGCGAACTGGCCCAGGCGCGTCAGCAGGTAGACCAGGTAGCCTGGCATCTCACCGCTACTGCGGCTTCGCCTTGATCCGCACCATCATGTACTTGGTGTTGGCCCAGTTCGGCACCGGATCCGTGTACGGCGCGGTCGCGGCGTTCGGGTAGCCGGTCCAGTAGGTGTCGTCCATCACCGTGAAGACGTTGTACGACATCAGCGGAATCGTCGGCATCTCACGGACCACGAGCTTGACGTACTCGCGGCCGAGCTCGAGTCCTTTGGGGTCGTCGAAGCCGGTCTGACGTACCTGCTCGATGATCTTGTCGAGCTCGGCATTGCTCCAGCGCTGCCAGTTGCGCGGCGGCTGCGGCTTGCCGGCCGCGGCGACGAACTGCGAATGCCAGCTGTCGAGGAAGAACGAGAGATCGGGATGGCCGCCCCAGGTCTCGACGCTCCAGGTGATCATCGCCTCGAAATCGCCGGCGGCGCGGCGGTCGGCCATGCTGCCCTGCGCGACCACCGTCGAGGCATCGATGCCGAACTGGCGCCATTGCTGGGTGATCATGCTGCCGGCGCGCGTCATGACCGGACGGCCATCGCCCTCGACCATCAGCTTGATCACGAACGGCTTGCCGTCGGGCATGTACCACTTGTCGCCGCGCTTGGCGTAACCGGCGCGCTCGAGCAGCTCCTGCGCCGCCTTGGGATTGGGCTTCCACCAGCCACGGCCGAAGGATTTGGCGATCTCGTTGGCGTCGGTCGGGATCTGCTCGCCCATCGAGGGCCGCAGCATGTCGGCGATCTGCTTGCCGATCATCGGATCGTAGGGCTTGACCTTGCTCTTGCCGGTATCGATCTCGAAATCCTTCAGCCAGGCTTCGAGTGGCGCGTGATAGACCTCCGGCGCCGAGCCGGTCGGCGGCACGCCGATCGCCGAGATCGTCGCCGCGCCGCGATACGACGCCATCGACACCGCCTTGATGTCGATCAGCAGCGCCAGCGCCCAGCGCACGTCGCGGTTCTTGAACATCTCGTTCTGGGTGTTGAACACCACCGCCGGCAGGGTTGGATCGGGATGCGCATAGGGGAAGCCGGCGAACCAGCCATGCGAGGACTTGCTCTGCTTGGCCAGCGTGAACATACCCTCCGGCGACACGTCGTGGATGATGTCGAGGTCGTGGTTGAGCTGGGCGATCACGCGCTTGTCCGGCGGGCCGGGATCGACATAAGCGACGTATTTCGGGCCGGGCTCGCCGAAGCGCGCCACCGTCGTACGCTTCCAGTCCTCGCGCTTCTGCCAGATGAACCACTTGCCGTTGGGGTCATATGATTTGAGCGTGTAGGCCCCCAGCGTCACCGGCGGATCGAAGGCGAACTTCAGCGGATCGCCGGCCTTCTCGAAGATGTGCTTGGGCATCATCCACATCGCGTTCCAGCGCACGGTGAACAGCGCGTGGAAGCGTGAGTTGGGCTTCTTCAGCTTGAAGACGATGGTGCTGTCGTCGGGTGCGGCGACATCGGCGACGTTGACCTGGATCGGTGCGCTCCAGCGCAGGCCGTTGGTCTTCATGTGAGTCTGGATGGTGAAGAGGACGTCGGCCGAGCTGAACTCGACGCCGTCGCTCCAGAAGATGCCCTTGCGCAGCTTCACCGTCATCTCGGTGAAGTCGGCGTTGTAGATCGGCTTCTCGGACGCCAGCGAGTTGTCCCACACGCCATCGACGCCGCGTTGCGGATCGATGTACCAGAACGTGTCCATGCCGAGCTGATGCAGGCCGGTCGACTGGCCGCCGGCGTTGATCGCCCAGATGTTGAACCAGCCCGCGTTCTTGATCGTCCCCTCGGGGTTCTCGACGATCAGCGTTTCCTTGCGCGGCAGATCGGAGATCGTGCCCTGGGCCTGTGCGCCGGTGGCGCCCAGCGCGAGGACCATGAGCAGAGCGATGTCACGCCATACGCGCATCGTTTCCTCCTCCATGCCGAATTCAGGTGTCCGGCCGCTTCTTTGTGGTGGCGACGCTAACCATCTGCTGACAGGCCGTCAATCGGAGTAGGATGCGCTCGGCTCAGCACTGGGTAGGAAGACCCATGACATCTCTTCATCAAGCGTGGGCGACCTTGCAGCCCAGACTAAAGATATTGGACCCGGTGCAGTTCTCTTCCGATCACTGGTCCCTGATCGAGCGCATGCACGCCGACTTCAATGATCGCGAAGCGCACACCCACTTGCCCATGCCGATTGCCCGCTTCCGCGAGAGCGCAAGACAAGAGATCCTCGATCATTCGAAGCAGTTCGACGATGTCGAAACGGCATCCGTCGACGACGAATGGCTGGCGGAAAAATTTGCCGACGGTGCTGCCGACACCATGGCGAACTACGTGCGCCTCTATAACGACGACGTCGATGCGATGATGCGCGTGCTTGTTCCTTCGGCGCGCTATCGCAAGGGGCACTATGCGTATGGCAGGTTCACGGTGCCCCAGCCGCATGGTCTGCATACCGACCATAGCGCGGAAGATCCGCATTGCGCGGGAGAACCGATCTGCATCGCCAGGATCGAAACGCTGGGCACGCACTACGTCGCCGGCGACTACCGGGCGCATGACCCTGCAACGCAGAGCATGCTCAAGGCGCTGAGATACTGGATCGCCGTTCCCGAGGGACAGCCCGAAGCGATTTTCGACGAACTATTGAAGCGGCAGACGCTCAAGACCATGCCGGTCAATCACGTCATGCTGATGGTCGCGGGGAACAGTTCGGGAAGCGCTCAGATCACCCAGCATGTCGCTGCCCGACCGCCCGAGGGTGGGTTGCATTCGGCGTTTTTTCAGCGGCAGTACAGGCTCACCTAGCGCGACCGTCAGTCGCCGACGCCGTAGACTCCTCTCGCCGTCGCCGCGCTGATCGCGCCCTCGGCGAGATCGCGCGCGGCCGCCGCCGGATCGCGCTGGGCGGGCGGACCGAAGCCGCCAGCGCCCGGCGTCACCAACGCGAACCACTGGCCCGCTTTCAGCACCGCCTGATCGCCGTCGAACGTCACGCCCGGCCCCGCCTCGACCTTGCCGTTCGCGCCGGCGCCGCCGCCGAACAGGCCCCAGCTCTGCGACCGCTGGCGTGTGAGGTCGACGCGCACGCGGCAATCGTGCGTCGCCTGGTAGACGCGGCGCAAGCCCATGCCGCCGCGATACTGGCCGACACCGCCCGAATCCTCGACCAGCTCGTAGCGCAGCAAGGTCAGCGGATACTCGATCTCCAGCGCCTCGACCGGCAGGTTGGACGTGTTGGTGGTGTGGACGTGCACGCCGTCCAGCCCATCCTTGGCCGAGCGCGCGCCCGAGCCGCCGCCGATGGTCTCGAGATAGACCCAGGTCGAGCCGTCCTTGGGCTTCTTGCCGATGAAGTAGGCGACCGTGCAGGCTGAGTTGGAGCAGGCCATCACCCGCTCCGGCACCGGTTGCGCCAGCGCGCCCAGGATCATGTCGGCGACGCGCTGACAGGTTTGCAGGCGGCCGTTGACCGCGGCCGGTGACACGCAGTTCAGGATGCTGCCCAGCGGCGCCTCGACCTGCAGCGGCCGCGCCAGTCCGGCGTTCGGTGGAATGCTGGGATCGAGCACCGACTTCACCACGTAATAGGTCGTGGCGAGCAGCGCGGTCATCGTCATGTTGATGCCCGCCCGCATCTGCTCGGGCGCGTCGAACTTCAGCGACATCGCATCGCCCCGCACCGTGAGCTCGACGGCCAGCGCCAGCGTGCCGGCCACCTCTTCGTTGTCGAACACGTCCTCGAAGCGCCAGGTACCGTCGGGCATCGCGGCGATGGCGTTGCGCATCTTGCGCTCGGCATAGTCCATCAGCGCGCCGCCCGCCGAGAGCACCGTGTCGGTGCCGTACTTGGCGGCGAGCGCCTGGAAGCGCTGGACGCCGACGCGATTGGCCGCCATCTGTGCCCTGAGGTCGCTGAGGCGCTCCTTCGGCACCTGCATGTTGAGCAGGACAAGGTCCAGGACGTCCTTCTGCAGCTCGCCGGAGCGGTAGAGCCGTACCGGCGGGATGCGCAGCCCCTCCTGGTAGATGTGGGCATGGCCGCGGTCGACGAAATCGGCATGGTGCGCCAGGTTCACCGTCCAGGCGGCGAGCTTGCCGTCGATGAAGATCGGCTCGGCGATCACGATATCAGGCAGGTGCGTGCCGCCGCCCTCGTAGGCGTCGTTGCCGATGAAGGCGTCGCCCGGACGGATATCCTGGGTCGGATAGCGGCGCATGATGTGCGGGATGAGGTCGAGGAAGCTGCCGAGATGAATCGGGATGTGCTCGGCCTGGCAGAGCGTCTCACCGGCGGCGTTGAACAGCGCGGTCGAGCAGTCGCGTCGCTCCTTGATGTTGGTCGAGTGCGAGGCCCGGATCAGCGTCTCGCCCGTCTCCTCGACGATCGAGCTCATGGCGGCGCCGATCACCTCGACCGTGATCGGATCGACAGCGCTCAGTTTCATGTCGCCTCCAGGATCAGGTTGAGCCAGCGGTCGACCCGCGCCGTCATGCCAGGCGGCACCAGCGTCGTGGCGTCCATCTGCTCGACAATCGCCGGCCCGGCAAAGCGGTTACCCGGCCGCAGCCTGTCGCGGGCATAGATCGGCGTGTCGACGAGCCCGCGCGTCTCGGCCAGCCATACCGGCCGCCGCTCGGCGATGGCGCCCGAGGCATCGGGGCCGGCGTCGGGATGGGACTTGAGCTCGGCCTTGGCGACAATGCCGGTCGCCTCGACACGCAACGTCACGACCTGCACCGGATCGGCCTCCGGCGCGAAGCCATAGCGCTGGCGATGCGCATCGGCGAAGCGCACCGTGAGCGTTCGCATGGTCTGCGATGTGATCGGACCTTCGGGCACCGGCACCGCCAGCTCGTAATTCTGCCCCTCGTAGCGCATGTCGGTGGTGCGCGCGAGCCGGCGGTCGGAAGCGGCGATGGCCTCGTGCGCGAACCACTGCCCGGCGCGCTCGGCAAGCGCTGCGAATCCCGCCGACACCTCGCCCACCGAGTCATCGGTCGCCGGCAGCAATCGCGTGCCCGCGAAGTCGGCGCGCAAATCGGTGAGCAGCAGCCCCATCGCACAGAGAATGCCGGGATTGGCCGGCACCAGCACGCGCTTGATGTCGAGCTCGCGCGCCAGCCGGGCCGCGTGCAGCGGCCCTGCGCCGCCGAACGCCATCAACGTGTAGTCGCGCGGATCATGGCCGCGCTGCACCGAGATGACGCGGATCGCGCGCGCCATGTTGGCGGTCACGACCGAGAGAATGCCCTGCGCCGTTTCCTCGAGTCCGAGGCCCAGCCGCTTAGCCAGCCGCCCGACCGCCTGCCTGGCGAGGTCCTGGCGGATTTTCATGCGACCGCCAAGGAGATGGCGCGGATTGAGCGTCTGCAGGACGACATTGGCGTCGGTCGTCACCGGCTCCTGGTTGCCCTTGTCGTAGCAGACCGGACCGGGATCGGCGCCAGCCGAACGCGGGCCCACTTTCAGGAGTCCCCCCTCGTCGATATAGGCGATCGAGCCGCCGCCTGCGCCTACGGTGTGGATGTCGAGCATCGGCGCCTTGATCGGATAGCCGTGCACGGTCGCCTCGGACGCGAGCCTGCACTGCCCGCCTTGCAGCAGTGCCACGTCGGTCGAGGTGCCGCCCATGTCGAAGGTGATCAGATCCTCGAAGCCCGCCAGCCGGCCGATCGCCTGGGCGCCGACGACGCCGGTCGCCGGGCCGGACAGGATCGTGCGCACCGGCATGTCGGCGGCACCGGCAAAGCCGATCACGCCGCCGTTCGACTGCGTGAGATGCGGCGGCGCCGTCATGCCGAGACTCTCGAGCCGCGGCGCGAGGCGCTTGATGTAGCGCGCCATGACCGGCCCGAGATAGGCATTCAGCACCACCGTCGACAGCCGCTCGTACTCGCGGAACTCCGGCGCGATCGCGTGGCCGGCCGAGATGAAGGCATCGGGCAGTTCCTCGCGCAGGATGGCCACGGCCCGCATCTCGTGATCCGGCCGCAGGAAGCCGTAGAGGAAGGACACTGCGACCGCTTTGACATCGGCGGCCTTCAATGTCCGCGCCGCGGCGCGCACCGCCCTCTCGTCGAGCGGCGTCGCGATCTCCGCACTGTAGAGCACGCGCTCGGGCACCTCGAGCCGCAGATCTCGTGGCACCAGGACCAGCGCCTTGTCGGCCTGGATGTCGTAGAGGTCGGGCCGCTTCTGCCGGCCGATCTCTAGGAGGTCGCGAAACCCGTCGGTCGTGACGAGGCCGGTCTTCACCCCGCGATGCTGGATCAGCGCATTCGTCGCCACCGTGGTGCCATGGCCAAAATAGACGATCGCGCCTCCCTCGGCCGCCACGCGCTTCATGCCCTGCTCGACACCCTCGGCAATCCCGCGCGACGGATCATCAGGCGTCGAGGGCACCTTCCACACCTCGATGCGGCCGGTCGCCTCGTCGAACAGGCAGATGTCGGTGAAGGTGCCGCCCGAATCGACGCCCACGCGCCAGCGCGCGGTGGAACCTGGGGACGTGCTCATGGGGTCAATCGAACAGGCCCCGCGCGCCGAGTCAATTGGTGGCTGCGGGTGCGTCGCGGGCTGTCCGAAACTAATTCATGCCGTAGACCGTCGATGCGAAGTCCGTCGATCAATCTTCACCGTCTCGCGTGGCAAGCGGCTATGGCAAGCCAAAGGCGCGCTCTATTCGAATCCCTTTTCTTTCAGGACGGACTTAGCCGCAGGCGAGGAAAGGAACGCGACCAGCACCCTTGCGGCGTCTGTTTGATTGCCGCCGACAACAATACCCGGGGCGAATTGGGTGTAGTTCTGGATAGCGGGCGGCAGCGGGCCAGCGAGTTCGACGGTCGGTTGGGCGAGGATTTCGCTGACTTGATTGAAGCCGATCTCGACATCGCCGCTGGCAACGCTTGCGTATAGCGTCTCGAGCGTTGCAAGCCTGGTCTTGGGCTTCATCTCGGCAGCGATGCCCAATCGTTCGAGCAAGCTGGCCACGTAGACGCCACTGGCGCCACCACCGGCCGGATCAGGATAGGCAATCGACCTTGCGGCCAACATTGAGCGTTTGAACGCGTCGGCTGAACCCATGTCGGGCTTCGCGGCCCCCTTGCGCACAAAGGCGCCCACACCGACCTTCGCGATGATGACGCGATCGCCAGCCACGACTTTGGCTTGTGCCTGAAGTCGATCGATCATCGGCACGGAGCTTATGACGAGATCGGCAGCTTCACCCTTTTGAACGCGGTCCGCGACGGCGCCCGCGGTGCCGTACGCGACCGTCAGCCTGTGTCCCGAGGATTTTTCGAAGTCCGGCATTAGTGCGTCGATTGCCGGGTGCAATGCCGAGGCGCTTAGAAGGCGGATATTAGCGGCTTTTGCGATGGTCGGAGGCGTGATCCCGAGCAAGGCAAGCCCCGATGCGATCGTCGCGGAGGCACTCAGAATGCTGCGTCGCTTCATCTTGTCTCTCCGAACATCCTCCGGCGTACAATCTCTGCCGCTGCATGAGACGCAATGGAAAAGCGCCAACTGTTTCCACATTGTGGACTCTGCCGTGCAGCCGTGTCACCGTGACGGCCGGTATCTCACCAGGACATTCTACTTTTCGAGGCGCGTCCCATGGCAGCTCATGGCCGTCGCGATCCGATTGGGGCCGACACAGCGTCCGTTGAACTGCCTGGAGGAACGCAGAGCATTCAGCGGGCAGTGGCGGTGTTGCGCATCCTTGCCACGGCTCGCGATACCGGCCTGAGGCTCACAGAGATTTCGATGCAGGCGGAACTCACCCGTCCGACGACGCATCGCATCCTGAGCGTCCTGGTTGGGGAAGGCATCGTGGAGCAGAGACCAGGGACGCGTCGGTATGTCGTCGGCGAGCAGATACCGCTGCTGGCACTGTCGCACCGGACACGCGATCCACTGCTGGAAATCGTCGGTCCCCACCTGAGGGCTGCCGTTGGCGAATTCGGCGACACCGGCTTTCTCACTCGCCGAACGGGACTCGACACCATCTGTGTGGCCAGACAACTCGGGACGTACCCCATCCAGGTGCTCGCTTGGGATGTTGGCGAACGCCGTCCCCTTGGCGTCACCAATGCTGGAGTTGCGATCTTATCAGGCATGCAGACCGACATGGTGCGCGGCATCCTCGCCAGAAACCGACCGCGCATTTCTCGGTATGGCCTGTCGACAGACGCGATTTTGCGGGAGGTGGCCGTCGCCCGGGCGAAAGGCTTTGCAGCACGCACAACATCCCTGACACCAGGGTCAGGCGCCATATCGGTCATGATCCGATCTTCGAGTGGCGCGGCGCACGGTGCCCTGACCATCACCCCGATATCGCGCCGACTATCGCCCAAGCGCACTGAGGAGATAATAGCTCGGCTCCGCACGCACGCCGTAACGATTGAATTGGCCCTCCGCAAAGCGGCGGCGGCGCGGGCAGCCCGCCGCAGCCAGTTGTAATGAGAGGGACCCCTGAGAACGCTGGCGAACTACCGGACTTGAGCACTGAGGTGCATCAGAAACCGATGCCTCATTCGGGAGCCAGTAGCACTCGAACGGAGAAGTCGCGGCACTGGACTTGACCATACAGCGGCGAATCGTAGGTACGGTCAGCTGGCTGTGGGGCCAGTCTATGTCGAACTGTTCTCTGTGGTCGATTCCCTGATAGAGGGGGTTTTGCAGGGTATTTGCGCCGAGAATCGAGTTTTTCACGCGGCGGCGGTACTGCACGCCGAGGAATTTCAGTGCCTTGAACGCGAATTCCCTGGCCGCGTGAGCAGGGAATTCATGACTGCTTACAGGGAAGAGCAGGGAAGCGATTAAAGCTCCCCCTCTCGCCGCTGGGAGCACGCTTGATGCGCCGGTCGCCTTGAAATCGCCCCACGAATCGATGCGCTCGCCGCTTTATCGACACGTCTTTCCGCGCACTCGCATCAGCCCGGAAAAGGACACCGAAGGCGAGGTGATGACAACCAGCAGAGGCTATCGGCTGGCGACCTCGGTCGGCGGCACGCTGACCGGCCGAGGCGGCGACCTCATTATCATCGACGATCCCCTGAAGCCGCAGGATGCGCAGTCCGAGGCGGCACGGGAATCGCTCAAGCAGTGGTATGCCAACACACTCTTGTCGCGGTTGGACAGCAAGGTAGACGGCGCCATCATCGTCGTGATGCAGCGGCTGCACCTCGAAGACCTTGTTGGCCACCTGCTCGAGGAAGGCGGGTGGCGCCATCTGAATCTGCCGGCCATAGCCGAAGAGGAGACCATTCACGATCTGGGTCCCCACCGTCACTACCGGCGTCTGGTCGGCGAGCTACTGCATCCGGCCCGGGAGTCAAAGGCGGCACTGGACGCGTTAAAGGCGGCAATGGGTTCGATGGACTTTGTCGCTCAGTACCAGCAGGCGCCGGTACCGATCGGCGGCAACCTCATAAACTGGTCGTGGTTCAATTTTTATGATCAACCGCCGGCGCCTCAGTACGGCGATAGGATAATCGTCAGCTGGGATACGGCAATGAGCAGCGGTGAGCTAGCGGACTATTCTGTTGCCGTGGTTCTGCTCGTGCGCAAGGAAACCATCTACGTCCTCGATGTCGTGCGCGCGCGGTTGGAATATCCCGAACTGAAGCGCGCTGTGTTGCAGCTCCACTCGCGCTGGAGGAACACAGCAGCAGGCCCACCGGCGTTGCTCATCGAGAAGAAGGGCTCTGGGCAGAGCTTGATCCCGGATTTGCAGCGCCAAGGAATTCACCCCATCGGTGTCAGTCCAGACGGCGACAAGGTCATGCGCATGGCAGCGCAGACCGCACCCATCGAAGCGGGGGCAGTCTATCTGCCGCGGCAGGCGCAGTGGCTCGACGAGTTCAAAGCAGAGATATTGGCCTTTCCGAGAGGCAAACACGACGACCAGGTTGACGCGTTCTCGCAAGCGCTGCAGCGCGCTTTTGCTCCACCTCCGCCAACAGCCTTGTTTGATCGCTATGGCTACGCCTAGTAAAGAACGGTTGGGCTTTATCTTCGGCGTTGTGGCGGCAGTACGTGATCAAGAGCACGGACTTCATAGCGAGCGGCACACCTTGCAATCCCTCTTCGCGATTGGACTGGCTGCTGTGTCGTTCAATCTCTGAAAAGCTACACGATTGAACCGCACCAATCCTAAAGAGCATCATAGCGATGCTGCCACTCCAAGACCCCGGCGCAGCCGGCGCGAGGCACAGTGCTTTTCCGAGCTGGCTACTTCACAAAGGTGACCGGCGCGTCGACATGCGCGAGGATGTCCTGCGCCACGGAACCCAGCAGCACGCCAACTACTCCTCCGTGGCCGCGAGTGCCGCTGATCACCGCACGAACCTCGAGTTTCCGGGCGAAGCGACCGATGACCTCGCCTGGACGTCCCACTCCGACATGCTTCTTGCAGGCCACACCGGCGTCCGCGCAGACCTTGACCGCAGAAGCGAGGGCCTTCTCGCCTTCCTCCCGATGGTACGAACCGACATCGCCTTTGGAAATGAATGTCGTGACGAGGCTGCCGACCGAGGGCTGCACGTTGAGCAGGTGAACCACGGCGCCGGGAGTAGCCTTGGCGAGACCGGCGGCGTAGGACGTCGCGCGGTCTGAGGGGAGCAAACCGTCGACCGCCACGAGGAATGAGGCGCTTTCTGTCATCGCCGGCCTCAGGTGGGGACTTGGTAGCGGGACGCGTCGATCATGGCTTCGCCGATGTCCATGGCCTCCCGCTGCAATGCGACGCCATCCTGCGCGATCCGCTGCAAGGACCCGGCGGCCCATTCCTGGAGTTCTCGAGCCACGTCGATCGGCGTCTTGGCCATGCACATGCGCTGCGCGGTCTCCAGCGCGGCCTGGGTGCCGACATGCCGCCGCTCGAACCAGCCACGGACGAAGACCTGCATGCAATCCAGGATCTTGTCCTGGCCATGCCAGAAATCTCCGACCTTGACTGCGGCGTCCGCTGACGGCGTGGCGACCGTATCGTCTAGTTCCATGACATTCCACCACTGTTGATCGCGGGTTTCATCTTAGCGATCGAGTGCAGCCGGGCATTGATGCGGATCAAAATCCTGGTCTCCACTGCCCTCAAGCTGGTCGACCGCCTGCACGAACAGGCGGTACTTCATCCTGACCACAGCCATTTCACGCCACCAGGTCACCAGGTCACCCCAGGGATCATTCAGGCGCCCGAGGCCGGCGACGGTCGCGACGACCGCACCGATCTCGATGCGACCGTTGACAGCGAGGTACCCGCCGACTCCCAGGGCCACCGCGACCGCGCAATGGTAGGTGACGTTCATCAGGAAGTTCTGCGTGTACTTGATTTTGAAGATGCCCATGTTGAGCGCAAACACTTGATCGACCGCAGGATTGCGCATACCGGGCTCGTGCTGCGTGCGGAGCATGTCGGCGCCTACAGTTCGCAGGACACCGATGCGTCGCTCCGCCCGGCGATTGATCATGGCCTGCAGAGGCGGGACGAAGAGAAGCTGCGGCAGGAGGAAAGCGATGCTGAGCGCTCCCATCCACGGCTCCAGCCAGGTCATATAGCCGATCACGCTCAGCAATACGCCACCCTGAAGCAGCGGTTCAGACAGGCTGATGCCCACAAACTGACCGATTGGCTCCGCCTCCGACAACACCATGGCGATCTCGACACCGGCTTGTTCGGCTGAATGAAGCTGACCGGTTCCTGCGGCCGTTGCGTGCGCGACAATTCGCTGGCGCAGGCGGCGTACTGCGCGTTCGCTGACCCAACCCCGGTACACGTTGAGGCCGAGCTTCAGTACGTTCTGCAACACAGCGACGCCAGCATAGGCCGCTGCGAGCCAGATGATGAGATTTGCAGTCCCGGAATTGATGGCGTCGTTGATGATTCGCCGCTGCAGCTCCAGCGGGACGGCGCTGATGCCAAAGACCATGACGGAGAGGATCGCAAGCACTAGCTGATGAAACCCGCTCGAGCGCAGGGCATAGCCGGCGATGGTGCGTGGCAGCGCTACGCGCATGACCGTTGCAGGCATCTCAGCGCGACAGAAGGGTAGGTACGGTCACCGACTGAAGCACGGTGCGCGTCGCGCCCCCGAACGTCCACTCGTGCAGGCGGCTGTGCCCGAAGGCGCCCATGACGATCATGTCAGCTCTGTGGCATCGGGCGGCGCGCAAGATCGCTTGGCCAGCGTCGTGACCGTGCATCGCTCGGTGGTCGGGGCGGGCTGTTACGTCGTGCGCTTCCAGATAGGCGACAGCATCGGACACGCTGCTAGCGACGCCTGCGTCATCGCCGGCCGAAAGCAAAATGACCTGCTCTGCCCGCTGGAGAAAGGGCAGCGCATCCTGCATCGCGCGGGCCGCTTCGCGGCTGGCATTCCATGCCACAAGCACGCGTTGGGCACAGGAGGCGAACGAATTGCCGGCCGGCACAACCAGAACGGGGCGACCTGCCGCGACGACAACACTTGAGGCCTGTGGCGAAACCCATGCGGCCTCGCTCCAACTCACGATGACAAGGTCAGCAATGGCGCTGCGGCTCGCGAGCACCTCGTGGACCGGTCCTTCCGTGGCAATCCAGTCGGCGCGAATGCCTTGGCGCGTCATCTGCCTTGCAAGTCGCGTGCCTATGCGCGCGGCGCGCAGCCGCTCTGCCCTGACGTGGTGAGCCACAGCCGATGCACGCGCGTGTTCGGCGTGAAGACAAGCTCCAGCGTCGCCCTTGAGCGGGCAAAGAATGATGACCCTGGCGCCGTGAGTGCGCGCCAACTTGGTCGCGAAGTCGGTGCGCGACACCAAGCGATCGTCGACACCTCCGTGCACTAGCAGTGTCCGCAAAGACATAGGCAAACCCGATCCGTTCAACGTTTCAAGCCTGCAGCAATGCGGCAGGACTCGCCTTGAGCAGGATCAAGCGCAGCGGCGCCAAGGAACTGGCACGCTGCGCCCCGGCCTAGCGCGCAGCCCGGCCGAGCGCTTCAGTTTCCTTGAGCCAGCGCTGGCGCGTGCTTTCGGAGGTGATGTCTACCATGCCGAAGAGCGTGGACCGTACGGGAGCGATGCCAACAAAGCCCAGAATGCTGTGCTTCAGCGCTTTGAGCTCATGGGCGCCAAACCACCACCGATAGACAGGCGCGGGCGTGGCCATGGTTATGATCACCCGAGCCGACTTACCCCTCAGGAGGGGCTTGAAACCCGCGTCGTGCGCGTCAGGTTCCATGGCGAAACCGGGCTGCAAAATACGCTCGAGAAACCCCTTCAGGATGGCGGGCAGCGTGCCCATCCACAGGGGAAAGACCAGCACAAGATGGTCGGCCCGGCCAATTGCATCTTGGGCCGCCTGCAGGTCAGGTTCGAGCGCTTGCATCGATTTGAAGCCATCATGCAGGATCGGATCGAACGACATTTTTGACAGAACGAAATAATCCACCGTGTGGCCCGCGGCTTCCGCTCCTTGCCGATAGGCAGCTGCCAATGCCTCGCAATAGGTATTGCGGCGAGCGTGCCCGACAATGACGGCAATATGTGTCACGCCGCGGCCTGGGACGGAAAGTGCAGATCAAAGCGTGTGCCCTTCCCGAGTGCGGATTGCACGCGGATGAAGCCCTTGGCCTGGGCGACAAAACCGTTGATCTGGCTGAGGCCTAATCCGGTGCCCTTGCCTACCCCCTTGGTTGTGAAGAACGGCTCGAAGATCCGCGCCTTTACGTCGTCTGACATGCCGGGGCCATCGTCGGTGACCGAAACCACGGTCCACTCGCCGGCTCGCGCACCGGGTATCGCGGCGGCTTCGCCGGAATTAAGTCTACAATGGTCGACCGCGACGACGATCCTGCCCGGCCGGCCGTCAATCGCGTCGCGCGCGTTGACAACCATGTTCATCACCGCCGTCTCGAGACCGGTACGGTCGAGTACGCAGCGTTCGGTTGTGAGTGATGGCTGGACGGTGAGGCTGATCATGCGCGGTACAGAGGACCGCAGGATCTTCTGGAGATCATTCACCGAGGCTCCGACATCTACTTCGATGGGCGTCAGTTCTTGGCGGCGGGAGAAGGCCAGCAGGCGCTTGGTCAGCGATGCCGCCTGTTCCGTCGCGCGCATAGCGGTCTCAGCATAGCCACGTGCTTCGTCATCCGGCCCGACGTCGAGAAGGTTCTCTAGGCTGGCCATGACCACCGCCAGCGAGTTGTTGAAGTCGTGCGCAACACCGCCGGCGAGCTGACCGATGGTCTCCATCTTTTGCGCCTGACGCAGCTGTGCCTCGATCCTCTTGCGCTCAGTAATGTCGAGCCGCACGCTGAGCGTGCCGCCGTCAACGGTGTGGCTCTCCAGCAAATGGTGCCAACGGCCGTCGCGCGTCTTGACCTCGCAATTGGCATCGGCGCGGCGGAACTGCGCCAAGCGCTCGCGCGCCCATTCATCGGGGCGGCCGATCGAATCCTCGGTAGCCTCCATGACCGCTGCGGCATGTATGGTCTGCTCGACTGTGTCGCCGAGCGAGACGGCAATGGGCCGGTCCTGCGGCATCCAGGGCTTGTCGTTCATCAACACTAGCCGCTCATGCTTGTCGTAGAAGCGGAAGCTCCCGGGAAAAGCCTTGATCGCGTCATGCAGCTGCTCGCGCATTTGCAGTTCGCGCGTCACGTCACGGGCGATCGCAATGCCGACCTTGCGGCCTTCAAGCTCGATGACGCGCACGACTGTTTCGGCGTTGAAGCGCGTACCGTCGCGGTGGCATTGCGCGATCGTATAGTTGCGCTGGCGTTCGGCGATCACCCGGCGCAGCGCTTCCTGCGCTTCCGGGGGGTGGACATCGAACACCGTCAAGGCAAGGAACTCCGGCTTCGACCAGCCGTACTGCGCCACCATGGTGTCGTTGACGTCGAGGAAGCGTAGCGTCTCGAGGTCAAAGACCGAGATCGACAGCGGGTTTGTGTCGAACAAGATCCGGTAACGCCTGTCGCTACGCCGCCGCCGCTCCTGGGCGAGGCGGAAAGCGTGGGCGACCTCGTCGGCCTCCGGTAGCCCGGTGCGTTTGGGCGTGTACGGAATATCCTGATCATAAGCTGTCGCGAGCCGCCTCAGTGCAGCGATCGGACCGGCGATCCGATTGGACATCAGCAACGTTAGGGCGAGCGACAAGAGGATCGAAACGCCACCGAAGCCCAACGACAAGAGCGCGGCGTCGATGGCCGGCGCCGTCAGTTCGGTGCGTGCGACGCCAATGACGACGGCCCAGCCGAAGGTTGGCGAATGCGTAAAGGCCGCCAGCCGCGGAACGCCGTCGCGCGACACGGTCTCCCGCACCCCTTCACGTTCTTCAAGGAGGCTTGGTAGCAGCGTGGGTCCGGCAGGCTGTGCAAAATATCTCTCGATGTCGGGGGCACGTCCGACCGTCAAGCCGTTACGGTCGAGGACCGTGACCGCCCAATCGGCTGGCGGCGCATGCCGCTGGATGACCTCGGTAAAGGCCGCCATCGGCGGGTTCATCGTCAAAACATAGATAACGCGACCCGCAGCATCCTTTACCGGAACGTCGACGGCGATCACATTGCGGTTCGCTACTTGGCCAGCGAACATATCCGAGATCGCTGGTCGACCGGTGGTGAAGACTCGCTTCAGTTGGTCGAGACTCTTGCGAGCGGGCAGTGGCGCCGTCGTCGGCAGCGAGGTGTGCATGACCAGCTGCCCGTCCTCGCGCAGCAGAAGAATGTTGGCCCCCGGGAAATGCTGATCGACAACTGACCTCGCCATCTCGCGAAAACCCGGAATGTCGCCGTCTCTCAGCCGCTTGCTCTCTGACAGCATTTCCATCGCCGTGATGTAACGCTGCAGTTCGCTGTCGACGGAGATGGCGAGACTTCGGGCAAGGAGGAGCTTTTCTCTTCCCGTCCGCTCTACGCTTTCGTGGTAATCGACATATTCTTGGACCAGGCCGAAGACCACCAGAGGAACGGTGCTGGCGAGCATCAGCAAGATCAGGCGCATCCGTAGCGGAAGGTTCAGTCGACAAAGCCAAGCCCACACGCGCCCCGGGAGTGCCGCATTCCTACTGCTCACGCGACCGTCGTCTCCGATGGATATCATTTTTGGCAGGTAGGTAGTCACGGCGTCCGTTTCCGTCTCTCGTCTATGGGGCACTCTAGGCAGCGATACGCGCGTGTCCTTGATCTATTGCAACCCGCATGTCGGTGGCAGGCTGACAACAAAGTGTGCACCTCCTTCGGTGCGATTGGTGGCGCCGATGGTGCCTCCCATCTCTTCGACTATGCGGCGGCAAATGCGCAAACCGAGACCCGTGCCCTTGCCGCTAGGTTTGGTGGTAACGAAGGCGTTGAAGAGACGCGGCAATACCGCAGGGGGGATGCCTGGGCCATCGTCGTCGACCGAAATTTCGATCCGCGGGGCTTTGTCGTCGGACCGGCTCAACGCTGTCGAGATGGTCAGGGTGCGGGCGCCGGCATCGCGTGCATTGTTGATCAGGTTGATCATGACCTGCTCAAGCTTGGCGGTATGGCCGAGGGCGAGTGGCAAGCCATCCACGAGCAGGGGCTCGATCTTCATGCCGGCATTGCGCGTCGCGGCGGCAGTGAGGTTGATGGCCCCCCTTACTGCGTCCGCCACATTGAACGGATGAGGCTGCTCGCTGCCGGCGCCGCGTGCGAAGACTCTCAAATCCTCGATGATATGGTTGGCGCGGCCGACTTGGCCGTCGATTCGATGCAGCTTCTGCGTCACGAGCGCAGTGTCTTGTGGCTCTTCGAGCGCTGCTTCACAGGCGATGACGATGACTTGTAGCGGCTGGCGCAGCTCGTGCACGACGGTGGCCGCCATCTCACCCAAGGTGGCGAGCCGGTCGGCGTCATGCAGGGCACGCTCGGCGGCGTGCCGCTCGGTGTCGTCGACGCCCAGGAACACGATCTGACGCAGGCGGCGATCGGGTCCGACAACTGGTTTGGCGGTAATGGAGAAGACGCGGTTAGTGCCTTCGGCATCGAGCAGGGCGCGCGTGAAGCGCACTGGCCTGATGTCCTCCTTGGCCAGTGGCTCCGTCCGCCAGCGTTCAAGGACTGCCGGGTCGAGCCCACTAACGATGATGTCGGCTCCTTCACCGGGTTCACCGTCGGATTTGCGCAACTGTTTGAACTCGTGATTGGCCAGGCGGATATTGAGGTCGCGGTCGACCAGCAGGATCACCGCGCCACTGGCATCGACGATGGAGCGAAGCCGCAAGCGCTCATCACGCAACCGTTGCGTCATGGTGAAAGTCACGGTGACATCGCGCAGGACGCCAACCGCAACGGCACCGTCGGCGTCACCCGCGAAAGGGGGGCCGTAGCGCACCTCGACATGGCGGACGAGACCGTCAACGGTGGTCATCCTGAACACCCTCTGGCGCGTTTCCTCGCTGTGGGAAACGGAGAACGCGCGAGCATGCTCACCAGCCTGCTCGACGTCCTGCCACGCCACGAAATCGAGAAACTTCTGGCCGACGATGGCCTGCGAGGAGACGCCCAGTAGCGAAAGTACGGTGGGGCTGGCGTAGAGAAAGCGGCCCTGCGCATCGAGGGCAAACAACGTGTCGGAAACCGAATCGACAAGGGCTTGGAGTCGGCCGAGCTGGGCCTCCTGCTGCATTTTGTGCATGGATGCCGCATCGGGTGTGGCTTGGCCGTTGGGGCGACGCGGCGCCCGGCGCAGCGCGGTCAGCCCTATCCCCCCCGCCATCGCGATCAGCAGGCCGCTCGAGCCGGCATCGGCAAGGGCGGTCGAAGATAGGGCAATCAGCAGGACGGCAAGACCGGCGATTGCTGCGATGCTGGCGAGCAATGCAAGCCAGAGGTTCCGGTGCAGCCGCGTGGCGGCGGGTATCGATCGCAGCAAGAAAGGTCTCCCCGTTTGAGCACTGAGCTCGCGATCAATTCAGCCTCATGCCGCTGTCGCCGGAGTTGACCTCAATCAATCGAAACAGGCGGATTGCGTCCGTTCTGGACGGATCGTCGGGGCTCAGGCGGCTTCGAGTGCTTCCAGCTGGTCGCGATTGTTGAGCACGACGGTCCGCCCGCAGGCGGCAAGCTTGATCAAGCCGTCGCGCGCCATCTGGGTCAGGGTGCGCGATACCGTCTCGATGGTCAGCCCGAGATGGTCGGCGATATCGGCACGCTGCATCGGCAGATCGAAGCGATCGCCGTCGGCCAGGCGCGCGGCGATGTCGAGCAGGAAGCTGGCGATCTTCTCGCGCGCTGACTTGCGGCCCAGCAGCACCATGTGGTCGCGCGCGCGGTCGAGGCTGGCCAGCACCGAGCTCATCAGCTGCCCGCCGAGATCGGGGTTGTCGCGCACCAGGCCTTCGAGGTGACGGCCGCGGTAGACGACGACGACCAGGTCATCGACCGCCTCAGCCGCGAAGCGATGCTCGCTGCCGTGCTCCAGGCCGAAGAGGTCGCCGGCGAGGTGAAAGGCCTCGATCTGGCGGCGGCCGTCGTTCAGCACCTTGCAGATACGCACCGTGCCGGAGACCACCTTGTAGAAGAATTCCGCCGCGTCTCCCTCGGCATACAGCTCCTCACCCTTGGAGAAATTGCGCCGCACGCCATCCTCGGCGGTCGGCCGGCGCGGCATGGTGGCGGTACCGCGCATCATCACGGCAGCCGGGTTGAACTGGCGGGCGGTGGC
Organism: Alphaproteobacteria bacterium; assembly: GCA_019239835.1. Lineage (GTDB taxonomy): Bacteria > Pseudomonadota > Alphaproteobacteria > Reyranellales > Reyranellaceae > JAFAZJ01. Next base: position 13,075 of record JAFAZJ010000269.1, on the reverse strand, counting down.
GGCGGTGATCGTCTGCATCGGTAGTCCCCTGTACGGCGTTGGCAGGGGCTTGAGTACAGTCAGGACCGCTGGCTCACCATTCAGGTCTTGAACCTAAGGGATTCTACGTAGGCCTACGGCGCGGCAGGGGGTGCCGCGAGCGCCGAGTGGATCGCCGTGCTCAGAGCGCTGTCGGACAGCGGCTTTTCGAGGATCGTATCGATGCCGGCACGTCCGGCGCGCTCGCGCATGCCGGCATTGGCGCGGCCGGTAATCATGATGATCGGCGCCGATACGCCGCGGCGGCGCAGCGCGTCGACCAGCTCCAGGCCGTCGACGTCGGGCATGCGGTAATCGATCACCAGGCAGCCGTAGCGGTACAGCTCCGGATCATCCAGGAGCGCCGGCGCCCTGCCGTGCACACGCACGTTCAGGCCCTCGGACTCGAGGGCGAATTTCAGGGCATGGCGAACCGCGGCATCGTCATCGACGATGGCGACGGCTCGCGACAGCTGGCCCATGCTTCTCACGCTCCGCACCCCGGGATGGGGAGCGCAATTGGTAACCGGTTGTGCGGGGCAGGGCCTTGACCTAGCGCAATCCGCTCTAGCCCGCGGCGGTCACGAGCAGGGCCATGCGGACGAGATGCGAAAGGCTGTCGGCCTGCATCTTGGTCATGACGTTGGCGCGGTAGATCTCGACCGTCCGGGCGCTGATGCCGAGCTCGTAGGCAATGATCTTGTTGGGCTTCCCCGCAACTAGGCCGTCGAGCACCTGCCGCTCGCGTTCCGACAGGAGCTTCATGCGGGCCCGGATCTCGTCGAGCTGCGAGCCACGCTCGCGGGTGCTGTTGCGCTGGGCGAGCGCGGTCCGGATGGCGGCCAGCAGAACCTCGTCGTCGAACGGCTTCTCGATGAAGTCGACGGCGCCTGCCTTCATGGCCTCGACCGCCAGGGCCACGTCGCCATGGCCGGTCATCACCACGACGGGCATGGAATTGCCCTGCGCGCGCAGCCGACGCTGCAGCTCCAGGCCGTCGATTTCGGGCATGCGCACATCAGTGACGATGCAGCCGTCGTCGGCAGCCGGCAACGCCTCGAGAAATGCCACGGCCGAGTCGTGCACGCGCACCGGCAGGCCCGCCGTGCTCAGCAGGAACGCCAGGGACTGCCGCACGTCGATATCGTCGTCGATGACGTGCACCACCTGACTAGCCGACAAGCGTTTCCTCCTCGTGATGATCTGCCGCGCGCAAGGTGAAGCGGAAAATCGTCCCGCCCTGCGGCCGCGCGTCAACCCAGATCTTACCGCCATGCGCCTCGACGATGGTCCGACAGATCGACAGGCCCAGGCCCATGCCCTTCTGCTTGGTGGTGACGAAAGGCTGGAAAAGATGCCGCGCCACCTCGGGCGACAGCCCGCCGCCGGTATCGGCGACGCTGACCTGGACCGTCTCGTCGGAGACCGCCCGCGTCTCGATGTCGAGCTCGCGCACGCCGTTGACCTCGGCCATCACCTCGACGGCATTGCGAATGAGATTGACCAGCACCTGCTGGATCTGGATGCGGTCGGCGATCACCAGGTCGACGGCGGGGTCGAGGCGGAAGGCGACGGCGATGCCGTTCTCCTTGGCGCCGATCAGCGCCAGTGTGCTGGCGTCCTCGATCAGCTTGGGCAGGCTCTCGATGCGCCGCTCGCTGTCGCCGCGGGCGACGAACTCGCGCAGGCGGCGGATGATGTCTCCGGCGCGCAGCGCCTGGTCGGCGGCCTTGCCGATGGCGTCGCGCAGCATCGGCGCCGCGGGATCGTCGATACGCTCCAGCAGCCGGTTGCAGCCGCGCAGGTAATTGTTGATCGCCGTCAGCGGCTGGTTGATCTCGTGCGCGAGCGTCGAGGCCATCTCGCCCAGTGCGGTGAAGCGCGACATGTGCGTGACTTCCGACTGCAGCTCTTTCAGCCGGCTCTCGGTGAGCTGCTGGTCGGTGAGATCGCGGATGAAGCCGGTGAAGTAGTGCTTGTCGGCCGAGCGCAGCTCACCGATGGTCAGGTGCATCGGAAAGGTCGTGCCATCCTTGCGCTGGCCGGTGACGATGCGGCCGATGCCGATGATGTGTCGCTCGCCGGTCTGAAGGTAACGCTTGAGATATCCGTCATGCTGTTCGCGGTGTGGCGTGGGCATGAACATCTTGATGTTCTTGCCGGCTACCTCGCCCATGGAATAACCGAACAGGCGTTCGGCGGTCGTGCTGAGCGATTCGATGCGGCCGCGCTCGTCGATGATGATCATGGCATCGGGCACGGTCTGCAGGATCGAACGCAGGCGCGCTTCCGCTGCCTGCAATGCCACTTCGATAGGGAGAGTATCGGACATCGTGGACGATTGTTCTGCCGGATGCGGCAGATCGTACCACAGGTCCCTTCAGGGCGTTATCGCCACCTTCAGCACGCCGTCGCGCTGGTGCGCGAACAGCTCGTAGGCCTGCTCGATCTGCTCGAGGCGGAAGCGGTGGGTCACCAGGCGGGTGAGATCCGCGCGACCGCCGGCGATGACATTCATCAGGCGCCGCATACGCTCCTTGCCGCCGGGGCAGAGCGACGTGACGATCCGGTGGTCGCCGAGCCCGGCCATGAAGGCATCCAGCGGGATGCGCAGGTCGGACGAATAGACGCCGAGGCTCGACAGGGTGCCGCCGGGCCGCAGCACGCGCAACGCGCTCTCGAAGGTCGACTGCGTTCCCAGCGCCTCGATCGCCACATCGACGCCGCGGCCGCCGGTCAGCGTGCGGATCGCGGTGACGGGATCGTCGCGCTTGAAGTCGATGACGTGATCGACACCCAGCGCGCGGGCCATGGACATTCGCTCGCCAACGGTATCGATGCCGATGATCGTCGTCGCGCCCATGAGGCGCGCGCCCACCGACGCGCACAGGCCAATCGGTCCCTGGGCGAAAACCGCGACTGTGTCGCCGATTTTCACGCCGCCGCTCTCGGCGCCGGCGAAGCCGGTCGACATGATGTCCGGGCACATCAGCACCTGCTCGTCCAATAGCGTATCCGGCACCGGTGAAAGATTCGCCATCGCATCAGGCACCAGCACGTACTCGGCCTGGCAACCGTCGATGGTATTGCCGAAGCGCCAACCGCCGAGCGGTTTGTACCCGTGCGGGGTGCCGGCACCGTCCTGCGAGTGCTGGCCGCAAAGGCACGCAGTGCTGTGCCCGCTGGGCGTGATGGCACCGGCAATGACGCGCTGGCCTTCGCGGTAACCGCTAACTGCCGAGCCGAGCTTCTCGATCACGCCGACTGGCTCGTGGCCGACGGTCAGACCGCGCTTCACCGGATATTCGCCGCGCAGTATGTGCACATCCGTGCCGCAGATAGTGGTCGTGGTGATGCGAACCAGAGCATCGAGCGGGCCGACATCCGGAACGGGTTTGTCGTCGATGACGATACGGCCGGGTTCAACGAATACGGCGGCTTTCATCAGGGGCATGATGGCGTCCTCATCGGCTCTTGCGCTGCAGCGCGAGCAATATGCAGAGGGCCATGATCAGATAGGCGGCCGCGAAGATCAGGGCGGCGTGGATGTCGCCGAGACCACCGGCCAGGGCGCGATAGCCGGCAAAGGTCAGGAAGCCCAGGCTGGCAAGGAACATCGCCAGCGCCAGCAGCATGGTGACGGCATGGGTTGCCGCCCGCCGACCAGCGTCCGCGATGGTCGATGCGCCCACATCGAAGGCTGCCCGAAGCAACGGGATCATCATCATGGCTCAGCGCCGCCGCAGCGATGCGATCAGGTAGCCGATCCCGGCGGCGACGAGCAGCGCCGTGAGGGGGCGTTGGCGAACCTCGGCCTCAAGCCTGTTTCGCGCTGTCACGGACGCGGAATGAGCTTCGCCGACAGCTTCCTCTAGCTGTGCAAGCAGCGGCCGAGCATCCCCCAGCAATTGGCGGAGCCTCTCGCGCATCATCTCAAGCTCCGGCCTGGAGTCGGTCGAACTGGTCTTTTCGTCGGGTGCAGCGGGTGTCATGGCGCTCTCCGGTCTGTACCTGCAGGCTGGCAGCGTTACCCGCCAGTCGCCTTGATGCGGATCAACGCGCCACGAACAGGGAAGCCCTATCGATCGCTATATGCATCGACTTGCGGGAGTACCATCCATGTCACTGAAGAAGATCCGCCTTGAGCTTGCCCGTACTGCGGACTTTCCCGAGGGTTCCGCCGGTTGCGGCTACGAGTTCAATGCGCCGCTGACGAGGCTTGGCCTGCTCGACATCGATCGTTGGCAGCGGGACAAGGCCCTTTGCACCGTGCGTCGCTTCTGGCAGGGCGAGAAGGATGAACTCGGTGGCCTGGTTCATCGCCGCTCCGGCTGGATGTTCTCGTACAAGCCGGGCGAGGACGATGACGAGCCGATCTTTCGCTTCGACAGCCATCGATTCAAGGTCGGCGAATACGTATCGATCACCGAGCACGATGGCATTGAGCGGCCGTTTCGTGTCGTCGCGGTGACGCCTGCGGGCTGATTGCGCCCTACGCCAGCTTCAGGCGCACGCGCACGACGCTGTCATCTTCGGGATGGCGCTCCATCTGCAGATGGAGCGCACCGCACAGCGTGCGCATCGGATGATTGTCCTTCAGGACGTCGCCGACTAGCTCGCCGATCCCCCGTTGCCGCGCGACCTCGGCCAGTCGAGTGAAGAGCGTACGGCCGATCCCGTGGCCCTGGAGGTCTGTACGAACCAGGATGGCGAACTCCGCCTTGGCCAGGTCGGGATCGGCATGGAAGCGCGCCACCGCTGCGAGGCCATCTGGCGCCTCGACGATCAGGGCCATCTCGCGGTCGTAGTCGATCTGGCACAGGGCCGCCGCGGCGCGATGCGAGAGTGTCTTCATGGGATAGAAGAAGCGCCAGCGGCGGTCTTCCGGGCTCACCCGGGCGATCATGGCATGCAGTGCTGCCTCATCCTCCGGCCGGATCGGGCGGATCCGCATGGTCGTGCCCGAGGTCAGCGTGATATGGCCCTCGAGATCCTGCGGATACGGGCAGATGACCAGCCGCTCGCGGCCATGCTGCGTGCTGCGGGCGACCCTGATGCGAGCATCGAGCGCCGTGACGCCTCGGACGTCGCAGAGCAGGGGATTGACGTCGAGCTCGACGATCTCGGCATGATCGGCGACCAGCTCGCCCAGCCGCACCAGCGTGTCGGCGACTGCCGCGACATCGCAGGGCGGACGTTCGCGGTAGCCCGACAGGAGTCGCGCGACACGGGTACGCGCGATCATGCGCCGCGCCAGCACATCGTTGAGCGGCGGCAGCTCGAGCGATTTGTCGCGCAGAATTTCGACCGCGGTGCCACCGCTGCCGAACAGCACCACCGGGCCGAATGTCGGATCGATGCTCACGCCGGCGATCAGCTCGATGGCGTGCGGTCGCGCGGCCATTTCCTGGACGAGGAAACCATCGATCCGCGCTCCCGGCAGCGCTCGGCCGACACGGCTCAGCATCGCCTGCGCCGCATTGCGCACTTCCTCGCGACCGAGCAGGCCCAATATGACGCCGCCGACATCGGATTTGTGCACGACATCGGCGGAGCGGATCTTCAGAGCGACGGAGCAGCCCCATTGCGCCGCGATCTCGCCGGCCTCGTGCGGCGACGCTGCCGCGGCGCTACGCAGGATCGGTATGCCGTATGCAGCCAGAAACGCAGCCGCGTCGGCCGTGTCGAGCCATTCGCGGCCGGCTAGTAGTGTCTGCTCGATGATGGCATGCGCGCCCTCGCGATCTGCCGGTCGGTCGGCCGGATGCGCCGACGGCGTTTCCATCAGCAGGGTCTGATTGTCCCCATAGTCCACCATGTGCATGAAGGCGCGAACCGCACGTTCGGGCGTCTCGTACTGGGCAACGCCCGACGCGGTTAGATGGTCACGCCCGGCTTTGGCGGAGCTTTCGCCCAGCCAGCTGGTCAGCACCATTTTGCGATGGTCACCGGCCTTTTCGAGCGCACGGGTCACGCCTTCGGCGGCTTCCCTCGGCGATACGATCGCCGTCGGGCAATGCGCCACGAGCAGGGCGTCGCTGTCGGGATCGCGCAGCAGCGCGGCGATTGCATCCTCGTAGCGCTTGCTGTCGGCATCGCCGATGATGTCCACCGGATTGGCGCCGCTCCAGCACGTCGGCAGGACGCCGTTGAGCGTCTTCAGCGTCGCCGCCGACAGGCTCGCCAGCACGCCGCCGCTGGCGATCAGGGAATCGGTTGCCAGCACTCCCGGCCCGCCGCCATTGGTCACGATGGCGAGGCGATTGCCGGATGGCCTGCCACCATGCGAGAGCACTTCAACCGCGTCGAAGAGCTCCTCTATCTCCGATACGCGCAGCATGCCGGCCCGACGGAAGGCAGCGTCATATACGTCGTCCGAGCCCGCCAGGGCGCCGGTATGCGAGGAAACCGCGGCCGCGCCTTGCGGCACGCGTCCCGCCTTGACCACGATGACCGGCTTCATGCGTGCCGCACGTCGTGCTGCCGACATGAACTTGCGGGCATGTGTCACCGCCTCGATGTACATCACGATCGATGCGGTGCCCGGATCGGCAGCGAAATGGTCGAGCAGGTCGCCGAAGTCGACATCGAGCATGCCGCCGAGCGACGCCATGACGGAAAAGCCGATATTTCGCGGCTTGGCCCAGTCGAGCACCGCGACGGCGATGCCACCGGACTGGGTAAGGAACGCGATCTTGCCCTTCAGCGGCGCCTCGCGCGCGAAGGTGGCGTTGAGCCCGATGCCGGGCACGGCGAGCCCCAGGCAGTTGGGCCCGAGAACGCGCAACAGATGGGGTTTGGCGGCATCGAGCACCTGTTGACGACGGCGCATGCCCTCGGCGCGGCCGCCTTCGCCGAAATTGGCGGTCAGGACGACGGCAGCACGCGTGCCGCGCGCGCCTAGCTGGCCGACGAGGTCGGCCACGGTATCGGGCGGCGTCGCGATCACTGCGAGATCGGGCACCGTTGGCAGATCCTGCACGCTCCTGTACGTGGCGATGCCGGTTATCTGGCTCTCGTGCGGATTTACCGGCAGCAGGGGGCCGGTGAACCCACCCTGCACCAGGTTGCGCATCAGCACGTTGCCGATCGAGCCCGGACGGTTGCTCGCGCCCAGCACGGCGATCGAGCGCGGCGAGAGCAGGTATTGCAGATTGCGGACGGACATCAGTGGAGCTCCGCAGCCGACTTGACCGGCGGGCGTGCATGACGCTTGCGGGTGGTCTTGCGATGCAGCGGCCAGTAGCGCTCCATCGCGAGGTAAGTGAAGGACGCCGACCAGCCGATCAGGATCAGGCCGTTAAGGCCTTCGACGCCGGCGACCAGGCGCAGATGGCCTGTCGGCACCAGGTCGCCGAAGCCCAGCGACGTGTAGGTGACAGCGGAGAAGTAGACGAAGTCCTCGACACCCAGCGTCCCGGTGCCGGCGATCGTCCCGAGGGTCGACACCGCGGTCAGTGCCCAATAGGCGAGGCCGTAGAGCCAGACCTCGAGCGTGTGGCCGATGAAGGCGGCGATGACGACCGGAATGATGCGTAGACGCGGCGCGATCGGCAGGTCATGCACGTGCTCCGATGCCAGGCGCAGCACCTCGTAGTGGATCAGGATGGTGCCGAGGACCAGCGCCACGCAGACCAGCATCGCGATGGGCACGTCATCTCCGCTAGCAGTTGACTGAATCACCTTGCCAGCGGGTTGTTGCGTTTCCCTTGATGCAGATCAGCGCCGGCAAGATTTGCCGATGCGATGTTGGTGCTCAGTCGCAGACGGAGGCTGCCATGCTGAGTCCGGAGAGCATCGAGGAGATCTTCATCGCATTCATTGGCGCCGGAAACGCGCCCAGTCGGAAGTTGTTTGCCGCGCTCGGCAAGGCAACCGAGACGACCGACGAGGATCTGCGTGCACGCTACAGAGCGCTGGCAAAATCGGTGGCGGGCGCCCCTATAGACCCGTTCGAGGAATGAACGTCGCTTCGTGAAAAAAAGAGCCGCCGCTCGAAGCGGCGCCCCTTTCGCGTGACGAGGTCTGGCAGGTCCGGCTATGGCGGCAGCATCCTGTCGATCGCCGGCGCGCGCTTGCGCGCGAGGCGCAGCAGCTCGCCGTCGGTCGGATGACCGAGCGTCTCGACAAGCACGATCCGGCTGACGTCCGCGGGGTGGTGACTGCGCACATAGCCGACGAATGCCGCCTTCGCCAGTCCGGGCCCGACGATCAGCCACTCTCGTGCACTTTCGAGCGCGTCGACAACGCCAGCGAAGAAATCGTGATCGTCGGGCGCGCGGTTGCCTGTGCGAGAGCCGGCGCGGTGATGCAGATGCCGATCGGGCGAATGTGAGTTGATTGTCGCCCCTTCGGCATCGCTCGCGTTGAAATGGAAGATCCTGGCTTCCAGGTGATCGAGCCAGACGATGGCGTGGTAGTGTGACATCCCGCTGCTCCTCAATGGGCCATCAGGACGGGCACGGTCATCGAGGACAAAATCGTCGCGCTGGCGCCGCCCAGTACGAACTCCCGGAAGCGCGAGTGGCCGTAGACACCCATCACGACCAGGTCGATATCGAAGTCGAGCACGCGCGAAAGGATGATGCTGCCGACATCGCTGCCGGCTGACGATTCACGCTGCACCGTGACCTTCACACCGTGTCGCGCCAGCCAACGGGCAGCGTCGGCGCCGGGTTCCTGGCCATGTGCGTCGTCGCCCGACCCGTTGACCACCAGCAGTGTCACCTGCTTGGCCGTGGCGAGCAGCGGCAGCGCTGCGGTCGCCGCATGCGCGGCCTGGGGGCTGGCATTCCACGCCAGCAGCACATTGCCGCCGATCGGCCTGGTGTAGCCGATATGTGGCACGACGATTACCGGCCGACCGGTGTCGATGGCGACCGACTCGGGCAGGTCGCTGTCGCTGCTGTCCTCGGTGCGCTGGCCGACGATGGCAAGATCGGCATAGCGCAATGCCGTGTCGAATGCCTCGACCGGCTGATCGACACGCTCGAGAAATTCGGCGGACAGGCCAGCAGCCTCGGTTTCGCGCTTGAATGCTGCTTTGGCACCAGCCAGGCGTGCGCGGTTGCCCTCCTCGAGCAGGGCATACACGTCAGCGCTCGCCGCACCGCCCATCATATCGACCGGCAAGTATGGGGGCGCAACCACAGCCATGCCGATGAGATGCGCGCCATGGCGCCGCGCAAGGTCGATCGCCAGCTTGACGCGCGCTGCCGCTCGCGGATGCTCATCGCAATGCACAAGGATCGTCTTGTAGGTCATAGTACCTCCTGGCTGTTGCCCATACGTGGCATGTCCTCGGCGTCCGCGATTTGATGCGGGTCAATCGAGCCGAAAAAACCAGCGGCTTGACCATGATCAATGAGCGGACCGCGCAGCACGGCAGGATTCGGCAACGTTCGCCGCCCCGAGAGGAATTTGGGACTTGGCCCACTCGCAGAACGATCGACCGGCTGTGGCCAAGGCCGCGCATGTCGTGCAGGACCAGGCTGAGGTGCTCGCCTTCCTCGCGGCGAAATCGACGCATGGTGCCGGCGCCGAGGTCACGCGTGTCGACACGCACGGCGCCGCGGTATTCCTGGCAGGCGATCACGCCTACAAGGTCAAACGCGCGGTGAAATTTCCGTTCATGGACTTCTCCACGCTGGAGAAGCGTCGCCGCGCCTGCGAAGCCGAGGTGCGGGTCAATCGCGCGAATGCGCCCGACATCTATCTCGGGGTCCTGCCCGTCGTGCGGCGGGCCGGCGCTCTGGCGCTGGGAGGCGAGGGCGAGATCGTCGAGTGGGTCGTGCAGATGCGCCGTTTCGACGAACGGCTCACCTGCGATCGTGTGGCCGACCGCGGTGAGCTGACCAAGGTACTGGTCGAGCGCGTGGCTGCCGCCGTCGTCCAGTCACAGACTCGCGCCGAGATGCGTCACAGGGTCGATGTCGTCGCCGACATGCGAGCCGTCATCGACGGCAACAGGAGTGGCCTGGACGAGACACCTGACCTGTTCGGAATCGAGCGGGTCGCAACCTTCACGATGCGCTCGCGCAGCGCACTTGAGCGCGTGGCCCCTCTGCTCGTCGAGCGGTCGAAAGCCGGGTTCGTTCGCCGCTGCCACGGCGACCTGCATCTGCGCAACATCGTCTTGCTGAACCAGACGCCTACCCTGTTCGATGCTCTGGAATTCGACGAGGCGCTGGCGACCATCGATGTGCTCTACGACGTCGCCTTCCTGTTGATGGACCTGCTTGAGCGCGGCCTCGCCGTCGAGGCCAGTCTTCTTTTCAACCGATACCTCGTGTCCTGGGCAGATGAGCGACAATTGGCGGGACTGGCGGCGTTGCCGCTGTTTATCAGCGTGCGCGCCGCAATTCGTGCCAAGGTCATCGCCGCGGGTCTGGACCATTTGGGCGATGCCGATCGGCAGGCGGAAATGGCCGCGGCGGCGCGCTATTTCGCGCTGGCGGAAGCGGTGCTGGAGCCGGTCGCACCGCGACTTCTGGCAATTGGTGGACTGTCGGGCACGGGCAAGAGCACGCTCGCCGCAGGCCTTGCGCCCGGTATCGGCTGCCTTCCCGGCGCCGTCCATCTGCGCAGCGACGTTGAGCGCAAGCGCCTGTTCGCGGTCGGTGAATATGACCGTCTGCCGCTGAAAGCCTACGATCCGCGCAGCAGCGATGCCGTGTACGGGATCTTGCGACACAAGGCGGAGCTGGCTCTGCGTGCCGGCTACAGCGTGATCGTCGATGCAGTGCATCTCCACGAGGAGGAGCGCGAAGCGCTGCGGGGGCTGGCTGTGCGACTGGGCATAGGGTTTGCCGGGCTGTGGCTGGAGGCACCGATGCATGATCTCGTTTCACGGGTCAGCCAGCGGGTGCACGATGCTTCCGACGCCAACCCCGATATCGTCGCACTGCAGGCCGAACGCGGCATCGGATCGATCGATTGGCATCGCATTGACGCCGGTGGCGATGCGGCACGCGTGCTGGAGAGCGCCTGCGCGGTGCTGCGGCAAGCCTGAGCCGGGCCCCAACGTTCCTTTGCAGCTTGATCCGGATCAAAGCGCGCGGGTGGGCGTGATCGTAGATGGCTCTCCATCGGCGGCACTCGCCGATGGAGATCCCCGATGGCGCCATTGACGCTCAGCTTTCTTGGCGCCGCCGGCACGGTCACGGGCTCGCGTCATCTGCTGCGCTACGATGGGCACGGCATCCTGGTCGATTGCGGCCTGTTCCAGGGTCTCAAGGCGCTGCGCCTGAAGAACTGGGCGAGGTTCGCGGTGCCGCCCGAGACGATCGACAAGGTCGTGCTCACCCATGCCCATCTCGACCACTCCGGCTATCTGCCGAAGCTGGTACGCGAGGGTTTCGGTGGACGGGTCCTGTGTTCGGAGGCATCGGCCGAGCTCTGCCTGCTGCTGCTGCTCGACAGCGCGCGGATCCAGGAGAACGACGCCGAGTTCGCCAACCGACATGGATTCTCCCGTCACAAGCCGGCTCTGCCGCTCTACGATCAGCGCGATGCCGAGCGGGCGCTGGAGCGGATCGATGCGGTGAGGTTCGACGAGCCGATCGACATGGGTTACGGCGCGCATCTGCTGTTGCGCCGCGCGGGCCATATCCTGGGGGCGGCGACCGCGCAGATCGACTGGGCAGGCAAGCGTGTCGTCTTCTCGGGCGATCTCGGCCGCTATGCCGACCCACTGATGCCGGATCCTGCGCGGGTTGCCACTTGCGATTATCTCGTCGTCGAGTCGACTTATGGCGATCGCACGCATCCGGCGACGGATCCCGCCGCAGCATTGCTCGAGATCGTCGAACGCACGATGATGCGCGGCGGCAGCGTGTTGATCCCGGCCTTTGCCGTGGGCCGCGCGCAGGAACTGCTGCATCTGTGCTGGCAGCTGAAGAAGGCTGGCAAGATTCCGTCTCTGCCGGTCTATCTCGACAGCCCGATGTCGATTGATGCCAGCGGCATCTTTCAGCGCTATCCAAATGACCACCGACTTTCGCCGGACGTTTGCCGACAGTCGATGTCTGTTGCGACCTATGTCCGCGACATCGAGAAGTCCCGTGCACTGAAACACAGTCCGGTGCCCAAGATCATCATCTCCGCCAGCGGCATGGCGACGGGTGGTCGGGTTCTGCATCACCTGAAGGCACTCGCGCCGGATCCGCGCAACACGATCCTGTTCGCCGGCTTCCAGGCCGCCGGCACGCGCGGCGATTCGCTTCTGAAGGGAGCGAAGGAGGTAAAGATGCACGGCCAGTGGATTCCTGTTCGGGCGGAAATCGACAATCTTCCAATGCTGTCGGCACACGCTGACGCTGGCGAGATCCTGCGCTGGCTGAGCGGCTTTGAACGCCCGCCGACCCGTACCTTCATCGTGCACGGTGAAGGCGATGCGTCGGCGGCTTTGCAGCAACGTATCGAGCGTGAGCTGGGCTGGGACTGTGTCGTACCGTCCGAAGGCGAGTGCCACATGCTGACGTGAGGCGCGCGGCCGACTGACATGAATCAATGACCGAGCGTCTCGCTCGGCCGTAATTGGTGCAATGCATGATCACCATCACGGCTGGGACGCCGCGTGGTTGCTGGGCGGATTGCCGCCGGAGCTGGCGCTCTACGTTGCTGTATTCCTGACCGGACTCATCGGCGGCACCACGCATTGCCTGGGGATGTGTGGCCCATTCGTGCTGACGCGAGCGCTGCGGCTTGCGGCCGTGCACGAGATCGGCCCGGCTTTCAGTCGCATGCGCGCCGCCCTGCTGCCGGGCTATCACCTCGGTCGCGCGGTCACCTATGGCGGTTTCGGCGCCGTGGCCGGCGGACTAGCAGAGGGGTTCGCGCAGGTCGTCGAGCTCGGCTGGTTCCGAGCTCTGTTCGTTGCCATAGCCGCCTTGCTGCTGGTCATGGGCGCGCTCGGTGGGACGAGCTTGCACTTGCCGGGAACGCAATTTCTGGCGACGAAGATTGTTCGTGTGGCACCGGTGCCGGGTTTTCCTGGCGATTTTGTCACCGGAATCGCGCTGGGCTTTCTGCCCTGTGGCCTGGTGCTGACGGCGCT